>CALMSP010000054.1 GCA_937872405.1 uncultured Saprospiraceae bacterium | reverse complement strand
CTACGGCGCAAGGGCCCAAGCGCCAGATGATGTGCATGATTTCTTCCTCGGCTTTCGTTAGTGTGTTCATGGTTGTTATTTTAAAATTCTTGACACTGTTCTGCAAATATACGTCATTTTCATTAAAAAGCAACTATCCAAATAGCTATTTAACTAAAAAAATAGTCAAACCTTAAAACGATTGCCTCAACAACCATTTTTAAGAAATAAAGACGCATTCATTTTCTTATAATAGATTAAATCATTGCCGCCCACCGCTCCCTGCTCGCCCGATTACTTTTAAAATGGCCTAAAAGCTCCTTATCTTACTGATTTTCTGTGTTTAATGAAAAAAAATGCGCTCCCCTCTTTACAAGCAATATAAAAAGGTTTAATTTGTGTCGCAAAAGGGCAACACTTGAAGAAAACCACACTATTAACACTATTTTTATGGGTTGCCATCCGCGTTGCGGCACAGCAGGAACAAATCCCAGAAGTCGAATTTTACCCGGATGGCGGATTCTATGAGGGCGCAGTAAGCGTACAACTTTTTGCTTCGGATTCGGATGCAATTATTTACTACACCCTTGATGGTTCTACCCCCACGCGCCGCTCAGCGGTGTACCGAAAGCCGATACTGCTCACAAGTACCACGGTGGTGCGCGCTATTGCTTGGCAAACCGGACAGACAGGGCGGCCGCAGGCACATACCTACCTTATTGATGAGCCACCAACCAATTTTCCGATTGTATCTATTGGTATCACGCCATCCATTTTATTTGATCCGGACAAAGGTATGTTTGTGCAGGGCAACTACTTAGCCGACAATTCTTGGAAGAAGCCTGGTGCCAACTTTTGGACAACCAAGGAAGTGCCTACGCATATTGAAATTTTTGAATCTGATAAGCGCTGCGTTTACAATAGCCTATCTGGGATGCGCTTATTTGGAGGCGTGAGCCGCCTGTTTCCTCAGAAATCGTTGGTCATTGTAGCGCGCGAACGCTACGGACAAAAGCGTATTTATCATCCGATATTTGGTGATCAGGGTTTGAACGACTTTAAATTCTTAGTGCTGCGCAATTCGGGGAGCGACTGGGGTAAAACGCATTTTCGCGATGCCTTGATGACGGGGCTACTCGACGACTGGGACATAGATAAACAAGCCTACCGCCCAGCGCATGTGTACATCAACGGCAAATACTGGGGTATTTATAATATTCGGGAAAAAATTAACCGCTATTTCATTGCCGATCATAATAAAGGTGTGCATAAAGATAGCATTGATTTCCTGGAGCATAATGTCATGAAACGGCGCGGCAGCACCCGTCATTACAGGCATTTACTCGATTTTATTACACGTAATGATATGCGAGAGGCGTCTAATTATGAATATATAAAGACGCTTATGGATGTGGATAATTTTATCAATTATCAAATTGCACAAATTTACTTTGACAATCAGGATGCTGGTGGCAATATCAAATACTGGCGCCCACGCACCCCTGATGGGCGCTGGCGTTGGATATTGTACGATACCGACTGGGGCTTTGGCCTACACGACCCATTTGCTTACAAAAATAATAGTCTTGCCTTTCATACGGAGCCTAATGGCCCCTTATGGCCCAACCCGCCTTGGAGCACCTTCTTACTTCGCCGATTGTTAGAGAATCCAACGTTTGCAAGCACCTTTGTGAACCGCTTCGCCGATCATCTCAACACCACATTCCAGTCGGAGCGGGTGCTGGAGCATATTGAGCAATTGTATCAGACCTTACAACCAGAAATACCGCGTCATTTGTACCGATGGCGCCTCGATCCTGACAAATGGCACAAACAGGTGGAAGTACTGCGCCAATTTGCGCGCCGACGCCCTTTGCATATGCACATGCACCTGATGGATCGCTTTGATACGGGCGATCTGCGTGAGTTGCAAGTAGCGGTAGAAGGGGGAGGCAATGTGTTGCTGAACGATTATGCGGTTATAAATGGTCAACAGCCATTAGAAGGCATCTATTTTGCCAACATACCCGTCAAATTAAAGGTGTTACCGGTCAATGGCTATCGTTTTTCACACTGGGAAGGCATGGACGAAGCACAGCAACAAGCACGGGACATCGAACTGCGCTTGCAAGAGAAAACAACCTATATCAAAGCTATTTTTGAAAAATATGAGCACCCGTTGGCGGGCAAGGTGGTCATTAATGAAATCAGTCCAAACAACCGACAATCAGGCGATTGGATTGAAATTTTTAATAACTCGCGCGAAGTGGTTAGCCTCCGCGATTGGATACTGGCAGATATGAAAAACGAGTTTGTCTTTCCAAGTGTGAGCATCGCGCCTAATGACTACTTGGTGGTGTGCCAGGATGTACAACGTTTTTATCGCGCTTTTCCCCATGCCTACAATGTGATAGGCGGCTTGCCTTTTGGTTTGAACAAACGACAAGAACGATTAGAGCTTTTCACCGCTTACGGCGCCGTGGTGGATAGCGTGCAATACGATTTGCTACCTACCGACTCTATCTTTACGTTGAGCCTACTACTGCCTACGCTCGACAATGCCAACCCTGACAACTGGGAAATCCGCTACGGACAAGGTTCGCCGAACGCACCTAATCCGTATTTTTTGGAAAGTCGCATCCGAACTGTGCAACGGGAATGGATGGAGGCGGGCATGGCTGCTGGCCTTGCAGTGCTATGCATCATTCTGTTAGTTTTGCGGCAGCGAAAGGTGCTGTAGCATTTTTTTTATAAAAAAATTACTGGGCTTTCATCACAAAAAACCCAGCAATCTGTATTGGGGGCACCTTATTTTTGTTAAAAAGCCCCAGGCCGTTATTTGCCCGGAGCATCATAAAGTTCCCCCTTACATTAAATCTTTATAAGAAAACCATATGCTACATTTACTTATCTGCATAGGTACTTAATAATCCTTTAATTGGAAGTTGACCCCTACTCTTACCCTCGATTCTACAAGAATGCCGTTTAATCTTGCTGGTTGCCACTGCTGCGTGGATTCGAGCAAGCGTCTAACCTCTTCATCGCAGCCATGCCCCAACGATTTTTCAATTTGGACATCGGCTACCTGCCCCTCGGCATTGATGTAAAAACTGGCAATCACCTGCCCTTGTATGCCGTTCGCTCTCGCGTCTGTCGGGTATTTCAGGTTACGTTGCAAGTAATTCTGGAGCGCTATGTTGCCGCCCAGAAAAGCAGCCGGCGTCATACTCGTATTGGTTACGGCTGTTTTTGGGGGTTATTTGTTGCTTTTGGGGATTCCGCTGGTGGCGCTGCGGCCGCGTAGTTTTGAGCTTGCAAATGATTGTAGGTTACCATCCAGGTGATTGCAAGGCTAAAAAGAAAGAGCTTTTTCATAAGTCGCTGATTTTAAGGTTAAAATAATTTAAGAAAACTGGGGCATTCAGCACTTTAGCATGCGCTTAAGTTGTTTGCTTGGTTCAAATATAGAGCAGAAAAAGCGCCACTGCGAGTAGCTTTGTCCGAATGGAAAAGGCGGCTGTCCGAATGGTAAAAAATGGCGTCCAAAAATCAAATGAGCGCATTTTCAAGATAGGAAGTAGTAGTCACACCATTTCCGATGTGCGAAGTCTGAGCGGCTATTTTATAAAATACTGACAATCAAAAGATTAAAACAATTTAAATCTATCTCCTTCGACAAAAAGATGTCGTATTCCCCCAATATCCCAATATCCCAATATCCAAAACTGGAGTTACATCTTAACAATAGAAAGCGTGGCGACGCTTCGATGACCAAGCACTTGCAAGCGATAGATACCCGCCGGAAGGTCGGTCATTGCCAGTTCTATCTGATGCTGGCCAGCCTCCAATTGTCCTTGAAAAACACGGCGCAGCGGGCGTCCCAAGTTGTCGTACAAAATGAGCGCAAGCGTATAGCCCTGCGTCAGATTGAGTTGAATAGAAGCATAATCTGTAACAGGATTTTGTTGCAACCACATATTGATTGGCTCTACGAGAGGGGCGCGTGAGCGGTTTGGCGTTGTGGCAGGCGTCGTCAGAAGTCCGCTACGGGTATTGTCGCCTTTGTAAGTTCGCCACCAGACGCGGTCGGGCGTGTACGGAGTAGGGAGGGTATAGACGTTGAGGTACACCGAATCCTGAGCTGCGCCAAAATTGAGGGTGTAAGACAGTACCACCAAGTCCATCTGCCCATCGCCATTCACATCGCCAATGTTTGCGCCATTGAGCAGCGTCCAGCCGCGTGGCCGCAGTGGGAAGCCCTCGATGGGCCCACCGCCATCAGCTTGGTGCGCGTGTATGAATCCACGTCCATCTGTACCCAACAGATTGCTGCCAAAGAGGACGTCCATGTGGTGATCGTCATTTACATCGGCTACGCTGATGATGCCTTCCTGCCCGCCGGTTTCTACAATCGGAAAACCAGCGCGAGACTGGCCATCTTTATCCCAAGCAAAGAGCATATCGTTGGTGGTTTCTCCAATCGGGCGGCTCATCATAATCATATATGCCTCTTCCGATCGGATAACGGAAGGCGTGGAATACGTCCAGTTGTTGTCGGGCACTGGTATTGGCCAACCAGGTCGAAATTGAGCATTTGCGTCAAGCACATAAAATTGCGGCAAGTTGCCATGCGTAGCGCCTACAATATCCAGCGTACCCCTGTTATCTAAGTCAACCAATATGGGTGACTGGTAGCTGTAGCGCTGTCCTTCAGGATTGGAGCGTTGGGCTTTGATTTGTCCATTCTGACCGATGATGTAAAATGTTTCGGTGGAAGCCACAACAATATCCATGCTGCCATCGCCATCAACATCGCCAACGGATGGCGTCACGGCGGGGGTTCTATCCAAAGTGACCGGAAAATTTGGTAAGGACTGCCCAGCAAGCGTAATCACCTGAATGCGTCCGGCTGGCGGCAGGCGTTCGCAGGCAATGATCTCTAAGCGCCCATCGCCGTTCATATCCGCCAGTGCTGGTGCAGAAAGCAACCACCGGTCGTTAAAACTGCGTGGAAAATTCGGCAAATCTTGTCCATTCCGATCTATAACATACAGCCTACCTTGTTCATTCACGCCGCCTGTCAGTTGCACGATTTCTGGCAACCCGTCGCCATCCATATCCGCTACCGAAGGCGGATAAATCGCTGCACCCAGTAGTGGCTTCGACCAGAGCAGGGTGGCATTGGCAAAGACATACAAGGTTCGATTGGTAGCCAATAGGATTTCCTCAACACCATCGCCCGTGAGGTCAGCAAGTGTCACATTGCGAAAATTTTTAAAATTTGGGTGCGCCGGAAAACCCTTCGGATAACCTGGCAGCTGTGCTATCTCTGTACCGCGCACAGTTACTACATCGGGCAGGTCGGTCATCTCTACGCGAATGATATAGTCTTCCTCTACGATGGCGCGCTGCATCTGCGCGAAAAGTGGGAACGTAAAAAAACACAGCGCAAGCGAGAATAATGGTAGGCGTTTGAACATAGCAGAATCGGTTTTTGTGTAGGTTGTTACGTTGTTTTCAAGGTGTAATAATGTACTTATTTTTAAAATAATATAGGCTATAATTTTATAAAATGCTTATAGTTAGCCTTTTACGAATTTAAAATATTAAATATATTATAATATATAAATTTAGCCTTATCAAAAGGCTTCTAACAACTCATGCTCGGCATCTGCATATAAATTTTGGTTGTATGCCGTCTTTACAAAGATAGCAATCTACAAGCGAAGTTCAAAACACATTATACCTATCGGGCTTATCCGATTTCTAAGCTCACCGTTTCGGTAAGCGGATAGCCTACGCAGGTGAAAATGATACCATCGCTCTCGCGGGTAGTGATGGTACCAGAATAAATGAACATTTCTACCTCGCCGCCACGATGCTTCGCTTTGCAAGCAGTGCAGATACCGCTACGGCAACTATAAGGTAACTCAACACCAGCGCGGCCAGCAGCTTCCAAAATGGTTTCGCCAGCCTTTACAGGAATGCAAAATTCTTGCCCGCGCAGTCGAATGTGTGCCATACTATTAGGATAGGCGGCTGCTTGGGGGCGATGGGGGGTCACGATATCGAATATTTCTTGGTGAATTTGCGTTGCCCCAAATTGCATATAACGCAGCATCTGCGAGGCTTTCAGCATCAAGTTTTTCGGGCCGCAGAGAAAGAAATCTGCGTGTTGTGCCTCATATTTAAAATGCTCATCAACAAGCTGTTGTACCAATTCATTACTGAGGCGTTGTACCCGAATCTGCGCAGGTGCTTCCTGTGCTTGCAAGGCCTGAAGCGGTACGCTCGTGGTGCTCAACAAATGAATAATTTGTAAGCGAGTGGGGAATCGTTGTGCTAAGATTCGCAATTGACGTCTAAAAATGATTTCTTGTTCGTTGGAATTTGCCAAAATCAGAGTAATGCAACTGTGTGGTTCTTCTTGCAGGGCTTGTTTCAGGATGGCGTACAAAGGCGCTATACCACTCCCACCTCCGATCAACACCACGTCGCGTGCTGCGGCTTTAGTGGGAGGCAGCAAAAACTGACCCGCCGGAGGGATGGCTTCCAGCACATCACCTTCCCGCACCTGATCGGCCAAATAACGAGACACCCTGCCGTTGGGTATTTTTTTTACGGTAATGGCTGGCCATTGGTCCACGCCCGGAGTAGCGGAAAAAGAATAGGAGCGCCGAAGCTCTTTTGCGCCGAATCGCCTGAAAATCAGGGTAATAAACTGTCCAGCCTGATACGACATGGCTACATCTAATGGTTCCAGCAGAAGCGTAGTTGCGCGATCGGTTTCAGGTATCCGTTCTCGGATGCGCAGTTGAATACGGTTTTCCATATACTTGTGTTAACCAGACAAGCGGTTGTAAGGTTTTGACTATGATCAGCTTATGATGTGCACAAAATAAAAAACGTGCCCGATACCTGAGCATCCGGCACGTCGTGGAGGGTTATTTTTTTAGCTACTTACGCACGCTTAGGTAGCAGTTCACTTGGCAAGTACACCGTCAGTTCCTGGTTGATAAATATTTTGCTATTGGATAGCCCGTTCCAACGGATAATATCTTCAATGGAGCATTGAAACAAGCGCGCCAATTGTTCGATGCGATCACCTTTGGCCACAACGTATGTACTTTTGAAGGTGTTGGGCGGCCCAGCGACAGCGGCCAGCGAGGCATTGCTACGGCTTGCCAAAAAATCCTTAAAAGCGGTGGCGGCATTAGCCGGTACAATGACATAGTGACCTTTCGTGCTTTTGGGCACCGTTCTTTGCACGTAAGCCGGGTTGAGGGTGCTAATCGTAGTTGGCGATACGCCGCAAGCCGTTGCAATCTGTTGAAAGGTAAGGCCTTGGTACACCTTGAGCACGCGCGTTTCGCGTAAATTGAGCGCCGGATACTTGGGCGTCAAGTCATGATGGTGATAGAAGCTAAAAACGTAAGCTGCTGCGATGTAAGAGGGCACATAACGCCGCGTTTCTGCGGGCAAGTATGGCTCTAAGCCCCAGTAATCTTTACACCCTGAGGCACGCATCGCCGCTAATACTTTGCCCGGGCCACAGTTGTACGCTGCGAGCACCAAGCGCCAGTCGCCAAATTGTGCATGCAAATCAGCAAGAATCCTTACTGCGGCTTCTGTCGAACGATAGGGATCAAGCCGTTCGTCCACTTGCCCGTCTATACGCAAACCATACTGCCGTGCTGTGGCGCTCATCAATTGCCACAAACCAGCCGCACCCGCGGGCGATTTGGCCTTAGGGTCAAGCCCAGATTCTACAATCGGTAGGTACATCAGTTCTTTTGGCAAGCGGTTTACGGTCAGGTAGTGCTCGAAAATCGGGAAGTAACGGATCGAATGACCGAGCATTTCTTCGGTCTGGCGGTAGCCGATTACTACGTAATCTTTGATGTAGTTGCGCACCCGGACATTGTATTTCGGCTCAAAAGGAAGCCGAATCTGCGGGAGGCGCTCTTTGATGGCGCTTTCTGTTTCTCCATTCCATCGGCTAACTGGGTCATCCGATTTGCTTGGGGGCAGCGCGTTTAATTCTATGGAGGCCGCGAGGTGAAGCATCACCGCTGCGACAACCAGTGTCCATGGGAAATTCATTACAAGTTTTTTATGTTCATGGTTCGAGAGCACGCTCTCGTTTTTAAAAAAAATTTAGTGTGGATTATATCTTATTATAAAAATGTGTAAAGGATTATATCATGCACGACACTTAAGTGAATATGGGAAAGGATTGTTAGAAGGTTTCTCTGATTTGCTTTAAAAAAAATGAATACGGCTGCAAATATATATCATAATTACCTTTGTGTCAATACTTTTCCTATCAAAGTTATCCACATTGCGCTGAGGCGCCTGTTTAAAAAGGATGCAAAATTATCCGCCATTTGGCTATTTCAGCCTGTTTTTGTCAATTAACAATATATTTGGATACTGCTTTATTGTTCAAATCGAATTTTAACAATATAAAATTTGGCGGCTTTTGTGATGAAAAAAGTACTTTTTTTTACAAAAAATGTACTAATTTTGTCAAGTTATGTAGCAATTCGATGCGGAGGAACGGTAGGTATCGTTGTTGAATACCTTCCAATCGGATACTCAAATGGATCGTCCGATGCACATAGCACGACGATTCTAACCATATAGAATGGCTTACTCATGCATATTCATATTCTCAATTTCGGTATCGTAAAAGACATCTTTGGTACGCGCGAAATACAATTTCCACTACCTAATACGCCACTCACTGTGGGTGCGCTTCGGCAACAACTGATGGCGCAGCAGCCAGCTTTGCAGCAGTTGATTTCTCTGGCTATTGCCGTTAATGGTGCTTATGCACACGACGAAACGCCCCTGCGCGCAGGTGATGAGGTGGTGCTTATACCGCCCGTGAGCGGCGGGTAGTAGGGCAACAGTGTAGCTGCACCATTGCCCCATTATAAGGTTCTGACTATCAGTCATTTACCAGCCTGGAAGGATATTTAATCCAAATACAAAGCGACTATTTTTCAACAAAGGATAGGCGTAGTAGGGTTCTACCACCATAGCGCCAAACACGTTGATACGCAGCGAAGCCCCAGCACTAAATACGGGCTTGACTTCAGGCAAACCTGAATCAGCAGAGGGATTAAATTGCTCAAAATCGAACCAAGCCGCCCCTGCATCTACAAAGAAGTTGAGATCCGAGAACAAAAAGTTGGACTTGATAAGCGCCAACTGCTTTGGCCCTGTAAATGGAATGCGAATTTCGAAGTTGCCGACTGCCATTTTACTGCCCAAAAGCTGATCAAATGACTGACCATTGGCGACAAGTAGCTCTTCGGTGGCGTTGGAGTTGAAGCCCCGCATAAACCATGGGCTACCCACATAGAACGGAAACAAGCGGTTGCCACCTTCGCCGTACCGACCATAGTGCATGACACGGAAGGCCAAGCCTACAGGCTTAAGAAAGCGATATACCCGCAAATCGGCAGTGGCGGAAGTGAAATTGAATTCGCCCCAGTATTGGTCGGCACCCAGCCGGAAGCGATGCCCGCGCAATGGAGCAGTAAGCCCGAAGAAGGAATTATCGCCAACCAGAGCCGCTTGCGCCGTAAACAAAGCGAATGGTGGGGACGCATCTTGGCGTTCCCGTTCTTGAAAAACCAATCTACCAAAACCATCGTAATAATTATTGAATATATCAATCCGATTGCTGTAGCGGAAGGCCGAAGCCCCCCCTTCTACGCGCAAGATTTGGGAAAATGGGTATTGTGTGAATAGCCCAACGCGCTGTTCGAAGATTCGGTTAAACTGAAAAATAAAGCGATCCGCAATGAAGCCCCCCGACCCTGGAATCGTATCAATGCCGAGATAGCCGCCCGCCACCTGCCGGAAAGGCACATGCGAAAGTGTAGCGCCCCAGTTGAGCCGGCGTTTGCGATTGAGGTAGGTAAGCTGCCCGCCAACATCTGTCACCTCACCATTCATGGCAATCGTACTGAAAAACTGATTGTTCCCCAAGATGTCGCTGAAGAGTAAATCCACGCCACCGAGCAGGCCAGAGGTAGTACCAAATGCATTATTGCCGATGCCCACCCCGGTGTTGCCCCCTAAATAATCGAGTTTGAACTTCGGGCGATAGGGTTTAGGCGTTAGGAAGGTTTGCAACATCTCACTCGCGATACGGTCTGCCTCGCGCAGTTGCGCATCTACCACACTGCGCACCGCCGGATTGACCCGAGGCAAGATAGCTGCTGTGAAATCCACTTCATTCGGATTTTCTTCTTCAAATATAAAATCCTCAGGACGAGCGCGATAAATACTATAACTATTTTTCAAATAATGCATAAAGAATACCCGATCGCGCCGCCGTTCAATGCTCATTGCAGGGGCATACGGGGTGATGCCGCTCACGCCGGTGAACAGATCGGTGCGCCGGAATACCTTTTTTGTTGCAACATCATATTTATAAATATTGCGAAAACCATCGCGGTCAGATAGAAACAGAATGTTGCCTTCACTATCATATACAGGATTGAGATTGTCCGCGCCCGGAAACACATCAATATGCTTGGACTGAAGGCTCGCCATATCCAATTCCGCCAGATTAAAAGTGAACTTGCCGTTTTTGCGGCCTTTTTCGTAGCTGAGTTCATCGGTAGCGAAAATAAGCAGCGTACCATCAGGCGACCAGTGTGGATGCATTTCAGAATAGGGGTCGTTGGTGAGTTGCTCCACGCGCTCGGTGCGCAGATCATACGTGTACAAATCCACTTGACCCTGTACCAGCCCGGTAAAAGCAATTTTCCGGCCATCAGGCGACCATGCTGGGTTGGTGAATGCTGGCACGCCTTTCATGCTAATCTCTTCTACGGTTTTGCCGGTTTCTGCATTTTTGATCACCAACACTTGTTTGCCTTTTTTGAATGCAACAAAGGCAAACTGATCGCTACGCGGTGACCACGTGCCCGCCGATTCTATAAAGTCGAAATCATCCAGGTGCCCATCTTTGGCTGTACTGGCTATCTTACGAATGATCTCACCGGTATTGGCATCGGCCAAGAAAAGGTCAATACCAAAAATATCCTTTTCTGAAAGGAAAATAACGTAGCGCCCATTAGGGCTTACCACCGGTGAAATATTCATACGCCCCGCATTGTCCTGAGAGATAAGGCGCGTACCATACGTCCGGTCTTTCTGACCTTTCACTCGGTTGGCAGTTCTGTTAGTGGATTCTGTTTTGGAATCGGGTATCACCTCAACAAACTTGCTGAAATGCGACTTAATGGTGCCTTCCCACAGGCGCGACAGATCCTGACGGGTCATGCCTAATACCACCACACAAGCATTGTCAAAACCATATTTGGCGGTAGCTATATAAAATGGTCGCACTACTTCATCGCCATACATGCCAGTCAAAAACACCCAAAACGCATGGCCATAGCGATACGGGAAATAGCGCGGGTTGTTAAGATTTTCAATACTGGGTACGTCATTATGAATAACGGCATCGCGCATCCACATGGCAGTATTGGCGTCTATGCCCCCGATAGACATGTACTCTGCCAGCCCTTCTACGAGCCAAAGTGGCAGGTTAGCAATGTTGTTCAGATTTGTTGAATCCCCATTGATGACCATATTATACTGGAAAGCGTGTACCAATTCGTGCCCCAGTACGTGGAAGGTTTGCTGATTGGACATAGCGATAGGCATGATGACTCGATTTTTAAAGGCTTCCGTCACCCCGCCCGTACCCACACCAATACTGCCGAAAATGGTATTCGTCTGCTGAAAATCCGCATGATTATTATAAAGAATCAAGGGATTTTTTTGCACAATCTTGTAAAATACGCTGATGCATCGCATACCATTGCTCGGCCCAATCGGCAAACTGCTGCAGGTATTCGCGGTTTTCAAGATAATGATAGATTTCAAAATTGTTGGTCTGGTGTACCTGAAAATCAAAGCGCGTGTAATTGGGCTTATTGCGCCCAAAGTATTGCTGTGCTGTCATAGTAGGCACCATGGCGAAGCACAAAAAAGCAAACATCAGATATGGAATAGCTCTCATAATATAGGCGGTTTTGCTCTTAATTTAATTAAAAATGATTTTATGTGGTTTTGTATGCTTATGCTCAATTATGAATGCCCGAAACGTTTTCGTTTTTTGCTTTCTTCATTCATCTAATGATGTTCAACACGAATCTATTAACAATTGTTAAAGCGCGAAGTGCTTGCTATCGTATTGATTAGCTGTTAAAATTGTCTTAAACCAGTTTCTTTAGTAAGCCGCAGGACAAAGCAAGCGGCAACACCCACGCAGCCAAACCCGCCGCATCCGCCCAGAGCAGGCAGCTACTTAGGCTGCTCTAATATTGATTGGGTGCTACCATTCAAAAGACTATATTTGTGCCTTATTACGTTGGTTATTATTTTTCTGATAATCCCGAACGGTTGTCATGCAGCATGGAATCAGGTGTAATTATCATTAACCAACCCTTAACTCATTTAAAACCAGCGATTTACAAAACCATAGGTGGCATTTTGATTTGGAATAAGTGCTTAACAACATTTAAAAAACACCCAAGTTATGCTCATTGGATTCATAATTGCCTATTTATTAATCACACTGCTGATCGGCTGGTGGGCTTCCCGGCGCGTGCATTCAACCAAAGATTTTGTCATTGCTGGTCGGCAGTTGCCATTATTTGTAGCTGCTAGCGCCTTGTTTGCCACTTGGTTTGGCTCAGAAACCTTGATGGGGGCTTCTTCTGAATTTGTACAGCATGGCCTCATCGGCGTCATGGAAGATCCCTTTGGTGCCGCGCTTTGCTTGGTGCTGGTGGGCGCATTTTTTGCGCGTCGCTTATATCGGTTGAATATACTGACTTTTAGCGATTATTTCAAAGGGCGCTTCAGTCGCAATGCCGAATTTTTGTCAGCTGTATTTATGGTGCCATCTTACTTCGGCTGGATTGCAGCACAATTAGTAGCCATGGCTGTCATTCTGCATACGTTGACAGATATTCCTTTCATAGCCGGTATAGCTATTTGTACTATTGTGGTAGTTATTTACACCTATATTGGTGGTATGTGGGCAGTTTCCATCACGGATTCGGTGCAAACCGTTATGATTTTAGTAGGATTGCTTCTCATTGCTTGGCAAGTGAGCGATAAGGCTGGCGGCGTGGAGCGTGTGCTGGCGGCCACACCAGAAGGCTTCTTTCGCTTTACCCCGCACTGGAACGTACACGATGTAACGCACTACATAGCCGCATGGATTACCATAGGCTTAGGCTCTATTCCACAACAAGATGTCTTTCAGCGAGTTATGGCTGCAAAAAATGAAAATACATCCGTGCGTTCGGCGTATCTTTCTGGCTTTATGTACTTGACGATTGGCTTTATACCCCTGTACATTGGGCTATGCAGTAAGTTGCTCTACCCCGATTTGCAATCTGGCGACCCACAGATGGTGCTGCCGCAAATGGTACTTCAGCATAGCAGTACTTTCATTCAGATTTTATTTTTCGGAGCATTGCTATCCGCCATACTAAGTACAACATCAAGCGCGATGCTGGCACCAGCTACCGTCATCGGTGAAAATTTAATTAAACCTTATTTTAAAAAGCTCAGCGACGCAAAATTATTGCAAACGATGCGTTTTGCCGTAGTTGGTGTGGCGCTTTCCTCGGCGCTACTGGCCAGTTGGAAGACAAACATCTACGAATTGGTAGGCCAGTCTTCCGCGCTGAGCTTAGTGTCGTTATTTGTGCCGCTTACATTTGGCTTGTACTGGCGGCGAGCTTCCAACTTTGGCGCTATCCTATCCATGACGCTGGGTATGGGTACATGGATACTCTGCGAAATCATTGGAACGCACATTCCCAGCCTGATTTGGGGCTTATTGGTAAGCATGGGCGCTATGATACTCGGAAGTCTGCTCCGCCCAAACACAACCATAGCGGCTGAAAGCGAAAATGCGTATGATGCTGAATAGGGTGATAGGGTGATAGGTGATAGGGTGATGGGGTGATGGGTGATAGGGTGATGGGTGATGGGTGATGGGTGATGGGTGGTGGGTGATCATGGTTTGCTGTTCATAACTTCTATTCAAACGAGCCTAAAAGAAGCCTAAAAATGAAACTTCTGCGTTGGCAATTTTAGTAAAAGGCATTTTTTTGTAATTTTGAAGATGATTCCGACAGACGACGCACGTATTTTTTTGCAACTGCAACGCGACATAGCGCCCTGGCTACATATGCTTGGCGCAGCCGCCGATACCATCCTGGATCAAGATGTGTCACGCTATCCAATCTTTATAACTCATCGTTTGGAAGAACTGGAACTGGGCATCCCGCTACTACAGCACGACCCTGCCACGCCTTGGTCGGTGCATGTTTCCACGCTCGAAGAGCTGGCTACAAAGCGCTTGGTAGATATGACTAAAGTGGATGACTTTCGAAGGGTGTACAGGGATCCGCAGGCGTTCCTCTGCCTGTTTGTACTGGATGGTCAGGACGCGCGCTTTGTGTTCATGCCGCGCCATAGTGTGCCGTCGTAATGCTATTTTATCATGTCGCAGGTTGCTATGATTAACATTATGATGTATAGCATTTTAATTTTTTTTCAAGTGTTTTTTTCAAAATAAGACCGACCATTTTTTTTAAACCCTTGATTTAAAAATTTTTAAATAGTAAAATAATTTACAATAAACAAAGCGCAGCTTATTTGGCGCCCCCTATTTTTTGAATAATATTATATTAAATTTTTCATTATATACCGTTTGGGTATAATTTTATTGCAACCATTATGATATGAATAATAATCTTGCTAAAGTACTTTTTTGTGATGCGGAAGCCGTGTTGCTCGCTGCCATTGAGTTTCGCTTTCGCAAACACGGATTAGAAATTGTAGCCGCCAAACGCCGCGACGCTGCCAAACAAATGCAAATGCAACAACCTCGCCTCGTTGTGATTGATGCCGAAGCCAACCCTGCTGCTGCCCTGACATTGCTGCGAGATATTAAATCGCAAACGGAGGCCCTACCGGTTATCATCATTTCGCCGGTGGAGGATGAGGAAGCACTCTGGGAAACCCTCGATGCTGGGGCCGACGACTTTGTAACAAAGCCCTTCAAACCTATCGAACTGGTGCTTCGGGTCAGGCGTTTGTTGAAATAATAGTAGTTGCACAGTTGGAAAGCCTGTAACGTTGTCCGCCCGAAAAAGCCATAATCATTTGAAAAACAAGAGATTAAGTATATAAAAATTGGCGTTTTTTATTGAAAACAAGGAGCATATGCGAATCACTTTTTTAGAACAGAAGCCCGTGCAGGGTAGCAGCTTGTTGCGCCTATACGTCGTCCCTATTTTTGTGTTGGTTTGTATCCTATCAGCTTGCCAGAGCGATACCCGCCATATCCGTGATTATTACTTTCCACTCAAACAACTCACCGAGGGCTTAGTGTACGAATACCAATCGGTCAATAATGACTCTTTAGCTCCAGAATATTGGTATTTCCGCTCTTTTGTGCTCGATTCTGGGATCTACCTGACCGGCACGTCGTATAGCCCCGACCTCACGCCCCAGCAGTTGGTACGGGAGGAAATGGTAAGCAACGGCATGATTTTACAGGATTTGTACCTTTATGATAGCGATTCTACCGACTTTCAACAACAAGTAGCCGCACAGATAATAGCCGGCAATGTTTTTCCGTTTGAAGTACGGGATTCGGGTGGTATTTTCCTGTATAAAGTGAGTTGGCAACTACCCTCCGAGCCTGGCGCTACCACAACACTCATTAAAAATCGTCGCTATGCGAGCGACACGACGTTCGTCTTTCAAGATAAGCGCTACGACTGCGTAGTGTTTGAGGTGCGCGAACTGTTAGAATATGATCTGAACGGACGCTTTGAACAGGAATTTTCCTCCGTAGAATGGTACGCGAAAGGGCTGGGCTTGGTCTATTATCGTAAGGATATTGCAGCCGATCTGATATTAGAATACCGCCTGACCGATCGCTATCCTATGACGCACCTGGAAGAAACGTTTCGGCAAAAATTACAACAATGAACGTATCTTTTTTCATGCCATGGAAACGCCAACTGCTGCCAATACGGTGGTTGTTTGCGGTTCAAATACTTTTTTTTGCTCATAGCTCCATCGTACAAGCTCAGATACAAGCCCCCGATCTGCTTTGCATTTTTAATGATACCTTGCGCTGGGAGGTGCCGACGAACACTTGTGGGCCATTTCAAAATTATACCATTTATACAGCTACCAACCGGAACGGGCCTTACACCCTGTTGGCTACAATTACCAACGTAATGCAGCGTAGTTTTTTTCATGAGAATGCCGGTGTGGGTCTGCGGTTTTATTATATGCAAAGCAATTTCAACTGCCCTGGGCAGCCGGTGCTTTCATCCGATACACTCAACAATCGCATCCCTGAGATGGGGCGCATCCGCTCGGTTTCCGTTATTGGCGAAGATGTAGAAATCCGTTGGGAACCAAGCCCATCGCCACAGACATTCGCTTACGTGATTTCCAAAAATACGGCTACCGGCACGACGGTCATTGATACGGTATTCGGGACAACGACCTATCTGGATACAAATGCGCAACCCAACGAACGGCAGGAAACTTACTTCGTGGTAGCACTTGACCGCTGTGGCAATGTGAGTCTGGTGCCCCCACCCCATCGAACAATCCTGCTGCGAGCAGAAGGCGCCAGCGCTTGCGACCGTACCGTGCGCTTGACTTGGAGTTTGTATCAAAACTGGTCGCAGTCCATTGAACGGCACGAAATCTGGGTGCGCGAAAATGGTGGAGAGCCGCGTCGTGTAGGCGAAACGGCTGGCAACGTTAGTGCTTACACTTTTCTCAATGCTTCCGCTAATGTACAATACTGCTTTTCGGTGCGGGCAATCGAAAGCGGGACGGGCAATCGCGCGGTTTCCAACGAAAGTTGCCTAACGCTTGATGTCATTCAGGGTGTAAATGAATTGGTGGCGGTTCAAGCATCTGTCAATGCGGACAATCGCGTACTGCTGACTTGGCTCTGGAATACCGATGCCCAACTACGCGAAAACCAGATTTTGCGCTCGGAAAATGGCACAATCTTCACAGCGCTGCGCCGCGAAATGCCAGCAATGCCTTTGAGTCGGGTGAATACGTTTACGGATGAAAGCGCTTTGCCTGCGCAGCGCGTCATGAGCTATCGCCTTGAAACCACCGACGCCTGCAACGAGAAAGTACGGTCGAACATAGTGGCTACTATTCGGCTGGAGGTGCAATCCACTGGTATGCCTGGTGTCAATCGCCTACGCTGGAGCGAGTATATCAATGAATACGTAACCGGCAACATCAACTACGAGGTGTACCGCAGTGCGGGCAACAATCCGCCAACGCTCATAGCCACTTATGGCGATGGTAATAATGAACACACCGATGAACTTGATTTGGACAATCCTGAAGAAGCCAATGTTTGCTATTTCATTGTCGCGAAAGCAGCACTGCGCTTGCCAAATGGCAATAGCCAGCCGGTGGAGTCGCGCTCCAACAGCGCTTGCGCCGACCAGCGCGCCCAACTCTTTGTACCCAATGCATTTGCCCCCAACGGGTTGAATCGAGAATTCAAGCCGGTGCTCCAATTTGGACAACCAATGGATTACACGATGATCATCTATGATCGCTGGGGCGGTAAGATATTTGAATCCCGCTCCATTGAAATTGGTTGGGATGGCCGTGGCCCCAGTGGCCGCGAGCTACCGCTTGGTGCTTACACCTATCATATTCGGCTTACGCAAAGCAACAACAAGCGCATTGACCAAGCTGGAGTTGTGTTGCTCATTCGATAGAAACGAATAACCGCAAGCGCCAGAGAATGGATACCAACAAAAAAATATTTTTCCACCCCCTTGACATTGGCATTATTCAAAAAAACAAGTTACCTTTGCATTCCGTTAATGTAAGCACGAACGCATCCAACAGTGCTTGCGTTGAAAAATGGTCGGGTGACCGAGTGGCTAGGTAGAGGTCTGCAAAACCTCCTACGGCGGTTCG
>CALMSP010000053.1 GCA_937872405.1 uncultured Saprospiraceae bacterium | reverse complement strand
GGATGTGCTCGAACGTGACCGCTTGCGAGGCCGAGTGCCCAAAGGAAATTTCGGTAAACAACATCGCCCGCATGAATCGCGAGTATTTCACCTCGGTCATTGCGTCAAAAACGGCCGTGTAACGTACAAGAATTCAAAAACAAAGACTTATTCACTTGCCAGCACAAAAATTGCAGGAAGCGATTATAAAATTATATCATGACGATATAATACCATTCACGATTTTAGAGGTCCGATTTTATATTTTATAAAGCATTGAAAGACAAGGCTTTGAGAATAAACAAATGCGTCATTTTCAATTGAAAAGGGCATAATACTGTTATCATGACAGTTGCCCTTCAGATAAAAATTGGCAGCCCCACTCCTTTGGAACGGGGCTTTTTTTATCAATAACGCAACCCTTGCAGATATTTATGGCTGATTGCTATGCTTTCAAGCGGCGCATGATTTTTGCATACGTCCTGTTCTACATAAAAATGCTTCATCCCCGCTTTACGAGCCGCCTTGAATATGGCGCTCCAATCTATCGTGCCGTTGCCTACCTCCGTGAAGAAACGATCGGATGTATCGTCCATATCCTTCACATGCCAGAGATGGAATCGCCCAGCATGTTGATTGAAATACGCCAGCGGATCCTTACCCGCTTTGATGATCCAGTACAAATCCAATTCCATTTTCAGCAACTTAGGATCACACGTTTGCAGGAGCAAATCGTAAGGTACCTGTCCGTCTAAGGTGATAAATTCAAAATCATGGTTATGATAAGCCAGCTGTATGCCCGCTTTTTTTGCCACTTCGCCACCCCGATTGAGCGCTTCGGCCAAGCGTTTGTACTGGTCAATTGTTTTGCGCTCCGACTCTGGCAGCCAAGGAATGACAAGGTACTTCTGCCCCAAAATGGCTGCATCGGCTACCGTGGCTTCCCAATCGTCGCGCAGGCGGTCAGGCCCTACGTGCCCACTGTTGGTCGTCAAACCCAATTCATTCAGCAAGCGTTTGAAGGCAATCGGTGGCATGCCGTAGAATTTGCGCTCATAATAACCGGCCAATTCTACATCGGTATAGCCTATTTCAGCTACTTTTTTGAGCGTACCAATAGGGTCTTTTGCCATATTATCACGCACCGTGTATAATTGTACCCCCATTTTACCTATTTTTTTGAGTTCACAAAGTGCAGCAGGGAAAGCCAGCGCCCCTATGGCAGCTACGGAAGATGTTTGAATAAAATCGCGTCGTTTCATACATAAGTTATTTAGCTGTATAATTATGGATTGGTTTAGCTGTCAGATATTGTGATATTATGATATTTTTTTTAGACAAGCAGCTACTATCATTTATGCTACTTTTAGCAAAAAGAGACACATCTTCATCAATATAATTAATTGTTTTTCAATGTTTTATAAATTTTAGTTGATAAATACTGACAGTAGTCTAAAATCTATCGTCTATTATCTAAAATATACATATAGCATCTAAAAGGGTATTATTCGGTATTATCAGATACTTGAAGGCGTTTCTTATCAGAAGCGCTATGGCTTTACATTTCGGGCTTTAATGTATAAAAAAAAGAGCATAAGCAAGCATAAAAACAGCCCTAAAAATTCGCGGGTGTGTTCAATATGAGGTTCTGTGGCTTTCATGGAGCCAGCAATGTTGGGCATTCCCAATCGAATCCAGTGCACAAACATAGGCAAGAGCGTTCCCAGCCATACCAGACAAATGGCGATGCCCAGTAGTAGCACCCCTTGATGATAGCGTTCAAAAGCGGCGAACGCAGCCATGATTGCTACGAAGCTATAAAGCCCCATCCAACCTAAAGGATCGGGGTCGTTGTATTGAACGGCAGCGAATAGTAGGAATAGTATCGCCAGCAGGAGCAGAATGGGTTTCATAATTTCGTCATGTAAATTGGGAACGAGGTGATAAATGATTGAAAACAAAAAGCCTAAAACACTGATCAACAATGAATTAGGCTTTTGTCTTTTCTTGTAGCGGCGGCAGGACTTGAACCTACGACCTTCGGGTTATGAGCCCGACGAGCTACCAACTGCTCCACGCCGCGGTTTTTAAATTGGATTGCAAATATAGGTATATTATTTTGTTGTAGCAAGCTGTTGCTAATTTATTTTTTCGTTTTTTGAATTGCGCAAGCTCGCTGACAGTAGAATTGTTCAAAAAAACATATCTTGCTCAATACATGAATTCAATGATCATAATGATGCGGCTATCGGCGATTGTAATCGTACTGCTGACGGGGCGGCTGGTCTTCGGGCAGCAGTTGTGCCCTGCCGGAGAGGTCGCTTTGGTATTGGAAATATTTACCGACGCTTATGGCTACGAAACCTATTGGGACATTGCAGCAGCAGATGGCACGGTGTATGCCGCACGCCCTTACAATACATACGCCAATCGCACACGGTATCGCGAAAACCTCTGCGTACCTGCTCAGACCTGCCTGCGCTTTACGATACGCGACTACTTTGGCGATGGGATAGACCCGCCCGGATACTATTTGCTACTAACCAATGGCGACACGTTGGCCCAAGGAGGCAATTTTACACATGCCCAAACCACGCATATTTTCTGCCAAGCCGGCGAGGTGTGCCCGTTGGCCTTATCTGTTATGGAGGGCGCGCATGTAGCGCCAAAGCGCAATACTTGGTACACCTTCGTGCCTGAAACAAGCGGCATGTATCGTATCAGCACTTGCGAGCAGACCAATTGCAACACAACGATTTGGGTTTACGATCGCTGTGAGGGTATCCCCATTGTAGCGGACAATCGGGGCACCATTGCTTACAATGACAACGCTGATAGGTGCGCGCCGCAATCAGAATTGAGCTTGTATCTGCAAGCGGGAGAACCCATTTTTATTCGCATTGGCGATCAGGAAAAAGATTGTAACCATGCCATTCCTTGGACCTTGACCTTCGATGGTGAAGTACAAGGCTGTACCTACCGCAACGCCTGTAATTTTAACCCTTTAGCCACTATTAGGATAGCTCCTGCCTACCTCAGGGGCATCCAGCATGCCCAGCCGGACCAGATTTGCGCATCCGAGAAGATTCCCTGCGGCTTTCGCTGCGCTTGGATACGCTGCACGCCACAGATGCCTGCCTAATTGATGAAGGCTGCTTGCGCGGTTATGGTGTACGGGACATTCTGCGCTTCACGACTCACATCGAAAACATTGGGGAGCGCGATTATTACATCGGTCGTCCGACCGCTAATAATCCGCGTTTCTCTTGGGACAATTGTCATCAGCATTTTCACTACCACAGCTATGCAGAATACCTGTTATTTCGAGATGATAGCACCGAGATTCCTATTGGATTTAAAAATGGTTTTTGTGTAACGGATTTAGGATGTCAAACCGGCAACACTCCAAAATATAGCTGCGACAATATGGGTATTACCGCCGGTTGCTACGATACCTACTGGGCAACCTTAGAATGCCAATGGATTGACCTGACGGATTTGCCTGATGGGCGCTACGTTTTTGTGGTGCGTATCAATTGGCGCAACGAACCCGACGCCCTGGGGCAGGTAGAAAAGGATACCGCCAACAATTGGGCACAGGTTTGCCTTTCGCTTAGCCGTAGTACCGGCAAGCTACAAGTTGGTCTGGACGAGCCTTGTATGCCGTACACCGATTGCCTTGGAAAGACTTATGGTACCGCCCGCTTTGATTGCGCCGGGGTCTGTAATGGTACAGCCATCCGTGGCGACCTTGATGATAATGGCATAGCCGATATGCAGGATGCGCAGCAATACATTGTTAGAATGTTGGGTAATGATGTACAAGTAGAACCCTGTACCGATTTGAATGCGGATGGGCAAATCACCGTCTATGATGCGCTGCTATTAGCCAATTGTGTCAACTTTGGCGCTACTCACCCCCACCCCGATGGTAGCGCTCACGATCATTGCCTTTTTCCAGCGGGGGTATCCAATCCTTTTGACACCGTTAGTCTGCAAATCCTGGAGGTCAATTGGGCAGAGCGCTACGTGGACATTGGCATACACAATCCGTTTAGCAAGGTAGTCGCTTGGCAATTCCAAATATCGGGTATTGCCGCGAGCCATGCCGAAAGCCTTGTGGATGTGCAGCGCTACCCGGTCAAGCCTTATGTGGGCATGCACAATGGCACAATCGTTGGCATTTCCTTTCAGGATTCTACCATTCAAAAATCGCCCACCGTGCAACCCCTCTGTCGGGTTTATTTTTTTAGTGCCGAACCAGAAGACAGCATTTGCATTACTGAAATACAAGACGTGGTCAATCAACATCACGAGCGCGTTGTTACTCGCATAAGGAGCAATTGCGCCCAAGCACCAATTGTCAATTCAACTGTATCCCTGAGCACGCCTTCCATAGTTGCAGCATGGCCCAATCCTGCCAGTGAAGCCGTCACGCTTTATCTTCCAAGCGCTACGCAGGAGTCTTTCCTGCTGGAAATCAGCGATATACGTGGCAATGTGCACCTGCGCTTACCCGATATTCGCGACAAGCATATTACCATTCGGCGCAGCCAGCTGCCGACCGCAGGTTTATACTTCTTCCGGCTTCGCCACGAAAACGGCATCTTTACTGGAAAAATACTGTTCCAATAAGCCGCTTTACTCCGTCAACCCCTCTTTTTTGCAAAAAGCAATAACCAACTACCGCTTTTGGTTGTAATTTGTATAAACGACTTAAAAGGTTTTATTTTTGCGTCGGTAAAATCAAAGTCTGTGCGGATATGTAGATAAGATGTTAATTTTTAAAAGGTCGTTTAATAGTCCTGTGCTTAGAGCATGTTTAAATTTCATACTTTGGTCTGTAAATGTTCATCTATGGAACCTCACTTTGCCTTTTTCTCGCTCCGTAGCGCTGCTATGCAGCTCAAAAAACGCTTCGGGAGAACCCAAATCTGATCATTTTCGACTTCAAAAACGAATTTTAAACATACTCTTAACAATAGAAACTCAAATCGTATTAACCAATAAAATTACAAATTAACATGAAAAAAGTCTTTCTGGTAGCCGCTGTTCGCACGCCGATAGGCAGCTTTGGCGGTATGTTCGCCGGATTATCCGCTACGCAACTGGGCAGCGAGGCCATCAAAGGAGCGCTGCAACAGGCAGGCATAGATGCGGCCCAAGTCAATGAAGTATTCATGGGCAACGTCTGCTCCGCCAATCTGGGGCAGGCACCGGCGCGGCAGGCAGCATTGGGTGCAGGTATCGGTTATGATGTTCCATGCACTACAGTAAATAAAGTATGCGCTTCTGGCATGAAATCTATCATGTTTGGTGCTCAAAGTATCATGTTAGGACATAATGATGTAGTAATAGCTGGTGGTATGGAAAGCATGAGTAATATTCCGTACTACATGCCAAATGCGCGCTGGGGCTACAAATATGGTCATGCCGAATTGGTGGACGGGCTGGCGAAAGATGGTTTGACCGACGCTTATGATCAGAATGCAATGGGTGTTTGCGCGGATGCCACTGCCGCCAAGTACAGCTTTTCGCGCGAGGCACAAGACCAATTTGCTATTCGCTCCTACAAGCTGGCAGCAGCAGCTACTGAAAACGGCTGGCTTCAGGACGAAATCGTGCCGGTAAGCGTACCCCAACGCAAAGGCGAGGCCCTGCTCATCCGAGAAGATGAAGAATACAAGCGTGTGGACTTTTCTAAAATTCCAGCACTGCGGTCTGCTTTCACCAAAGATGGCACGGTAACTGCCGCCAACGCTTCCACCATCAATGACGGCGCGGCAGCAGTGGTGCTGGTGAGTGAAGATAAACTTCAGGAATTGGGCCTCACGCCGCTGGCTCGCATTGTAGCTTTCGCTGATGCCGAACAGGAGCCTCAGTGGTTTACCACAACTCCCGCCTTAGCCGCTCCGCTCGCGCTCAAACGAGCCGGCATGGACGTAAAAGACGTGGACGTATTCGAGGTGAACGAAGCCTTTGCGGTAGTGCCGATGGCATTCAATCACCTGCTTAATATTAACGAAGAAAAGGTCAACTTATTCGGTGGGGCTGTGTCGTTAGGGCATCCGTTGGGCGCTTCGGGCGCACGCATCGTTGTTACCTTGCGCAACGTGCTCCAGCATCGCAATGCCTCTATAGGGTTGGCGGCTATCTGCAATGGCGGCGGCGGCGCATCGGCTATTATTATTGAACGGATGTAATATTTTAATCTGTTTTAAACGATATTTTAATACTCGTTGGTATTTTATGATAAAAACATCATTTAACCTGCTTACCATTCACTGTTTGATGCTATAAATAGTAGCCAACATCATACCAAGCGGAGCTATTGCGCCCAAGTGTCAGATAGCTCCGCCTTGGAAACAAACTTTCCTTTGGAATTGTCTTATAGGCAGGCGCAAAAATTTGTATTT
>CALMSP010000052.1 GCA_937872405.1 uncultured Saprospiraceae bacterium | reverse complement strand
TGGTGCTTGCGGTGCTGCCAGAATAAGCCCATCAATCAGATTTCTAAAATAAGTGACTTCACCTTGAATCTTGTCATTAAACAGTCCAAAGTTGATGCCAATGTCTGTTTTTTTACTGGTTTCCCAAGAAAGCTCTGTATTACCTGCTTGGTTAAAGAATAGTGTCGGATTAGGCCCATACAAGCCAGAGGCATAAAGAGAAAGCGAAGCAAAGTTGCCAATGCCATTAAAGTTACCTACTTCGCCATAGCTACCCCGCAAGCGGAAATAGTTGATAGTGTTGCCAAATATACTTTTCCAGAAGTTTTCTTCTGAAATGGCATAACCACCAGAAGCTCCCCAGAATACACCCTGCTTACGGCCAGGTGCAAATGCCGAATATTCATCCGAACGCAAATTAACCGAAAGTAAAAATTTCTTATTGAAATTGTAATTAATACGACCGAAATATGATAGCAGATAGTTTTCACCCTGGAAGTTGCCTGCCGGATTGATCGTTGTAAAGTTACCTTGATATGTTGTGAAGAAAGGATCGGCAATGACGGTACGTGTAGCACCCCAGCGATCATCTGTTGTGTATTGTTGCTCATTACCTACCAGAAAGTTGAAATTGTGCTTATCGAGTAGGGAAAGATCATAATTCAAAATATTTTGCCAATTCCAGCGGTTCGTTCTTCTATTTAAGTTTTGGGCAAGACCATTATTGCCAAAGCCATCTCCGTGTATTGGCGTTTGGAAAGAAATATCCTCTGTAGTAATATTATCCACGCCGTACTGTGATCTAAAATATAACCCTCGGAAAAGATTAACTTGACCATAAACTGCTGCCTGGATGCGATCAGAAGTGGAGGTAAAATTGTTTAGATCAATAATGGGTACTGGATTCACAAAACCAGACTGCTCTAAATTTTTACCACGCCCAATCTGGTTATTAGGTGCTATGTTATACGAACCATCTGCATTGTAAGGTGCTACGTTGGGCGCCGTTACTAATGGCAAGCGAGCCAAACCAGAAGTGTTAAACGCCTGACCAGGTAAGGACCCTGTATTAGGTGCACTGTTAAAATTATTCGCATAGTTTATAGTAGTACCCAATGTAAGCCATTTGCCAACTCGATGATCCAAATTGAGGCGAGCAGCTTTTCTTTCGAAGTCATTGCGGACGATCATACCTTCTTGGTTAGTATAGTTGAGCGACACAAAAAAGTTCGTACTCTCGCTACCTCCAGAGAAATTTAGGCTATGGTTATGCGAGAAGCCTGTGCGATATACATAATCGTACCAACGTGTATCTACCGGCTGCCCATTGATAACATCCGGGAAAAAGCGATCGGTCAGATTTGCATTACGCGCTGCTTCGTTTTTGACCGTAATGTACTGCTCCGCATTGAGCAGTTCCGGAAGGCGGGCAGGTGCCGTAAGGCTCACCCAAGCATCGTAACCAACTTTCGTTGTACCTTTTTTACCACGCTTGGTGGTGATCAATACTACACCGGCACTAGCACGCGAACCATAGATAGCTGCGGCAGAGGCATCTTTTAAAATGTCAATACTCTCAATATCTGCAGGGTTAATGCTTGCTAATACGTTATTAGCGGCACTAGTACCGGATATATCGCCAGTGAAAGTGGGTATCCCGTCAATTACGATCAGCGGAAAAGAACTCAAATTGATCGAATTGATGCCGCGAACACGGAATACGGGCGGGTTGTTAAGAACACCATTGGGTAAGTTTACATTCACACCAACGGCCCTACCCTGTAGGGCTTGATCAAAGCTTTGAACAGCCAAAGCCGCAATCTCATCGCCTTTGATGGTTGAGATGTTACCTGTCAAGTCTCGCCTTTGCTGTGTGCCATAACCCACTACCACCACATCCTGAAGTACGGTAACATCAGAAGCCATGATAATATCATAGTAATTGGATACACCGAGTACCACCTCCTGAGAGGTAAACCCCGTGTAGCT
The DNA here is from genome assembly GCA_937872405.1 of uncultured Saprospiraceae bacterium. Taxonomy (GTDB): domain Bacteria; phylum Bacteroidota; class Bacteroidia; order Chitinophagales; family Saprospiraceae; genus JADJNW01. Next base: position 5,882 of record CALMSP010000052.1, on the reverse strand, counting down.
TACTATAAGTACAGCGCCACCTTCGGGTACATTGAGCGTGAAATTACCATCCACATCACTGGCCGTACCTGCTGAAGTGCCTTTTACTAAAACGGTAGCTCCTACGAGCGGTTCGCCGTTGTTATCAACAACTTTGCCTGTAATGGTACGTTGCGCTAACGCAGAAGCCGTACCAATCAGCATCAACGATAAAATGAATAGCAGTTTTTTCATAAAATAGTAAAATTTGGTTAAAAAATGGTAATAAGTAAGGTTTTTCGATACAGAATACCCTGTGAAACACAATTGATATTGCATGAATATCATAAAGTGTGTATCATTAATGAGGGATTATGCGTTCGTGTATAAAAGCCCAAAAGGTTGAATTGGGGCAATATTTTATGTAGATTGTTAAGGTAGTGGGGCATTAAATTGCCTATTGGCAATGAATGATGATGCTTTACGATATCTGAAGTTATCTGAATATTTAACGCTTGGCTGACGTTTGCCGCTGCCTTTTCGTTTGTTCATTTTATCCTACTTCGAGCGGGCTTGGGTGTAGATGACTGATTTTCAACGGATTCTATTTTCCTTTTGATATAGTAATAGGTTTCTATTTGTGAGCGCGTGGCTATAGCAGCATCACTTCTGTGGTAAATGTTGCTCATATCTTTATCGAGCAGACGGGCTTTTACGTTATCCTTGAGTTGTATGTCTATAATGTCTTGTATTTGTCGTTTGATTTCCACGTCATAAATCGGGAAGGCCGTTTCTACCCGATAGGTTAGGTTGCGTTCCATCCAGTCGGCAGAAGATAGATAAATCCGATCCTCGCCGCTATGATGAAAAACGAATACACGCGCGTGTTCCAGAAACCGATCTACAATACTTACCGCTTCAATGTTTTCGCTCAAGCCTTTCACGCCGGGCACCACGCAGCAGATACCTCGTATAATAAGTTGGACGCGCACCCCTGCTTGGCTGGCTTCATATAGCTTTTTTACCATCGGCACGTCCTGTAAACTATTCATTTTCAGAATGATAGAGGCTGGAAGCCCCGCTTGGGCCTGCATGATTTCAAAATCAATGAGTTGCTCCAGCCCACTGCGCAGATTGAACTTACCTACCAGTAAATGTTCAAATTCCTGCTGTGGTAGCTTTACCGTTTCCAAAAAAGAGAAAATGCGGGCTACCTCATTTGTAATACGCTCATCGGCTGTAAAAAGTCCGAAATCAGAATAAATTTTGGCTGTATCCTCATGGAAATTACCGGTAGCCAAATAAGCATACAACCGTGGCCCTTGCTTTTCAAGGCGACGCACCAAACTTAGTTTGGAATGCACTTTGACCCCCGGAAAACTGTAATGTACACGCACGCCAGCTTGCTCCAGTTTCTCACCCCATTCTAAGTTTGCTTCTTCGTCGAAGCGGGCTTTTACTTCAATAAACACAGATACCTGCTTGCCAGCTTTTACAGCATCAATGAGCGTTTGCATGATGCGCGAATTGCGGGCTACACGATATTGGATAATTTTAATATGTGTAACAGCGGGGTCGCGGGCAGCTTCTTCAAAAAAGCGCAGTACGGAATAATAAGAATGGTAAGGTACATGAACAAGGTGGTCACTACGGCGCAATTCCTGATAGAATTCGCGGGTATCTTCCAAGGGGCGATAAGGTAAGGGAGGCAAAGGCGGATATTTCAGATGCGTCATGCCAAAATCAGGGAACCGGAAAAAATCGAAATTATTGTGATAGCGTCCTTCCCGAAGCAGGTCGTATTTATCCAATTCAAATACATCCATTAGCAAATGCAGCAGGGAAGCTGGGATGTCGCGATCAAATACAAACCGAGATGCGGGTCCGACATGTCGTTTGGCAAGGCTATCTCGGATTTTTTGCACCAAGTCGCCGGAAAATTCATCATCAATATAGAGTTCGGCGTCTCTGGTGAGTTTGATGGAGTGCGTATCCAGAATTTCATAACCCGGAAACATCCAAGAAATACTGTGCCGCACGATATCATCGAGTATAATCAAATCGTGCCGATGCTGCGGCGAAGGCAATTTGATAAACCTTGATAGGTGATCAGAGGGTATTTTTACAATGGCGTATTGATCGGGCCCAGAGGGGTTTTCCTTGTCGCGCATGAGTACAGTCAGGTACAAAGCGGCATTGTTGAGGAAGGGTCGGATTTTGCCATTTACCAGTAGCACGGGCTGCACAAAGGGCAATAGATGGTCCTGAAAATAGCGCTCTACGAATTCTTTTTGCTCTTCATTCAAATCCAAGCGCCGGAGTATATTGATTTTGTGTTTCTTTAATTCTGGAATAATGTCTTCCTCAAAAATTTGATTAAAAACCTCCTGTTGTTCATTGACTATACGCTGGATTTCGCGCACTACAATTTTCGGTGGTATATCCAATTTACGCTTGGTTTTTTTGCCTACGCGCAATAGATTACGATGATTGGCCATACGTACCCGAAAAAATTCATCGAGATTAGAACTGTATATTGCCAAAAATTTGATACGCTCAAATAGCGGCACGGCAGGGTCCATGGCTTCCTGCAATACCCTGTAGTTGAATGACAGCCAGCTAATGTCCCGATGAACGAAGGGCAGGTCGTCTTCAGTAAAAAGCAACGCCGGATGAATGGAGCCAATTGGTGTTGTCACGGATTATAGTGGTTTTACCAGTTAAATTTCAGAACATAGCACGCCTCTCAAAATAAAGTGAACTGGTTATGTTGATTTTGGTTCGACGTTATTTTTGGCCCACGGGTGTCAATCTGTGGTAGCTCTTGCAATGCCGTTGCAAGATGCGCTGCCAATGTCGGCGTCAAAATATTATCTGGCTCATGTGTGAAAAAATACAGCCGACTAAGCCCGGCCGCCGCCCATCCCTGAATGCGCCGCACCCAGTCTGCAATGCGTTGATAATCAGTAGGATGCAATCCATTTCCAACAAACCGCACCATACCAACATTGGAGGTAAGGCGCATGTGCAACACGTCGCGCCGTCCGGCTACATCGGTAATCACCGCCGCTATGCTGTGTTTTTCTAATACTTCAAACAAACGCTCTACCGTTTCCGTTCGAGCGAACCAACTTTCATGACGCAGCTCCACTGCTAATGGCACATCTGTCGGGAACTGGGCTAAGAAAGTTTCCAACAAAGATAGTCGGTCGGAGCCAAAGTAGGGCGGCAATTGCAAAAAACAGCAGCCAAGTTTTTCTTTTAGATGTCTTATGGATTCGCAAAATTGTGCTAATTGCGGCTCGCCTATACCCAAATTGCGGCTATGACTGATGGTTTGGGGTATCTTAGGACAAAATTGAAAATCCGCAACGGATTCAGCGTACCAACGTTGTACTGTATCCACCGTAGGGATGCGATAGTGCGTAGTATTGAGTTCAATGGTATTGAATTGCTGTGTATAATATCGTAGATAATCCTTTGACTTGGCGCCTGCTGGGTAAACCGTGCCTACCCATTCTTTCATGCTCCAGCCGGTAGCACCAATGTAACATTGCAAATTGCCTTGCTCACGAGCGTATCGGCGCAATGTTACCTGCGTACCTGCAGGGTCGGCAGGCAAAGAAAAATCTACTAAATCCACGTTGGGCAGTTTACCAAATTTCATCTTATACCCTTTTCAATTGGAAATGGCGTACTTATTCATCTTCAAAAGCTTGTTTTTCAAAGCTTTACAAAATCGTGAATCGGACTTCGCCAATCGTAAATGGTATTATTGCTTCAGCCATTGAATAACAGTACGCACAGTCGCTTCCGCGAATAGGTCTTGCACATTATCGTCCATTAGGAGCAGGGCATCGTCATAATTATCAAAAAACAGATGCTCAACCAGAATAGCAGGCATGGCCGTGCGCACCAAGACAAAAAAGTTCGCTTCCTTGTCATTATCGCCATCTGACAAATCCGGTCGCATAGAAATTCTGGTACCGAGTAGGTCTTTCACATTAGTCCAGTGAAGATCCGCTAAGGCATCCGAGGGGGTTCTTCCCGGCGAGGTATAAATTTCATATCCGCGTGCATTACCATTGCTGGCGTTAGCATGATTAGAAATAAAAATACCTGGTTTATAATTGCGGTGATACCAATTAGCCATATCCACGCGCTGCGCCAACGGAGTATCCACATATTCGTGGCTAACGACAAGGCAGTCAATATTCAAATTGCGCAGTTTGGCAGCTACGCGGTCGGTGATGATGCGATTAAAAACACCCTCGTAGAACCAGCGCCCATTGTGAAACGTGCCGCGTGCATGTTGAAACTGCTTGCTTGGAGCGGTCACGTAGTTACCATTGCGGTCAATACCGCCGTGCCCAGCGTCCAAAAATACACAGAGATCTCTCATGGGGTATATTTTATGGTTGTTGATAAAATTTAACGCAAAAAACAACTTTTCACGTAGCTTCGCAAGGCTTTTGTTGGTAAAAATTACATCGCCGACGCCCAGCCCTACCCAGAAGCGGTCAAAATTATTTAACTTTGTGTTTTTAGAATAAAAATGTTGTATGCTATGATCCGAACACTGATACCGGTTTTGTGCGCCTTCATATGGCTTAGCTTTGGGTGCAATGACCAACGGCTCCAATCCGAAATTGACCGAGAAATATTGGAAAAACATTTCAAAGCTAATAATATTAAGCCAACACTCCATTCTTCCGGTATTTTCTACATTATTCATGAACCAGGCACGGGCAACCATCCTGCTTTCAGCTCTTTGGTAACTGTAAAATTCCAAGGCTATTTACTTGATGGCACGGTGTTCGAGCAAACTCCAGATGACGAAACCGTCACGTTTTCATTACCCAATACAATCGCTGGCTGGCAGTATGCCGTGCCGTTACTCAAGTCGGGTGGCAAAGGTACCTTCTGGATTCCTTCCAGCCTTGCCTATGGGCGATTTCCACCGCCAGGTATTCCAGCTAATAGTAATTTAGTGTATGATATCGAATTAATTCGCTTCCGATAATGCGCTGTCTTTTATTAGGTATTTTTTACCTCACTGCTGTATGTACTACCTCCGCTCAGCGTCTAATAACCCTTGCGGAATACCTGCCTTTGCGTGCAGGTGATACGCTTACCTATATCAATCAGATCGGCGAACAAACGCAACCCGTTGTGGTAAGCTACAGCGCCGCACAGTTCAAGCAAAAGGAAGTAGTGCGCATCGCAGAAACCGATGGTAGTTGGCGCTACCAATGTGTTGATAATCAAGGCTTTGAAACACTCATCTGGAGTTTGCCCAATGGTAAGCAATGGATAGCCGAGCGTCCGGTCAGGCTCTTACCCGCTATCGCTGTCTTGCAGCAGATCTATACCGATACCGTGATCGTCTATAGTTTGCACAATCAAGTGCGAGGCGGTCATTTGAAGTATTCGTATGCTGTCAGTTTGGAGGGTTTTGCCACCGCCGAAACGCCTTTACGCAACTTTGTGGATTGCCTATTAATGAAGCAAGTGATACAAACGAATGATGCTCGCCACACCCGTACCGAAGTGCAGGAATGGCTTGCCAAGGGCATTGGACCCGTCAAAATTATTGAAATCATATCCGAAACAGATGCGAAAGGGCACGCGCAGGTCGTAAGCCGCCGCATTCTTAGCCTTACCGCTGCGTTTGTTGATGGACAGTCACTGGCTTGCAAAAAGAAACGAGACTAAAGGCCTCTAAGCCATAAACACCTGATTTTGAATTGATTGCAAGGCTTTCCCAAAATTATTTCAGTCTAAAAAAACAGCCTACGGTTGACTATTTTGAAAATAACGGCTATTTTTGCTCTGTTTTTGCAAAAAACAAGTGCTATTACATCAAAATCGGGATGTAGCGCAGCTTGGTAGCGCGCGTCGTTCGGGACGACGAGGTCGCTGGT
>CALMSP010000051.1 GCA_937872405.1 uncultured Saprospiraceae bacterium | reverse complement strand
ATAATTTTTGTATAGATACGAATGGAAAAGTTATTTACGCAGTCACCGAAGAAAATGATACCCATATAGTAAAATTTCGGTATTAGGGGGGGTAAATGGAGTCCGCCCCGCTGATTATATCATCGTATATCAAACGCTGGGGCCGCCCGTGCTGCGATGCCTTGCTATCATCAGGACTTCAAGTTTTGACATTCAAAGTAAAATTTTTATTATTATTTTAGTGCATAAGTCTTGATAATCATAAAGCTAATTTTAAATATGCCGCTCCAATAATAATGTCTAAGAAAGAATTACCAGGGTGTTATAAAATAGCTTGCTATTACCGATAGTTGCCATGTTGTTTTGTCATGCCCTGTGAAGCATTTTTACAATTCACCATTAATGAATTCGTAAAGTGCTCAAAATCAATTAATGGCGAATTGTAAAAATGACATATAACTTTATTTTTTGTTGCAACAAGCATAGTAACCGCTATGACAAGATACCTGACAATGATGTTGCCAGTTGGCAGTGGCCACGCCGCCGCCGTCCGTAACTTCGCAACCGTTGGCGCCCTCACCGCCGCTATCACAATCTTTATACTGGCGACCATTGTCCCGATAGCATTTGCAACTTACTTCCTCCAAGGCTGTATTTATATCACTCACAAAGGCTAAAGACGCACCACTCCCTGTGAGCAGCCTTTGTTGATAGCCTTCTCCCGACATGCTGGCAATACCATACACATTGTTGCTCAGGCTATAAACGGCGGGCTTCTTCGTATTCGAGTCGGATAGGCGTAGTTCCTGCGGGGCAAAGCTCACCAGCACCGGCTGATTGGGTATAGTGGGAGCCGTGTTGAATTGGAAAAGGTAAAACGTTGCCGTCGGAGGGTTGTAAAAAATAGCATAGTCGGATCCTACATGACGAACCATGACATTTGGTGTAGGCGGATCAACCTGTGGGCGAGCTAAAAAGACAATGCCGAGGCTACCCGCGAGAGCAATCATAATGAATAGTGACTTCATGAACATTGTTTTTTGATGGTTTAAATAATGACATAATAATAATAATAATTGTCAATAGTTCACCGTGTTTTTTGTGAAATTTAATAATAATTTTACATTGGATAAGGAAAGGGTAGTAATTATAATCTCGGGCCCAGCCTCAGCAAGTTGTTGAAGCGCAATGATATTTCTCATTGTAATCTTGGAGGTATCGTTTCACTTTGTAACTCAAAATAACTTATGCGTCGGTATCAGGTTATTTCCGTCTGGATTTTTGTTGCGCTATTGATTCTGGTTGCCCTGTTGTTTCTGTATCCCTCGTCGCTTGTCATCTGGCTGAGCGTGGCGGGTTTGCCGCTGTTGTTGATGGTGCAGGTATGGGTGGTGTTGTGCTCAAAAGACCAAGTGCCACCGTCTTCGGATGATGACGAACAATGGTATGAACGCTAATTGGTTTTTTCTATCTTTGGGGCGGATCATAAAAAAAACGGGTAGTGGGTCAAAACGGTTGTTTTTTTGTTCAGATTTCGCAAATCTCAAAGATTTACGAAATCACATCCACCCATTTGACCCAGCACCAAAAAAACTTCGTATGCGCCCTTATTTCATGATTGGTTTACTCTGGTTATTATTTAGTTGTAATAATACGGATACGATGCGACAGACTGGTTCTGCCATTGTTTTCATCGGCACATACACCCGAACCGAAGGGCATGTGGATGGAAAAGGCGCTGGTATTTATTTGTTCGAACAGGATAGTCTTTCTGGCAAGCTCGATTCCACGGGGCTGGCCGTAGGGTTGGTGAATCCTTCGTTTTTAGCCTTAGGCAAAAATGGTCAGTGGCTTTATGCGGTGGAAGAAATTGGGCCCGATGTGGATACAACAGGCTATGTGGCAGCTTATATCTGGCAGAATGGGCAATTACAGTTCATCAATCGGCAGCCAAGTCATTCTTTTGCACCTTGTCATTTGATAGCGGATCGGCAAGGGCGTTATGTATTTGTTGCTAATTATGTAGGGGGCGTGGTAGCCATGTACCCAATACGTGCCGACGGTGGGCTGCTTCCGGCAAGCCATATTGTGCAACTGGAAGGGCGGGGCCCACATCCGCGGCAAGAAGCGTCGCATCCGCATAGTGTGAACCTTTCGCCTGATGAGCGTTACTTATACGTGCCAGACTTAGGCACTGATCGCATTCAAATCTATCGCATTGATTATGAGCAGGGTAAGCTGCTACCAGCGGAACCCAGCTTCGTACAATTGCAAGGGGGCGCCGGCCCCCGCCATATGTCCTTTCATCCGAAACTGCCGTATGCCTATGTGTTGAATGAACTCAACAACAGTGTGACTACCCTGCTTTGGCAAAAGGATAGCGGCGCCTTGATTGCCCAGCAGCACTACGCTACCTTACCAGATGGCTTTGAGGAATTTAACCTTTGCTCGCATATTCAAGTCACACCTGACGGGCGCTTCCTGTATGCTGCCAATCGCGGGCACAATTCGCTGGTGGGATATCATATTGACCAGGCTACTGGGGCGCTTCAACGCATCGGTCATACCAGTACACAAGGAGACTTTCCGCGTCATTTTACCATTTCGCCGGACGGGCGTTTTTTGTATGCAGCAAATCAAAACACAGATAACCTACTGATTTTCAATATAGAAAAGGATGGTCGCTTGTCGCCTCGGCACGAATTGCATATGCCTACACCAGTGTGCGTTGTAATTGGAAACTAAAGAACCGTCTAACGCGTCAGGTACATGTAGCGCTGGCTATCCAACTCCCTGAAATAAGGGTCGCTCAGGTCTTTGATAAAATAAATCGCCTCGCCGGTGGATTTCATTTCGG
>CALMSP010000050.1 GCA_937872405.1 uncultured Saprospiraceae bacterium | reverse complement strand
TTACCCATTTCTTTTTATTGCAAATATATGACTTTATAATTTGAAAATGGTATAAATCATAAATGAGTGCAAAACTCAGTCTGTTGAAGCGTCCTTGCGGGCGTGCCTGTCTAACAATTGTCGCAGATTGAGTAGCCCTTCTCTTACTTTTTCGAGGGTTTTAATGATCTGTTGGCGTTCTTTTTCTCGTTGGCGGCGATCCTGAATTTCCTGTTTTGCGCCGCTAAGGGTAAAACCACGCTCTTTCACCAAGTGATAAATGAGTTGTAACTGCTCAATATTTTGAGGCGTAAAGCGCCGGTCGCCCTTGCTATTTTTATGGGGTTTGAGTATTTCAAATTCATTTTCCCAAAAACGAATCAGGGAGCGGGATACACCGAACATATCCGCCACTTCGCTAATGCTATAATATCGTTTGAGTTGCTCCTCCTGTTCGTCGTGCATAAGCTCCGTTTTTTGATGATCAAACTACCGGACGTTGCGGGCGCAGCGACCGATTTGCCCACGCGCGCCGTAGAGAACGCTGATGCCAATAATGACAAAGCAAGGCTACGCCAACTCCTAAAACCGCACCAAATAGCACGTCTTTTAGAAAATGCTGAATCAGGTAAATGCGCGACAGCCCTACCAGCACGGCAATTCCTAAAAGTACTAAAGCTACACCCTGCTTGCGTGGCAAGACCAACGCCAGAAATGTATATAAGGCAAAGGCAGCCATCGTGTGTCCTGAAGGGAAACTGGTAGCACCGCCATAAATACGTACACCCTCCACAAAACTAAGCTGGTCGGCCATATCCATTTGATTAAAGTAAGATAACGGTCGCGGATGCGCAAATATTTTTTTCGATGCTGCCGAAAGCAACATAACGATAACGCCTGTGATGCCGATAAATAAAGCCGTGCCAAAGCGCACCCACAAAAATAGCAGGGCGAGCACTCCAAATGCCAGCCCCTCACCCAGGCGTGTGCCGTATTTAAAAAGTACATCCGCCCAAGCAGTACGATGTTGGCTGCACCACATGCTTTCGTCACCTTGCTCGATACGCCATAGCACCGCCAGACCCGTTAACAGCAGCAATCCGAATCCAATAAAGTACCAGTTATTTTGTTGTAAAACTGTTTTTATATATAATTTCATGATGGCATCATTTCAGAATTAGCTTTGGGATTCGTATTTTTTATCTTTTTTATGATCCGTTCTCGAATGCGGGTAAGCCCTTCCGATAGCTGCAAATTAGAGTCGTTCATAGCTTTAAAAGTTAATACCAATCCGATAGGAAAAAGCACTACCGCAGGCACCCAGGCGGCTACTATAGCTGGCAAAACAAAGGCTTCTGCTATTTTTCGGCAAAAGATTGTGAGTATAACGAATATCATAAAAAATATGATGGAAATTAAAATAGGGTAGCCAAATCCGCCTTTTCTGACAATAGCACCCATCGGTGCGCCGATGAATACAAAAATAATACAGACCAATGCAATGCTATACTTTGTCCACATTTCGTATGTAAATTTTACGCGGGTTTCGAGCATAGATTTGAGCGAGCGCTGGTTCGATTCTGCCTGGTTGAGGATGCTTAGCGCAAAGGTACGTGCGCGGTCGTAATGCACAAGGCGTTCGGACTGTGGGAAGATGTCGGCAAAGACAAGCAGCGTATCCAGATAATTGATCGAATCATTGGCTACTACGGGCACTTCCGGTGGGGTGCTTTCGGGCAGTTGTTTGAGTCGGCGCTTTGCCAAGGCCACTTCCACATCTTTTACATACGCTTCGGATATGGGTTGCCCGCTTTGAGGATCCACTAATGGCCCATCGGTAGTAGGCCGGCTGTACGGATTGGAGGGCGGAGCTATTTTTTTGGTTACTGTCGGCGGAGGAACGCTATCTGGCGGAGTGCTTGCTGCTGCATCAACAGGTGAGGCCGTAATTACAATAGAATCCGTAGTACTCGGCAATAGAATCAAATTTACATTCGTCGCCGCTGTTTCCAATAGTGGGGTGGTTTCTATGGGTGCTAATGGCGGCTCATTGTCGGCGGGCCGAAGCACAGTAATATAGGTGTGCATTTGAGAACCAAGCGAAGCACGGCGTTCGGCGATGCGAAGCGTCATGGAGTCAATAGTTTCCGCTAATTGCGGAATGCTCATCATGGTTCGGTTCGATTTGAATAGCTCTTCATTTGTGCGGTTGATTTCAAACTCGCTCATATCAAATATTTTCGTCCACTTTTTGAAAGAAGTGCGCACAAAAGGATATTTGGTATTCTGAGAGCTACTGGGGTTGATTTCTATATACTGGCTGCCATCCAATAGATTCATAACAAAATACCGCCCGTCGTTGCTGGTGTACATTTCGCCAGTGGTTGCGCTGATTTGGCTGTACTGGCCTTTGGCGGCTTCGCTGTGGTCGTAGATGAGTACATTGCGTATGGTACGGCCGTCAGGTTCTTTTTTGCCAATATGAATAGAAAACCCTTGAAAATCATCATTAAAAACGCCTTCTTCCAAGCGCAGGGAGGGTTTTTGCTGTTGCACATCGTACATGCGGGAGCCAAATTTTAGGTTTGCCAATGGTATGAGCGTTGCCGAGCAATAGTAAGATAGCAGCGATGACAGCACTCCAAAGATGACCAAAGGGCGCATGACCCGCAGCAGGGGTACGCCAGCCGATTTTATGCTCGACAATTCGTAGTGCTCTGCCATGTTGCCGAGTACCATCACCGAGGAGATCAAAATGGCTAATGGCAAGGCCATTGGGATGAGGCTAACGCACTTGTAGCCCAGCAATTCTATGATGAAAAAGAATCCAAGCCCTTTTCCTACAATATCGTCAATGTAGAACCAGAGTGTTTGCATCAGAAAAAAGAAAATAGCAATAGCAAACGTCACGACGAATGGCCCTACAAAACTTCGAATCACTAAGCGATCTATAATTTTAATCATAAGAAAATGAGTGTTTTTCCATCGAATACCTCCGCCTTCCAGTCCTTTGATTTTACTTTTTTGGTAGAAAAAAGTTGCTGCATGCACGGTTTTCCTGATAATATTGTACGCAAAAGTGGCAGTTTTTGTTGCCAAAAAGGCATCTTGAGAAAAAAAAATTCAACTGGCTGTAACCTTTCTCTACGCCCATCGTCTTGCTAAAGAATAACGCAGGATGCACCCAACAGCCGGTCGGTACCTAATCACCTGAAGAAATGAAACGAAATTATTTTAACGAACACGTTTTGCCGGTTAAAGATAAACTCTATCGGTTTGCGCAAAGCATCCTCAAAAATACAATGGAAGCTGAGGACGTGGTGCAGGAAGTGCTCGTAAAGGTATGGCAACGCCAAGATACTTGGCACGAAATAGAAAATATGGAGGCACTTACGATGAGAATGACTAAAAATCTGGCCTTAGACAAATTGCGCTCCCGGCACAACCGCACCGATACCTTGCCAGAGCACGTCGAATGGCAGGACCAGCAAGCGCGGCCCGACGAACGCACCGAACAGTCGGACTTGATACGATACGTACAACAGCAAATGCACAATCTGCCCGAAAAGCACCGGCTGGTAATGCAGCTACGCGACATAGAAGGGATGAGCTATGAAGAAATTGGTGAAGTGCTTGATATGACGATGAGCCAAGTAAAAACCAATCTTTTCAGGGCGCGCCAGCATATTCGAGAACACTTACTTAAAAATGAAATCGTATGAACTATCAACATATTACGGAGTTGCTTCATAAGTATTTTGAAGGCGAAACATCGCTGCCCGAAGAAGCACAACTGCGCGCCTACTTCAATGCGCCCGGCGTACACCCTGCACTGCAGCAGTACCAGCCACTGTTTCAGTTCTTAGAACAAGAACGAAACCAATGCTTGAATCATCAATTTGAAACTCGGCTTAGTCAACAATTGCAATCTCCAATAGCTGGTGGTCGCATCCGATACCTGAATCGCTGGGTATTACGAGTAGCTGCCGTTGCCCTGCTGGCATTGGGATTGTGGCGGCTAACTTCTACTTTGCCAATGCCCAGAGCCGAGCCGGTGGCAGCCATTGATTGGTCGAAATATGAACCCGAAACCCCAGAAGAAGCGCTCGAAATTACCCGCAAAGCCCTCACGAAAGTGTCACTTACGCTCAATGAAGGCGCCAGTACCGCTGTAAAAGAAATGGGAAAGATAAAAGAAATGACTAAAGTCTTGCAGTAGAATGACAATATATTAATGACATAGGTATTAAATTTTACAATGTGTAAATAATGTCCGTAAATGTAGAGGTTAAAGCATAAAGCCACAAAAATTACTGATTTGCAATGTTTTATATTAAAAAACTCAATGCTTTTCGGTTTTGTGGTTTCGTTTTATTCATCATTTTGTTACATTATAATCATTGCTTATTGCACATCAATCTTTTATTTTTAGTTACGTAGTTACACTGTTTTTTAATAACGAATCTAAAAACAATTACAACCATGCAATTTCTAAAACTATGTATTGCCGCGCTCGTATTGAGCTGCTTCGGCCTGACACAGGTGCAGGCGCAGGCCAACGCCATTGACAAGTACTTTTCGCAGTACGTTAATGATGACAACTTTACAGTGGTTTACATCAGCCCGAAAATGTTTCAGATGCTTGATAAAATGAATATCAACGGCATGAAGGATGCAGATAGTAAAGTGCTGATGGAAATAGCCAAAGACCTACGTGGGCTGCGCATTCTGACTACGGATGTGAACCCCAAGAAGTATCACCAGGAAGCGAGAGCCAAAATCAACACCAATGAATACGAAACCCTGATGACCATACGCGACAAAGGTGGCGAAAATGTGGACTTTTTGGTGAAGGAAGAGCCAGGTAGCAATGGCAATATCCTGAGTGAACTGCTGCTGCTGGCGGGCGGTGCGGAAGAATTTGTGCTGATTAGTTTTGTTGGCAAAATTTCGCTCGACAAGGTATCGAAGCTCGCTAAGAGCATGGAAAACTAATGCAGCGGTATTTTTATTTAGCTACAGCTAAATAAGAATTAGTAAAACTGCCTATTGTATTTATCAATTTGCTATTTGCTATGAAAAAAGTTATCGGTATTAGCGTTTGTTTAATCGCATTTTGGGTAGCAGCAGGTGCACAACAGTCAACTGCTGATTTCTATCGGATGCACAAGCGCGAGCAGGGCGTTCGGAATGCCAAAATACCTGGTTGGTTGGTGTGGGTGAGTACTGGTGTGGCGCACGAAATTGTCAAAGAAGAACAAACCAAAGCTATACTTCGGCTGGCGCGTAAGGTAAAAACTACGCGCCTGCTGATGGCCGAAACGCACAATCCGATACCAACGGTAGCTGTCAGCAACTTAATGCAGGACACCCGCCATGGCGGTTACGACGATTTATTAATGGTGCAGCAGGGCAACAAGATTACCAGTATCATGGGTAAGGTAAAAAAGGATAAGTTTCACCGCTTGCTCATTGTAGTGCATAGCGACGATGAGTTTGTATTTTTTGAAATGAAATCCAATATTCGGATAAAGGACATTACCGAAATTACAAACCTGTTTGCTCGAAAAACCCCATTATTGCCAGCGAAAACGACACCTAAAGCCAACCCGCCGAAGGTTTGATCATTATTTTCTTCACTAACAAAATATCATTTGCTTATGAAACAGTTACTTCTGCTGGCTGCCTTCGTGGCGGTCTGGGGCACTGCGCTTGCCCAGTCTAAAACCATAAAAAATTTTTATGACAAGTACAAAGGTTTGGAAGAAGTGACAGATCTGAAGCTACAGGGCTGGATGATCCGGCTGGCAGCGCGCTCTACGGAAGACGTAGAAGAGCAAAAATTATTGAAAAAAATCACGCATTTGCGCATTCTGAGCATGGAAAATGGTAATCTGGTTAGTCCGCAGGAACATAGCCAGTTGGTTCAATCGGTCAAGAAAGAGGCGTTTGAGTCGCTCCTGCAAATTCGGGACCAGGGTCAGTACGTTGAATTTTTTATTCGGGAAAAGGGCAACACCATAACGGACCTGCTCTTGCTGATTAGTGGTGCGGAGCAGTTTGTGCTCATTAGTTTGGAGGGCAATTTAGATTTTAGCGATTTACAACATTTGCATATAGACACCACTGGTGGTGAGCATTTTCGTAAGATTCCGAAGGAAAAAAAGCAGATTCCGAGAGCTTAGATGGGGCTTATCGGGGTCGGGTTATAATTTCAAAATGCTGTTCCAAGCGGTTGCCTTGCTCGTCCACCAATGTAAGCAAATGACTGCCTTCCGGCGGATTGAGTTCCATGTTGTGGAAGGTGCGGGTGCTGCC
The DNA here is from genome assembly GCA_937872405.1 of uncultured Saprospiraceae bacterium. Taxonomy (GTDB): domain Bacteria; phylum Bacteroidota; class Bacteroidia; order Chitinophagales; family Saprospiraceae; genus JADJNW01. The sequence continues at coordinate 8,764 of CALMSP010000050.1, read as the reverse complement.
AATAAAAGTGTCATCCAAATGCCAGTAAACGGCGGTCTCTGGGTTGCGATGCGCTATTGTAAAAACGGTGCGGGATAGCTGTCCGTTGAGATCCACAGGTACATAAATGCGTGTTGGTTGGCGCGGATAAATCAACTGCATCATGGATGCGGCGTGCCCTGCTGTTTGCTGGCAATCCTTCCGAAAAAAGGGTAAGGGTTTGTAAGTAGGATTTTTAGCTTTGAAATAGTGTTCTTCTAATGGCGGTAGCACAAACCAAGATTCATGGCGTATGCGATGCGGGGCTTCACAGGCGGCGCTCACCTGCCATTGCCCGCTGGCATCCAAGTGTACAATCTGATGAAATGGACAACCTGGTGCGCGTAGCCCGGCAGCAGGAATCCAGATAGTGTCCGTAGGTGTGCAAGTAGGTAGTGCCCGATAGCCACTGAGCCGGCAAACGGGTGCTTGTATCATCTCCGGGTAAGGTATTTCAAACCACCCCCCAGCGGGTAGTCGCTTAAAAATATCAAACAATAATGGTGCGGCAGTTAGTACGCCTACCAGCCCGGGACGGCCTTCGCCGTCGGCATTACCCACCCACACCCCAACAGCGTAGCGGGCGTCCACGCCAATGGCCCAAGCATCACGAAAGCCAATACTGGTGCCTGTTTTCCAAGCGATGCGTCGTTCGGATCGGAAGTTTTGCCAGTTGCCCTCAGCATTAGGACGTTCTAATTCCTGCATCGCATCAAAGGTCATTCTAATAGCGGCTGCGCTTAGCCATGGCGCTTCGGAAATCCGTTTGGTAGGTTTTGCGTTATGCACAGGCTGTTCGTAGAGGTAGTGCGGGGGGCGGAAATCATTCGGATCGTACTTTCCTTTGTAAGTTGCATAATGATTTAAAGTGCGGGCCATGCTTGCATACAATCCAGTCAATTCCCAAAGATTGCCCTCGGCACCTCCCAGAATTAGCGGCAGCCCGTAGTGTGTCGCTGGTCGCTTGATGGTCGTCAGCCCCAGTTTTTGCAAGTTGAAATGAAATTTTTCTAACCCATATTGTTGTAGGAGTTGTACAAAAGGCACATTGAGCGAGCGGCTTAGTGCGCGGCGAGCCGGAACCATGCCATCGTATTTGCGAAGATAATTCTCTGGGCGATAGCCACTTAGCTGCATTGGGACGTCGGACAGCAGACTATTCGGTAAAATCAATCCTTCCTGCAGCGCATACGCATAAAGCAACGGTTTGAGCAAGCTACCAGTGCTTCGAGGTGCTTTGATGATATCTACCTCCTCGCCTCGGGTTTCTCCTGCGCCAGGTGCATTGCCTACATACGCTAATACTTCGCCGGTTTCTATGTCTATTACAATTGCCGCGGCATTGTGTATTTCGTTGTAACGCAACATTTGCTGGTGCCGCTGTACTAATTGAGTCATTTGCTGTTGCCAAATGACATCTAATGTGGTGCGAATGCGCGATTGCTGCACTTTTCGGGTTTTTACGAACGCTGCATATACCTGATCTAAGAGGTGGGGCGCCAATCGAGGCAAGGGATGTGGTGCTTCTGGCAGCGGTTCTGCTTTAGCGAGCGCGCAAGCGGCGGCATCTATCAAACCGCGTGTTTGCAGGCGATCCAAGAGACGATTACGCTTATCGAGCAATTGCTGCCGATTGCGTCCGGGGTGTATCAGCGCAGGGCTGTTGGGTAACACCGCCAGCGTAGCGGCTTCTGCCCAGGAGAGCAGGTCAGGGCGTTTGCCGAAGTAGCGCCAAGACGCAGCATCCAAGCCAACCACGTTGCCGCCGAAGGGGGCGTGCGAGGCATAGAGGGCCAGTATATCCGATTTGCTGTAAGATTGCTCCAGCCGCGTGGCTAATAGCATTTCCACCGCTTTTTGCCAGAGATTGCGCGTTTTGCGTTGCCGTGCTAAGCGGATTGTTTGCATGGAAATGGTGCTGCCACCGCTTACAATTCGCCCTTGACGTACAAACTGCCCCATGGCCCGAACCAAAGCTACCGGATCCACGCCTGGATGAGCGTAAAAACGCTGATCTTCAAATGCAATAAGTGCTTGTGCAAACTTCTTAGGTACGGTATCCAAGGTCGGAAATCGCCACTGTTCGTCATTGGCAATGCGAGCACCCAGCAGATTACCAGCTCGGTCTTCCAATACCAAACAAACAGGCACATCGAAGAGCGGACGGGGCAGTAAAAGCCAATACCAGGTAGCCAGTAAGATCGTCCAGGCTAATGCTTGAAACGCAGCAGTTGTGCGCCAAGTTATCAGTGCAGACAGAACTGCCCGTAGTTGTGCTACATGGCTTGGAGGTGGCATTATTATGAATCGGTGGTGAAAAGTGAAATGGTCAGGACGAGTACATAATCGCCTGACCATTAGTGTTTAATGCATGTATTTTTTATTCTGTAACAACATCAAATTTATACTTCAGGCGTTCAATAATCGGATTACCGGTTTCGGGGTCAACATTTTCTAAGAAAATATCAACCACAATCGTTTCAGCCTGTTTTTTGCTGCTGCTGTCGAATGTGATATCAATAATGCCTCGTTCGCCGGGCTTCACGGGGCGGGTTGTCCAATCGGCGATTGTACATTCGCACGCGGACACGATGTCGATTTTCAAATCCACATCGCCCCGATTAACGAATTCGAATACATGATGCCGGGTAGTACCGATTTCAACTTTGCCGAAGTCAATTTCGCGTTCTTTGAAGTCCATCACGGGTACACCCTTGAGATTTTTTTTGCCATACAACGATGATAACTCGCTGATAATGAGCGTGTCCGAAACGGCGCTAATCAAATTATTTTTATTGGGGGTTGGCTTCGTAGCTGGATTTTTGCGTAAGCGTGCGCTCTTGATGATGATGCTGGTCGGGCCTTCCGTAATTTTGAACTCCGTACGTCGGTTGATAGCATGTGCTGCTTCCCGCTGTTCGTCATTCGCCAGGTTGTTGATGTAGGTTTCCGTCAGCACATCCCCCTCTTTAAAAAATGGAAACTGTATTGCCTGTTTGGCAGTGACCGCTTTAGGCACCGATTCGCCGTAGCCCTTCGCATCAATTCGATCGCGAGAGATACCCTTGCGCACCAGCCAGCGCCGCGCGGATTCGGCTCGCCGTTGCGACAGGTCGAGATTGTAGCGGTCGTTACCCCGATTATCGGTATGCGAACTCAACTCGATTTTCATATCTGGGTACTCGGTCATCAGTTCATATACCACCTGCAAATCCTGCTCCGCTTCTGGCTCAATGCGGTCGGAGTCGAATTTGTACAAAATATTTTCCAACACAATGGCCTGTTCGATGGCAATGGTGTCAAATTCTGGTTCTGCAGGAGGTAAAGGTTTGGCTTTCAGGTATAAACGATATTCAAAAGTTTTTGATTCTTTCAGACCCACTGTATTGAATGTAATCGTATCAGGATAGTAGCCTTCGCGGGTAGCAATGACGCGATAGGGGGTATCCAATTCCAACTCAAAGCCGAAACGGTTGCCGCGCTCGCTGGTTTGTGAATTTGTTTTGCCGATGCGATCATTTTTGACTTCTAACAATTGTACCGTAGCGCCAGCTAAGGCCTTACGGGCTTCGTCGAATACACCGACAACGAGGTCGGCGGCGAGTTTAGGAATGGTAAAGGTGTAAATGTCATCGCAACAAGTTTTGCTTTCTACCGAGCGCCCCCCTTCCCGATTGGATACCAAAAAGCCATTATAGCCTTCATTATCAAGTGAAAAGGACCGATCGTCCACGCTACTATTGTAAGCCGGCCCCATGTTAGCGGGGTCGCTCCACTTTGTTCCATCCCAAGTAGAATAAAACACATCGAAGCCGCCGAAACTTGGATGCCCATTGGAACTAAAATACAGCGTTCCATTTAGATAGAAAGGCGTTTCGTCGTCGCCAATGGTATTGATGGTTTTGCCAAGATTAACCGGAGTGCCATAGACGCCTTCGCTGACCAAAGGTGCATAGTACAGATCAAAACCGCCGTATCCGCCGGGCATATCGGAAGCGAAAAATAGCACTTCCCGCCCAAAAAGTTCGCCAGCCACGGCATGCTTGTTGATATACTCACCATTGATGCCTTGCACTTCGTTGGCGGGGTTCCAGGCGCCATCGCCCCCTACGCTGAAGTAGATTTTGCCTTCGCTCATGATGTTGCCCGACAGTTGGGCGCGCGTTAGGAACATGCGATTGCCGTCGGGCGAAAAGCTCACATGCACATTGTGGTAGCCCGGCCGATTCACTTTGGTATCCAAGGGGGCGGGTTTGCCCCAGCCTTTAGCACCTTTGATGGATTTCACAATTTTAGCGTGATAATCAGTATTTTTTTCATCTACTACGATGACTTCTTTTGTGTCAAACCCCGCAAAATACAAGGCACCGCTGCGGTCTATCATCGGTGAATATTCTGAGAAAGTGTTGTTGACCTCGCGTCCGGCGTTTTCCATTTTCACGCCTTTGGTAGTTGGGGGGGTACTCATTGCCATTTCCGAACCAGCCAGTTCGATTTGCGCCAGCAATTTGAGCGAATCGTTGCTTGTGGCTTCAATAAACGTGAGAAATTCTTTGATGGATTCTTCGTATTTACCGTTCATTTTCAGCACTTTACCGTACAGGAAACGCATTTCGGCATACTCGTTGTTGCGGTCGCGGCGTAGAAAGCGCGTAAAGGTGCGCTCGGATTTGTTGTAATCCCGAATAAGGTAGTACAGCTCTGCCATCATTGGCAGCAGGGTGCGGTCTTCCTTATCTTCGTAAGCGGCTTCGTATTTTTTGAGTGCGCCGTAGTAATCCTTCTTTTCATATTGAGCGATGGCGGTTTCTACCAGCACATCGTAAGATGCCTTTCGGATAGGCTGGGCGAGCGCTACGCCTGCACTAAGCATCATTAGGATAATGAATGTGAATATTTTTCTCATACGATTTTGATACTTTGGAATGCTCGCATATTATTAATGGAGCGTTCACATAAATTTTATGATTACAAAACGCTGAAAAGCGCGGCAGCTATTGTAAAATTTTGTTAAAAAAATCAATCCATTGTAACGGCCAAGCCTTTTTAGAATTTCGGACAAATGATTGTCGGCTTCACATCGGGCTTTTTGTACATTTTGAGGATGTACCAGGCGGCAATTTCAAAACCTCCTCGAAAATTAGTGACTTCGTTCAGGGAGGACACATTCACATCGTAGCCGAGGGCTACCCGTAGCACCGACTGGTAGTCCATGCCCAGCAGTACCTGTCCGGCATCAGCAAAGCGATAGCCTGCACCAAAATTGAGTTTGAAATCCGGATTAATTTGGTAGCCGCCCCAGCCCTGCAAAAGGGTTTCGGTAGAGCCGGCCGTAGTTTGGAAGAGCAACGTTGGCGCGATGCTCCATTTATCCGTGAGCGATTGGTTGTACGTTGCGTGCGCCGCAATACGCATAGGGCGCTTGCCGGCGTCTCGGTCGAAGCCTGCCCCTCCGAAGGCGTAATTGGGCTGTGTGATGTGAAAGAAAGCTAACCCCACTTCTAAATTGGTGAGGCGATTCAGTTCGGTACGAAGCATCAGCCCTGCGCCAAAGTCGAAGTATTCTTTGCGTTCTCCGAAGTTGCGATCCTGGCTACTGCCGGGCGTGCCGCCTACGAGGTCGAGTTCGTCTTCAAATTGCAGCCCGTCGCTCATGAGGTTGATGCTTCGGTTGACCCGACCTCCTTGTAGCCCCAGTGTTAGCATGGTTTTGTAGCCTTGGCCTAAAGCCAAATGGTAGGACAGGTTGAGCATGTTCACATTATTTTTGAGTCGTGCCGTGCCTGCCTGGTCGCCAAGCGTCATCATGCCAATGCCTACCCAGTCATTTTTGCGAAAGCCTCGAATGATAGGTGCATCAATGTTGAAAGAGTTGGTGGTAAACTGATTTGGCAGAAAGCTCGACCACTGGTCGCGGTAGATGCCGCCGATGCGCGCGGTGCCCTCAAAGGCGCCGGTAAGTGCCGGATTGAGTGTAAATGGCGACATGTTGAACAAAGAAAAGTGTACGTCTTGTGCCTGTAGTGTTCCAAGTGTGGTAAAAATTGCCCAGAAGAGTAAAAGTTGTTTCAATTTCATACGCTGGATTTTGTCGTGTTTTCAAAGGGTATCACAGCCCGCAATGCCGCTTATCGGCCCTTTAGCTGCGAAATATAAATGATTTTTTGTGAAAGTTGGTAACAAACCGGGGCAAGTTAGTTGTTAATATGAAGTTGCCCAAATATCTGGGTCAGCAAATTTGCTCGTTCGGCCGACATTGTGGCACATGTAAGCGCGTGGCAATATTAAAATAGGCACTACGGCGTCATAATTCCAATCGCCAATTCAGTAATGGGATGAGGCCCAGTTGATTTTTACTAACGATGCGCTCTTGCTGTGTATCATAATAACTGTATGCAATATTTTTTGCATTGGTAGCATTTTGAATATCAAGTGAAAAGGTACTATTGCGCCCAATTTTGTAACGTTTGAAATACAAGCGTACATCTGTGCGAAAGTAGCGTTGCTGCTGTATGCTAAATGCTTCATTTTCAATAAATATTGTACCCCCCATCTGACCAGAGGCTACCGCATCAATCGGGCTATTGCGAAAACCACCAAATATGGTACCCCGAACGTGAAACCCGAATACAGCATCCATACTACCGGTGCGGCGAGCGCGACGCCATTCTTTGCCAGCCACACTATTAAAAATGTATCCTCCGTTCCAGCGCGTATTACGCCAAACACCATCACTACCCTGATAGGAGGCGTTGTACCAGGTAGCATTGGTCAGAAAATACAAATCATGCAGCATATAGCGTTGTAGGGTAAGTTCGATGCCGTAGTTTCTGCCAACACCAGCATTGACAAGGCGTTCGGTGATGAATTCTTCCAGCAAATTCAAAGCGGAAAATGCCGTTGGGGCATTGGCGGATACGGGCGCATCATACAAATGCTGCCAGAACACTTCTGTGCGTAAGGTCACCTTGCGCCACTGCTCGCGGTAGCCCAACACCACATGATGCGCACGAGTAAAACCTATGTGTTTATTGGGTTTTTCACCATTTACTTCCGCAAAATATAATTGGGGCTGCTGCAATTGGCTATGCAATCCATACGCTACATTCAGGCTACGAGTATCCCGAAAGCGCCATTGTAGGGCTACTCGTGGCTCTATGGCCCTGGTCTGGTTGAATGTGAAGTATGAGCCGGTCAGCCCCATATGTAGCAGTAGCGGAGCGCTCACCTGCCAGCGGGCCTGCATGTAAGGTTGAATCAATACGCCGCCGCCGCGCCCGGATGCTATTAGCTGCTGATTATCAAATGAATTTATATTAAATATTTGTGTGGTGGATAATGCGCCATACTGCCATTGCAGGCTGCTATGGGGCTTGAATTGCCAATAAGTATGCCATGAGAGCTTGTGTTGCGTCATCTTATCGCTTTCCACACGCTCCGTTTCATAGCTATCGTCGAGGCGATCGCTGTAGCGTTGGCTGTCTAAGGTCGAATAAGCCATAGCCGTCCGCCAGATGCCGCGTTTGCCTACAGGGTGCGTGAAGGTACATCCGCCAGCACCCATTGCTGAGCGAAAAGTAATATCAAATCGGTCTTTTTGAAAAAGCCACTGTGCCGAGTCGCGCTGTGCTTCAAATAGGTTTTGGCTGCTACCGCCAAGGCCAAATAGCGTGAGCTTTGCACCATTTTGATAGGGCACATTGAAATGAACGGATAAATCGTAAAAACGAATTTGCTCATCGCCAAAATTGATGCCCAATTGTCCTAATAAGCCCACAGTAGAGTAGCGAGCATTGAACAGATAAGATGCGCCGCTGCTTTTCGAGAAAGGGCCTTCCTGCGCCAGATCCATGCCGATCAGACCGATTTGCACAATGGTTTCGTGTTGTTGGTCATTGCCAGGGCGCAGTTGCATGTCAAGTATGCCACCAAGCGCATTGCCATAGGCTGCCGGAAACGCGCCAGTGTAAAACGTCGAATTATCAAGCATTTGAGCACTCAAGATATTTACACCGCCACCGCTGGCCGTCACCCGATCGCTGGTCGTACCGGCATTAGGCGTATGATTCGGATTTACAATATCCACACCCTCCAGGCGCCAAATTAAGCCATTCGGCGAGTTGCCACGTATAGAAATGCCATTTGCTTGGTCGTTATCGCCGGCAACACCAGCATAAGCCATCGCTAATCGGGCCGGATCATAAAATGTAGCCGGAAAGCGCAGTACTTCCTCAATGGTAAGGGTTTGCACAGACACTGGGTATGTGGCGCCAGGGCTGAGGCGAGTGCCCATCACCAGCACTGAATCCAGCGAGGCAGGGCGCTCTTCTAAGTCAATGTGTTGGATAAGCTCCCGACTAGATTCGAGAAGTATCTCACTGATAATCAACGATTTGTACCCTAAAAATGCTGCACGCAGCCTGTAGCGTCCTACGGGTATATGTTCCAGCAAATAGCGTCCGGCGGTATCGCTCACCGTGCCAATATTGGTTTCTACCAGCTGTATGGTCGCACCCACCAAGGGCTGGCCCGTGCCAGCATCACGCACAATGCCTCGAATATTCTGGTTTGGATTTTGCGCCAATAGGTGCATAAAACCCACGAATACGAACATGGTACAAAACAACACAAAACGGCACATATTTTTGATATGAATTTTGAATGAAAATTTGTATTATCAACGTCTTGAACTGGTTGTGATGTCAAATGTATGATGGCATTTCATTGAAATAATGGATAAAAATTT
>CALMSP010000049.1 GCA_937872405.1 uncultured Saprospiraceae bacterium | reverse complement strand
AGAAAGAGACTTGCTTTTTTGAAAATTATTGCTTAAAATTACAAGCAATATATTGAAAGCGATTCTCTTCCATTTTCTAACCAAAACTTACGCCTATGACAATCACGGTGAATGAACTGCGGGAAATCAAGCATCAGATGCCGACCGGCAGTGTAAAGCGCATAGCCAAAGAGCTGAACATTGACGAACAAACTGTTAGAAATTATTTTAGCGCAGGCAAAACCAGTCACGGCAGTATTACGACCGACTTGCACCTGCACGTACAACCTGGACCTGACGGAGGTGTTGTTCGGTTGGACGACACCACGATTCTCGACTTGGCTAAGAGGATAATAGCAGAGCACAGAGGCCATAACTAACGCCCAAGAAGTGGTGGTAGGCTCTTATCAGCGTACCACCATTATCAATGCTCGAAAAATTCACATATATAAATAAAAAGCGCCGGTAAGCGCCCGGTAGGCTTCTGTCCATTCATTAGGGCTATCATGTTGAATCACAAGTTCTTCGAGTTGCGGCTGGCGTTCTTGCTTTTCAAATTGCATCAGCAAACGCTCCACGGGCTTCTCTTGCTTAGGCCGTACTTCTAATATTCTTGAAGCATAGAGTTTATAACTACGCGCCAATTCTTGAAAACGCAACCCTTCGATGTAAGGTAGCACCACACCAAAGCGTCCTTCAGCATGAAGCAGGGTACGCACCGCCGCGAGCAGGTCACCATGCGGTAGCTTCACCGTGTGCCGTACACTATTGCGGTCTGCCTGATGTGAAAAGGTACCACCAGAGAAAAATGGTGGATTGCTAACAATCAAATCATATTTCCCACTGTGTTGAGCTGCATAATCCTGAATAGCCGTATGGAAAATGGCTAAGCGATCCGACCAGGGCGCCTGTCGCATATTAGCCTGAGCTTGGTCGAATGCTTCGCGTTCTATCTCCACTGCATGAATGTGCGCTTCGGATGCACGTTGGCCCAACATAATCGCAATGACGCCACTTCCTGCACCAATATCCAAGGCAGTACCCACGCCGCTGACATCTACCCAAGCCCCCAGTAGCACACCGTCGGTGCCTACTTTCATCGTACAGCGATCCTGATGAATAGCGAACTGCTTGAATAAGAAAGGTTTAGCGATAGAAGTTCCCATTTTGCACGAGCGTTTGTTGCATTTTTATTCTTACCAAAGTCGCAAAGCGTTATTTTTGTTTAACAAAATGAAAAATTTGACCAAAAATTTGAATAAAAAACCGAGTAAGATGCTTTTTGCAAAAAATTGCGCACGTTCCTACTCGGCTTTATTTACTTTGTTATGTTTTACAAATAACTGTAAATCAAAAATTTAAATGCCATCTTTTTATAATCCTCGATCATTTTTTTATAAAAAATGCCTTATGGTTTTACATCGGATGTATTCCGAATAATGATTTGCGGGGTGTTAAATTTTGACAATACGGCTGTGATTTCTACCGCTCCTGAAGGTACCGCCTGCGATGCAAATGATGCCTGAGTGCGTGTAAACATTACAACGGTGCCAGTGCCATCGGTCACATTCTTCGAACCAGAGTAGGAGCCGCTGGCAATAGTGGCATTTTTAATGCGCACCAACGTAGATTCCCAAGCCTCTTGATTGGCTAATATTTGACTAATAGTGGCTTCGCGAGGTGTGGGGAGTGTACCAGCGCTAATAAGCTGCGCATTCGTATTCACTACATTATTCACTTGTAATAACCCATTAAATAAAGATAATTCCTGGCTGGCAATATTTACCTCTATTAACTGTCCTAAGGCGAAAGTATGATTATTTTGAAAGCGCACGACTATACCGCCCGTAGAATCCTGAATAACTAAGTTGCGACCATCCCAATTGTTGTTTTCCCTGTCGGAAATCACCACGCCGCGAATTTTGCGCCCTGCCGGCCCAGAAGTAGTTCCTGACTTAAATAAGTTGCGTACCTGTTGTAAGGTAAGCAGGTCGCCGCTACCGCCGGGATCACCGCCGCCGCCACCACCGGAGCCAGTGGTTATATCATCCAAATTGCGCAGCACCAACTGTGCATTGTTGAATTGCGATAGCACCGCTACAACATTGACCGGGCCCGTGGGCAAAGCCTGTCCGCTAAAAGTAGCTTGGCTACGGGTAAAAAGATCCATGGAACCCGTCGCATCCGCAAGACGGCGCGTACCGCTGTAGGTAGTACCGCCCGATAGCGTACCATTTACGATGCGCACCAATGTGGATTCCCAGGCTTCTAAATTTGCAATCACCTGATTTACAGTCACTTCTCTCGGTACAGGCAGCGTACCTACGCCCAATCCGCGCGCTTGCCCTGGGGCTATGTTATTGATTTGCAGTAAGCCATTAAACTCCGACAACTCCTGACCACCTACGGATACTTCGATCTGGTCGCCCAAATTGAAACTATGATTCGTCTGGAAACGCACAGCTATGCCAGCGGTAGCATCCTGCACAACGAGGTTGCGGCCATCCCAGTTGTTGGTGGTTCGATCCGAGATCACCACACCTACGATTTTGCGGCCTGCTGGGCCGTTGGCTGCTCCAGAACGAAACAGCGCACGAATCTCCTGAATATTAATCGGTTCGTCATTGGTATTGCCACCGCCACCACCGGAGCAACGTGTACCAGTCATATTTATGTCCGATACCTCCCTGATAAACAACTGTTTGGTTGTTCCAAACACACTATAAATAGCAGTGATAGAACCATTACCCTCCGGGATACGTTGGCCGGCAAAGATCGAAAAACCACTGGTGCGCAGGGTAATAGTGCCATTGCGACAATCGCGAACGGTGCGATTGAGCGTGCGTCGTCCAACGGGGTCTGCGAAGGTCTGCCCGACGTCGGCATCAGCAAATTCTACATTTTCTATTCGAACCAACGAGCTAATGTCGGCTTCGCTCAATTCCGCAATGGTGCGTACACGCGGCGCGGGCGTCTCCGTGCGTTTGCCTTTGATGATTCGATCATTGAGTTCGACGATATCGCCCAATTGTTGCGCGCCATTTTCAATGTACAAATACCCCCCCAATTGCGGCACCCCGTTAGAATCGCCGATGATAAGCCCTTTGCAGCGTATAAACAGCTGTCTTCCAATAGGATAGAAATTGTAAGCATTCGTCTGATTGATGCGTACTTCGATGCCTGCCGTTGCGTCTTGCAAAATAATAGACCGGAAAAAGTTGCCGGAGCGATCATCTGCTACCCCCACACCGCCGATGATCCAGTCTTGATCAATAATAGCGAATCCGCCAGGTTTATACAATGATTTTACCTGCGCAATAGTCGCATTAGGAGTGATGCCGGGGTCTTCCCCATCCACGGGCGGGGCGTCAAATTCGAGGTCCACGCAGGCGCTCAGGCCAGCAAGCATAAAAAGTACGAGCAGATTTTTTAGTAGTGCATTCATTATGGTTAAAATTTCTTTTCAAATTTGATATAAAAGCATAAAAAACGGGTTGATTATATTCGCAAACTGACATTTAGAAAATAATTCAAGCCGAAATTGTAAAAATAGCGGGTCGGGTAAGCGTCTGGATTGCGTTCGCGCGCATCAAAGCGCAGTTGCTCAAAACCCCCAGTAATAAAGTTGCGATTATCGAGGATGTTGTTGATCCCTAAATTCAAAAATAAAAAGTATTTTCGCTTGATTCTGAACGACTTGCCTCCAAAAACATCCATAGTAAACTGTGCAGGTGCTTTTTCTTGATCTATGAGACGAGCGAGTTTTTCGGGTTCGGCATCCAACCCGAAAACGGCATCGGCTGTGCGACGCACTGGGTTGAAATCAATCCAAATGTTGTCAAAATAGTTAAAATTTACATTGGCGAACCAAAACTTGGGCGAGCGATAATTAATACCCATTGTATAAGCCGATTGGGGCACACCCGCTACGTAATAGTTTTTATTATAAATTGTAAAATTACGCGCATCACGCCCCAGGTCACTTGTATTGTCTTGATAGATATTGCCTGTGGCGCGCGACGTGTAAATATACTGCCCAAGCGCGGCCACACCGGTAATATTGACCCCAGCAAACAGTTTGACATCTAATGCCAACTCCGCCCCCATGTGCCGACGATCGAGGTTCGACATAAGATAATTACCAAAGGCGCGTTCTAAATCATTATAAAAACGTAATATTCTGATCTGATCATTAAATTGATTGAAATAGGCTACTGCTCGGCCTTTTACATTGGGTGAACGCAGGTAATACCCGCCCTCCGCACTGATGATGTGCTCGCTGGTCAGATTGGGTACCAATTGATCGCGGGTACGTGGCGATACATAAGCATTTTCTACGAAAGGCGCGCGTGTGAGGTAGGCGGCATTAGCAAATACATAATTCCGACCATTGATCTTCCAAGTAGCACCGCCTTTCACGCCAAAATTGAGAAACTCCTGCACTTCTGAGTCGCCGAAGGAATTCTCAGGAAAACGCCCTGTACGAAAGTGCCCAGTTCGCCAGAAAGAGGTACCCGAGAGGTTGCCGGCTAAAAAAATATCAAATTTGCGCAAGGTAAAAATACCCTGTGCCCAAGTATCCCATTTCTGAATATTCATATCATAATTGTAGCCCCATTTATCGCCTTCGCGCAGGATGCGGCTCGGAAAGTTCAAATCATTTTGTTGGGCATTAAAATTAGCCGCCGAATCGCGCACAGCAAAGCGATCCACATTTACATAATAATCACCACCGAGCAAATCTTCTATGACTTTAAAATTTTCTACTTTTTGCGCTTGGTACGTACCGCCCAGGTGTAGCGTGAAACGATTGCTAATTACATTTTGATAATTAGTATATAGATTAATATCTTTACTATCGGAGCGCCGATCTTCTATGATGTATTGCGACCACCGCCCGTCAGGACGGTTAGCTCCCAGCAGGCTGCCAAATTTATCTGACAATAGGCTGTTTCGATTCACATTATACAATTGATCCCAATTGATTTGCCGGCGGGACGGGTCAAGGCGAAACTCGCGGGCACGATCATTGGCTACCTCATCATCGTCTTGCCGCAGGAAGCTGGGCAGATAGCGATAATAATCGGGGCGGGGGTCAGGCGCATCGAACCAATCGAGACCTGTGGTGCCGTCTATACCAAACTGATAGGATGCGGCGGTGCTCCAGTTGGCTTTCTCATTAATTTTCCAATCATGGCGCAGCACAAACATGGGCTGATTGGTATAAGCTACACTGGAATTACGCTTTTCGCCATTTTGATAACCCCAAAGCGGATTATAAAAATTGGTGCCGGCCAAGTCATACATCTCCTGGGTGCTGGAAGTAGAGCGCCCGCGCCGGATAGGTGCATCGAATGCCGTAAAATTCAACTGATGCTGCTTGCCTAATTTTTTGTCCACCGAAAGAAAATACGCCCAAGAGTCAAAGAAAGTACCTTCCACGTAGCCCTCTTGCGCCCACCGCCGCGAGCCGGAGATGGTGTACGCCCAACCATTCTTGAGCAATCCGCTGGAGTGCGTTGCCATCACTCGATGCAGGAAAGTCCGGTTGGAAAGGGCATAGGAAAAGCTAGTTTGCTTCCGAAAATTGGAAGCGCGTGTATCAATAGCAGTACCGCCGCCTACCCCACCAAAGGTATAAGGCATTGGCGCCAGCCCCACATCCACATCGCGGAAGCGGGTCACCTCATTCAGTCCACCCCAAGCATTCCAGAACACCCGCCCATTTTCTAATTTGTTGACGGGCACGCCATTCAGAAAGAGTAGCGTGTTTTCAGAGTCTAACCCACGTATGCGGAAGCGTGAGGGTCCGAAGGTGAAGGCTGCTGCCGATACAAATACATCGCGCGAAGCAGTGAGTACGCCAGAAATATTTTGGTTGGTGGAAAACTGGTCAAGATCGTCGTCCGCTAAAGATATCGTAGGAATGAAATCTTCTCGCACCACCGAAACACCTTCGGGCTGTACTAACATTTGTACAATGCCCAAATCGAATTCATTACCTTCAACTTTGATGTTTAAAGCAAGTGGCACGTAACCAGCACGCATAAACTCAGCTACAAAGTTCCCTGCAGGCACATTATACAACACGAAATCGCCACGCCCATCGCTGATACCGACGATACCTGTGTTTTGCAGACTAATATACACATCCGCTAAGAGCTGCCGGGTTTCGGCGTCCTGTACAGTTCCTTTGATAGTAGTTGCTAATGAGAAAAGTGGAAGAAAAGCGATAGCCGCCGGCAACAGGAAGCGGGCGATCAAGTGGTTTTTATACATCATTCGTAAGGCGTAGGTTAAAATAACAATTGCAGGTCAAACAACGCCGACCAACTTTAATAATATGCTACAAAGTTAGCCCCTTTTATATAAATCCGCTTCGGATGCAAGTTAAATTATGTGGCATGTGCACAAAAAATATTCCCTCAATCGAAAAAGCTAATGCCTATAAGATAATTTAAATGCATATTCTAATAAAAATCAGTTTTTTACTTCATGTATGCCCCAAAAAGCACCCATTCGATACACCAGAGAAGGCGTACCTACTTTGAGCAGATACGCCTTCCATATGTTGCGACATTGGTAATGATCGCTTATTTTACAACTACAAAACGCTGCGTCATGATGCCTTTTGGCGTAAGCAGGCTGTAGTTATAAATACCTTGCGGTAAATTAGATACATCCAAACGGAAGGTATGCTCGCCCATAGGCTGGTTGCCCAGATAAGTGGTATGAAGCAAACGACCGTTCATGTCGAAGATGTTCAGCGTTACATTGAGCGACTCGCTAAGGCTATAACGCACCTGTGCTTCCGAATAAACCGGATTAGGCGCAATTTTCATATCACTTACGATTCGGCTGATCTCACCAGTGCTCACCAGTTCATCGAGCGGGAACGTCGTACCGTCGGGTAGTGCTACCCATACGCCGAAGTTAGGCTGCGCGCCAGACAGGAAGCCCGAAGCAAATACCACAGCAGCATTGCCTTCTACACCGCTTACATCTGCTGTGTAGGATACTACAATAGTTGAGTTGTCGTTAGCTGGCGTTACATTCAAAGCATAGGAAGCCGCTGGCACATTCACATATTCAGAGAAGGTACCATAAACAATATCATTGAATAATATGCCACCGCCCTGTACGGTCACGTCCACAGCAGGTGCATCAGGCGAGCCATGATACAATACCAGATCAACACCCTGACCAGAAGCTGCCTTTTCGCGTGCATTTTCCAGCACCGCCAGCGTGAAAGGCGTAGCATCGTTGCCTACCACACCAGTAGCCATCACCACATAGCTGTTGCCATTATCAAATACAACCCCTTCAAAAGTAGCAATAGCATCCGCTACTGATGTGCTGTTGCCAGGTGCTACTGCAATATCCAGTTCGGTGTCAGCCGGTAAGTACACAAAAGGCGTAGCCGTGCGGAATGCAAAATCATTGAGCAGCAGCGCACCATTGGCGTATATGTCCACGGTAGGCGCTGGCGAATTGTGAATGACTTGTACGCGCGAGAACGGATCCAACTCTATTACTGTGCCATTGGGCAATGCGGCGAACAAGCCAAAGCCAGGTTGGTCTCCCAGTAAACCAGAAGCAAATACAAGCGCCGAAAACCCTTCCAGACCATCCACATCTGCACCGAAAGAGCCTACCAACGCTTCGTTCTGGCTCACGCGTACTTCTAAGAAATATTCACCTGGATCCACTTCGAGGTATTCTGAGAATTCGCCGAATGCGAGGTCTTCGATTAGTGTACCCGTTTCAATCGTTCCAACATTTACGGCAGGCGCGCCCGGCGAGCCATGGAATGCCGAAATGCCTACTTTGTCCTCATCTTGACTAAAGATACGGCCATTGGTATTGACCGCCAGCGTGAAGGGAAAGTTGGCATCGCCCGGAATGCCGTTGGCAACAACGATGTGCTCCTTACCATCTTGGAAAACAACATTCGGAATCGTAATCAGGATATCAGCAGGCGTTTGGCTGGTGGCTGGTGCTACGCCAATGTCAATGCGAATGCGCGTTGGATAGAAAATGAAAGGTGTCGCCTTGCGGAAGGACAAATCGTCTTCTATTTTTACGGCATTATTTGCCCAAAGGTCAACTGTTTGTGCGATAGCAGCTGGCGAGTTATGAATAATCTGCACCGCAGCAATCGGCGTGAATGTGGCCACTGTACCATCCGGAAGCACTGCTAACAAATCAAATGCCGGGCTACCGCCTACAATACCAGAAGCTACCACTACCGCTGCGCTGCCGCCAAGGCCATTCAGATCCGCAAAAAACGTGGCTACCAGATCGCTGCTACCATTTGGGCGTACCTCTAAGAAGTAATTGTCTGTTGGTAGTGGCGTATAAGGCGTAAATGTTCCATACGCCAAGTTTTGCAATAGCGGTGTGCCTGGAAAATCGCTTACATCCACAGCGGGCGCACCTGGCGAACCATGGAATACCGATACCAATACATTGTTAGCATCATTGCCTGTTTCGCGGCCCATGTCATTCACTGCCAGCGCGAAAGGAAAATCTTCATCACCAACGATGCCATTGGCAATTACCACATAAGTTTTGCCATTATCGAATACAATATTTTCGAAGGTAACAATAGCGTCATCCACCGAAGTGCTGTTGCCGGGTGCTACTGCAATGTCAATAGCAACGCCTGCAGGCAAAAATATAAAAGGTGTAGCAGTGCGGAATTCAAAGTCATCCAGCAATCGGGCACCATTGGCATAAATATCCACCGTTGGGCTGGGCGAGTTGTGAATCACCTGTACACGCGCTATTTCTGTGGATAGAAAAGGAACTACCGTGCCATCGGGTAAAGCAGCGAACAAACCAAATGATGGGGTATTACCCAACAAACCAGAAGCAAATACGGTAGCTGCACCACCGGCCAATCCGCTCAGATTAGCTTCAAATGTTGCTACGATCGTTGAGCTACCTGCCGGAAGTACATCCAAATAATAGGTAGCTGGTGGAACCGACAGATAATCTGCTGTGAATTCGCCATAAGCCAGATTCGGAACCAGCGTGCCTATTGTGCGCGCCGCAACGTCAACGGCCGGAGCGCCCGGCGAGCCATGAAATGCTGCAAAAGATACAACATTCGGTTGCGTGGCCGTTTCGCGGCCCATATCATTCACTGCCAGCGTGAAAGGAAAATCTTCATCACCAACGATGCCATTGGCAATTACCACATAGGTTTTGCCATTATCGAATACAATATTTTCGAAGGTAACAATAGCGTCATCCACCGAAGTGCTGTTGCCGGGTGCTACTGCAATGTCAATAGCAACGCCTGCAGGCAAAAATATAAAAGGTGTAGCAGTGCGGAATTCAAAGTCATCCAGCAATCGGGCACCATTGGCATAAATATCCACCGTTGGGCTGGGCGAGTTGTGAATCACCTGTACACGCGCTATTTCTGTGGATAGAAAAGGAACTACCGTGCCATCGGGTAAAGCAGCGAACAAACCAAATGATGGGGTATTACCCAACAAACCAGAAGCAAATACGGTAGCTGCACCACCGGCCAATCCGCTCAGATTAGCTTCAAATGTTGCTACGATCGTTGAGCTACCTGCCGGAAGCACATCCAAATAATAGGTATCCGGTGGAACCGACAGATAATCTGCTGTAAATTCGCCATAAGCCAAATTCGGAACCAGCGTGCCTATTGTGCGCGCCGCAACGCCAACGGCCGGAGCGCCCGGCGAACCGTGAAACGCTGAAAATTCGACGTTATTGGGGTTAGCCGCAGTCGTTCGCACCAAACCATTCACAAACAAACCAAAAGGAAAATCTTCATCTCCGACAATACCATTGGCAATCACTACATAGGTAGCGCCCGCATCAAGTAAGCCGAGATCAAAAGTAGCAATGGCATCATCCACCGAAGTGCTGGGACTTGGAGCTACCGCTACTTGTATAGGCGCACCGGCAGGCACATTCAGAAAAGGTGTAGCCGCCCGAAACGGGACAGCGGTGAGCGGCGCTAGCAATGCGCCATTGACATAAATATCTACCGTAGGTCCGGAATTGGTTCCAGGCGTTGGTGAGTTGTGAATCACCTGGACTGCCGCCGTCTGAGCATAGCTCATAACCGACACTACCAGTGCCGTGAGCAACAGGTACATCTGTCTCATCATAATCGCTTTTTAGGTTTAGAGAATTATTATCATTTCAAACCTACCAACAGGAACTTTTCATAAAATGTTTAGGATTTTTGACATATTAGCCCCAAAACGTTCCACAAAACTATTTTTTTGCCAATAGTTGTCAAAATTTCATTTTGCGTAGCTTCCGCGTAGGGGTGATTTGGAGGCACAAAAAAGGCTCGCCAAATAATTCATTCGACGAGCCTTTTTTGTTAGGACACTATTACGTCCAACAGCAGTGTTTAAGTTAATAGCGCGCTAAGGTGGCACCGTTTGATCAGGTTGCAACTGTACCGTTCCGCGCTGTGTAGAAGCGTTTCTTTGAATGCTCATGGGTAAAAAATTTAATGTTTTTAAAAAGGGATTATAACAATGCTTCAAATATAAACAGCTCTTTCCACTTCACCAAATAAACGCCTGCATTTTACAAAACTTTAAGAAAATATTTTATTCGGCAGCGCGCATGTAAAATATTTGTAAAGATAACAAGATTTTATTATGCGCAATGTTTTGTTTTTAATGGGTGAAAATTGAAAAGAAACCGTAACGGAGTAAAATAAAATAGCGTTATAAAAACAGAATGTTTTTTCGGTGCAAAAACTTGTTTTCAAAAGAAAAAGCATTTATATTTGTAAAAAATTGATAATCAGCGTAAATGAAAAAACAAACAGGACATCGGCAGTATAATTTCCCAGATGCGGATTTGTATCTATTGTGCATGGAACGCCTCCGTGACGCCCATCGGGATATCAAATATTTTGAAAAATACAGCTATGGGCAGGATCGCCTGAAGACTTTTTTAGCCATGTGTGAAAAGTTTCGTGCACTGCCTGACGATGACGAACTCGTTGGCGATCAAATGATTGTAACAGAGAAAAAATATGATGCTGCCGAAAACCTAAAAACGGCGATCCGCAGCCTCATGACTCGTGTAGCCATGAAATACAGCAATCGCAGTGGGCGTTATCGCAAGTTTGGCACCGCTAAAATGGGCGACATGACGGATGCCCAACTCTTATTTTGCGGGCGGCGCGTGGTGCGCGTGGCGCGTCAGCAAATAGATTTCCTGGCGGAAGTTGGTGTGAATGAAACGGTGCTGCAACGAATTGTGGACGCACATCAAATCTTTGAAAATGCACTTAATATTCAACAGGATCGAATTGCTGAGCGTGACATTGCCGTTGAAAATCGTATCGAGCAGGGGAATAAAGTGTATCAGGAATTGATTGTACTCTGTGAAATTGGCAAGGATATCTGGGCGGATAAAGACCCTATAAAATATGAGGCTTACACGATATATGAAAGTAATAACGAACAAAAAAAAGCGCGTAAAGCAAAAGAATCTGTGCAGTTGGAGTAGGTAAAATATTGATAATCAGTTGTTTTGATTCAATAACGATAGCAAAAAAAACAACACAATCGCCAAAGAAATTACCGTCATGATGATGTGATACAGGAATCGGTCTCGTTTCGAGTCCGTCTCAGTATGGACATCCGTCGCTTGCACGCCTTCATCCAAAATATCCTCCAGTTCTCCAGGATTCCAGACTTCATCCGTTGCAGTATCCGTTGTAATGGTTTTCAGAATTGCTAACGCACGGATAACATTTGCCTGTTCTACTTGTACGCGTATTCCGCCCAAGGTAATGGATAGCAAAGGATCAATACCTACCGTGTTTTCCTCGGCTGCATAATACAAGATGCCTTCCTGCTCCAGTCGCATTTTGAGCAAAATAAAAACCGGCTCCGTAGCAAAATTGAACCGGGCAATCGTCACAAAACGGTTACTCATAAAGTTTGGGGTTCCGATTCCGCAAAAAAACCTTCTTTTCTTGCGGAAAAGATAACCAGATTTTTCAAAATTTCTGCAAACCTTTTCTATCTTTCCCGAAACATTCATCTCAAAGCCATGCTAAAAACGCCATTTATTACGCTTTCATTTACAATCATGTTAATTATATTCACTGCTTGCCAGCCATCGCCAGAACTGGTTCAATACGCTTCATTTGACGATTATCCTGTATATGCAGGTACTGATCTTGGCTTGAGCTACACACCAGCTCGTTCGGTGTTAAAACTTTGGTCGCCACCAGCTCAAGCCGCCCGACTCCATCTTTACGAAGCGGGCGAAGGCGGCGCGCCATTAGAAACCCTGCCCATGCAGCGCAGCCAGGACGGCGTTTGGGAGCTTACGGTGCGCAAGGACCTCAAAGGGCGTTTTTATACTTTCCAAGTACAAATCAACGGCGAATGGCTGGCAGAGGTGCCCGATCCTTATGTAAAAGCGGTAGGTGTGAATGGCAATCGCGGCATGGTACTTGACCTCGCCGACACGAATCCTGAAGGTTGGGAACAAGACCAACGCCCGCCATTGCAAAACTTTACGGATATTATCATCTACGAATTGCATGTGCGCGACCTCTCCTCCGATCCGAATTCCGGCATCCGCCATACAGGCAAATTTCTGGGACTAACCGAAACAGGTACACGCAGCCGTGAAGGAGAACTAACGGGGTTGGATCACATTAAAGACTTGGGAATCACGCATGTACACTTGCTGCCTTCCTTTGATTTCAAATCCTTGGACGAGCGCATACTCGATAATCCGAAGTACAACTGGGGCTATGATCCGAAAAATTACAACGTACCGGAAGGCAGCTATGCGACCAATCCCTTCGACGGCGCTGTGCGCATCCGCGAATTCAAACAAATGGTAAAAACTTTACACGACAATGGCATCCGCGTCATTCTTGACGTTGTGTACAACCATACCGGCGATACGGAAAACGCCCTCTTTAACCAATTGGTACCCAGCTATTACTATCGGCAGCGCCCCGATGGCAGCTTCTCGGATGCATCCGCCTGTGGCAACGAGACTGCCAGCGAGCGCCCTATGATGCGCAAATTCATGATCGAATCTGTTAAATACTGGGTAGAAGAGTACCACTTGGATGGCTTTCGCTTCGACCTGATGGGCATTCACGATCAAGAAACCATGAACTTGCTAAGTGCCGCGTTGCATGAGATAGATTCAACCATTTTTATCTATGGTGAAGGCTGGACGGCTGGCGACTCTCCCCTGCCAGAAGAAAAACGCGCGCTTAAAAAATATACGCACCAACTCAACGGTGTAGCGGCGTTTAGCGATGACATCCGCGATGCGATCAAAGGGCACGTATTCACGCATGATGCTAAAGGCTTTGCCAGCGGACTGCCGGGGCTGGAAGAAAGCGTCAAATTTGGTATTGTGGCCGCTACGCAACACCCGCAAGTCAACTACGAAGCAGTCAACTATTCCAATGCGCCCTGGGCACGCGAACCCTGGCAAACGATTACGTATGTATCTTGCCACGATAACCACACCCTTTGGGATCGGCTACAAATTTCCTGCCCCGAAGCCACCGTCGCCGAACGTATTCAAATGCACCAATTGGCGGCAGCCATGATGCTTACGTCGCAGGGCGTGAGTTTCTTGCACGCTGGCGTGGAAATGCTGCGCACCAAACAAGGCGTAGAAAATTCCTACGAATCGCCCGATAGTATCAACCAACTCGACTGGGCGCGCAAGTCGCAATACCGCGACGTGTTTGATTATTTCAAAAAATTGATCGCTTTGCGCAAAAACCATCCAGCATTTCGCATGATGAAAACAGCAGATATCGCCAAACACCTGCATTTCTTGGACATCAACGATAAAAACTTCATTGCTTATACCCTTTCCGGGAATGCCAATGGCGACCGATGGCAGAATATTTTGGTGGTATTCAACGCTAACCGCAGCGCCAGAACCATCAACGTACCCACAGGAGAATGGACCTTGGTGCTGGAAGGCGCGCGGATAGAAGAGGCGGGCATCCGAAAGATAAAAGGTGGCAAAGTGCAAGCACCACCAAGGGCAGCCATGATTTTGGTACAATAAATTATTAGCAGCTAAACCAGAAAAACGACATTTCATGCTCGACATTCAAAAACGTTTAAGCAACGCCTTTTATGTATTGCTCAGTTTGCCAGCAACGGCGATGGGCTTTGCGCTTTGCGTGCAAATTGCCACGCTGAGCTGGATTCTCAATACCCAATTAGGGTTTGATTTGCATCAAATTGGCATCGTGTGGGCAGCAGGGCCTTTGGCCGGCATCATTGGGCAAGTACTGGTGGGTGTCATCAGCGATAATGTATGGGTTTGGGGCGGGCGGCGGCGACCCTTCATCTTAGTTGGCGGTACCCTTGCAGCACTCATGATTTTGGCGCTGCCCAACATTGGCGTCATTGGTGAAGCACTGGGAATCAAGCAATTAGTAGGTGTAGCTATCACGATTGCACTAACACTCGACTTGTCCATTAATATTAGCTTCAATCCTACACGTTCGATCATCGCCGATCTAACACCAGAAGGGCAAGCACGCACCAAAGGCTACACTTGGATGCAAACCATTTCTGGTTTTTTTGGGGTATTGGCATATCTTATTGGCGCATTTTGGAGCAATTATGCCCTTATTTACCTCGGTGCTGCCTTGGTGTTGTTATTTTCGATTCTACCGACAGTATTCATCGAAGAGCCTCGCAGCTTGGTACCACCAGCCGACAAGGAAACAACTGGACAACCCACACGAAGTAAAACCGATCTACCAGCGTTTCTAAAAATCTGCTTAGCACACGCTTTTACTTGGCTGGGCGTTCAAACCATGTTTGTTTATACCTTCGCCTACATCAAGGAAAATATTATGGGGTTTCCGACTGCCGCGCAGTTAGCTGCCGAACAAAATAACGAAATAGGCTTCATTACCGGTATTTCCTTTGCTGTATTAAATACCGTAGGTTTCCTGTTGCCTGCTTTAGTATTACAACCCCTATCCGATCGCATTGGGCGAGTGCGCACACATACGTTGTGCATCGCTATCATGGCGACGGGT
>CALMSP010000048.1 GCA_937872405.1 uncultured Saprospiraceae bacterium | reverse complement strand
GTACCAAAGAACCCTTCGCGGTAAAGCGGATGCTGGAAGAATATTACGAGCAGTTGTACACCGCATAAATAGTGGCTGGCGTTGGGTAAAAAATATTGTAGGCTGCTACCCAACGCCAGTTTCTTATCCTTGCGTTAAAATCCTATCGTTTCCGTTACTTTCTTCTTATCTTGCATTTTAAAAAAGGATATGAATATGAAAACATATGCAGTATTTATAGGCATGTTGTGCCTGGTCGGATCCGCCTGGGCATCCGGGATGCAGTTCTTTGAAGGCACCTGGGAAGAAGCCTTAGCCTTAGCTAAAAAAGAAGACAAAATCATCTTTGTAGATGCCTACGCTGTGTGGTGTGGGCCCTGCAAACGTATGGCAAAAGAAGTGTTTCCTGATGCGCGCGTGGGCGAATTTTACAATCGCCATTTTATTAATATGCAAATTGACATGGAGCGCGGCATGGGCTTGGATTTTGGCAAACAATATCCCGTTACGGCTTTTCCAACCTTATTTTTTATTGATACCGAAGGTAAAATTGTACAAAAAGTAATGGGCGCCCAATCGGTGGAAGCCTTCTTGAATTTGGGTAAAAAAGTCATCGGGCTGAATGACCGCAGCCAAGACTACGCCGCCGCTTACGAACAAGGCGATCGTAGCCCTGAACTATTGTACAAATACGTGCAAGCGCTCAATCGGGCGGCTAAGCCCAGCCTAAAAATTGCGAACGAATACCTGCGGGCACAAAAGGACCTTACCACGGATTTCAACTTGCGTTTCCTATTGGAAGCTGCCACCGAAGCGGATTCTAAAATATTTGATTGGCTCATTCAGTACCGCAAGCAAATTGCCAAAGTCAGTTCAGAGGACGAAGTCAACCAGCGTATATTGGATGCCTGCCGCGCAACGGCCGCCAAAGCCATAGAGTATCAGAGTGCCGAATTGGTGAAAGAAGCGGTGGATAAAGTGAAGAAGCACTATCCAGCGAAAGTGGATGCCTTTGAAGCTCAGATTTGGATGGAATTTTACTTAACTGCCAACGATGTGCCCAGATATGTCAAAACGGCCAAAAGCTACGCCAAAAAAGAAATTTACAATGACGCTAAAGAATTACAAAACCTCACCACCATTCTGGTCAAGAGTTTTAATTATGATAAAAACGCGATGGACTTAGCGGAAGAAGTTGCAAAGCGCGCTGCTGAGGTCGGGCAGACTTCTACGTATCATCTTATTTATGCTGATGTGCTCTTTCGAAATGGCAAACGCGAGGCAGCTAAAAATGCTGCCCAGAAAGCACTGACCGCCGCTCGAAGCGAGGGGCAGAGCGCTGTACGCACGGTGGAGGGTTTCATTCAAAAACTGGAGGAAGGGCTTTAAGAGCATGTTTAAATTTCATACTTTGGTCTGCAAATGTTCATCTATGG
>CALMSP010000047.1 GCA_937872405.1 uncultured Saprospiraceae bacterium | reverse complement strand
CGCACCTGACTTCGGGGAGCTACCCTATTGACTATCGGCGGGTTTGTCAGTTGCCTATTGGCACAATTATAGACCAAGACGGTATCACAGACGAAGAAACTCTTTTTCAACGCAAAATAGAGGTCGTAATCGAATCTTTATTTGAAGAAACTTTCGAACATTTTTGCTATTGTTACAAATATTGTAATGACCACTTCAAATTATACGTAGTACAACACCCTATTCGGCTTTATAGTTATTACATAGCAGATGAAAATTGTATTTTAAGTGAATATCTTCGATTTGATATAAAAGGACTGCCTGTACCCGACATTTTATTTATTAATAAAATTGGATATCCAAGGCAAGACTCAAGCGCTAAGTTTCTTATTGAAAATTACACCCAAGAGTTGCGAAAACTTTGGGAAGAAAGCACCCGCTTAGGGCGAAAGCAAGTTACCAAAGACCTATTTTATCTATGTACACTCAAACGCGCCAAAGCGATCGAACTGGAACTGCAAACCCGCCAAAAAGAGTTGGAAATTATAGAAAATAATTTCACGCGACTGCTTGAGCTATTGGTTATTAATGATATGGGTAATGCCGACTCGGAAGAGGTTCAAGAAATACGTCGGGACAAACTTCGCTTGGAGACGGATATACTGGAGCTTCAACGTGTACACGCCAATATGCAAGCCAAATGCACCCTTCTTAAACAATACTTCGCCTAAAGTCGTAAAATATTATTTGTTATCAGCACAATTTTCAGGTCTATTTCAGAACTTTTTGCACATGTACGCATGTTGTAGCATACGAATTCGGCGAGAGGCCGTAAAGAAATTACCTGAATACTTATGCTACATCGCACTATCCAACTTTACCGAAATTCATTTGGTGGTTTGTCGAAAGACATTTGGCTGTTAGCCTTGGTGACGCTCATCAACCGTAGCGGTACTATGGTCATACCGTTTATGACGGTTTATCTGACCAGTCAACTACATTTTTCACTGGGGCAGGCGGGTTGGGTGATGACCTGCTTCGGGGTCGGCTCCGTGCTGGGAAGCTTGTTGGGTGGCAAACTTACCGATACGTTTGGCTACTATTGGGTACAGTTTTGGGCACTCTTGCTGAGTGGCGCTATGTTTTTGGTTTTGATGCAAGTACAAAGTTTTGGCGGTATGTGCGGCACCATTTTCCTGCTGAGCATTGTAGCAGATGCCTTCCGCCCCGCCAACCACGCCTCTATTGCCGTTTATAGCAAACCAGAAAATCGTACGCGCTCGTATTCCCTTATCCGATTAGCTATCAATCTGGGCTTCTCCATTGGGCCAGCAGTTGGCGGTTTTATAGCAGGTGCCCATGGTTTCAAATGGCTATTTTTAGTAGATGGGCTAACCTGTATGTCAGCGGCTTTGTTTTTATTATTTTCCTTAAAACAAAAGCAGGAGCCTGCCAATACAAGCAACACGACCCCACAGGCTGCTGTCGTGACCTCCGCCTACCACGACCGCACGTTTCTATGGTTTGCACTGCTGACAACCATTTGTGGTGTCGTTTTTATGCAATTATTCTCAACGCTGCCCGTATTTTACCGCGAAGGTTTTGGGCTGAGCGAATCTCAAATCGGCGCACTGCTGGCACTGAATGGCCTTATGATTGCTATCTTGGAAATGCCTTTCGTTTATACGCTGGAGCGTAAAGCCATGCGACGGTTGCCCCTTATCGGAAAAGGGGCCCTACTCATCGGTGCGTCCTTTTTTATGCTCGAACTAAGCGATTTCTGGGGCGGCGTGCTGATACTTTCGGTGATTACCGTCACCTTCGGCGAGATGCTGACCATGCCATTTTCCAATGTGTATGCCTTAGAACGCTCTACGCCTGCTACACGCGGGCAGTACATGGCGGTGTACTCTGGCACTTGGTCTTTAGCGCACATACTTGCTCCGGCACTCGGTATGCAGATCGCTCAACACTGGGGCTTCAATACGCTATGGTATGTACTGACCGGACTTTGCATTGTCGCATTTTTAGGCTATCGCCTATTAGAAAAGCGCCCAGCGGCTATAGCCACTCAACCTGGATAAGGCAAGTTATAACACAATCGCGGCAGACTTCTCCTTTTGTATGGTCGTACCGCGATTGTGTTTATCCTATCCGATTTTGGCATCTATCACACCTCCACGCCTTCTATCAATACCTCCAAGATCTGCTTGGCGGCTTTAGCAATTTTCGTGCCTGGCCCAAATACACCCGCTACGCCGTGCTCGTACAGAAAGTCGTAATCTTGCGCTGGAATGACACCGCCCACAATGACGAGAATATCCTCTCTGCCCAATGCCTTCAAGGCTTCCAGCGTTTGCGGTACGAGC
>CALMSP010000046.1 GCA_937872405.1 uncultured Saprospiraceae bacterium | reverse complement strand
TAGAACAAAAAAAAAACCTGATACACAAGAAAAAAACCCCTCTTTCCGCTGGCTTTCTCTGCGCTGATCGTTATGCCCCCCCCCCGCCAATCTTCAGCATCGAAGCCGCAGCAAACTACTCGCCCGCAATACGCACTCGTCATACACGGCGGTGCTGGCACGATACTACGTGCAAACATGACGCCCGAAATGGACGCTGCCTACCGCCAAGCGCTACAGGAAGCAGTGGCTATTGGTGAAAACATCTTGAAAAACGGTGGCAGCAGCTATGATGCTGTGGAGCAAACTATTATGTATCTGGAAGATACGCCCCTATTCAATGCAGGCAAAGGCGCTGTGTTCACGTATGAAGGGCGCAACGAACTGGATGCCGCTTTTATGGATGGCGCTACACTGATGGCAGGCGCCGTGGCGGGGGCTACTATTATCAAAAATCCTATACGTGCGGCGCGTGCGGTGATGGAAAAATCGGCACATGTGATGCTTATTGGGCCGGGTGCTGAGGCTTTTGCTATAGAGCAAGGTATTGATACCGTTGATCCAAGTTATTTCTTTACGCAACAGCGCTGGGATACCCTACAGCGTGTGAAAGCTCTCGAAACCAAGAGTACGGGCTACCTACCATTACAGTCAGCTGATTATAAATTCGGCACCGTCGGCTGCGTCGCCTTAGACCAAAATGGCAACTTGGCTGCCGGTACTTCCACCGGTGGTATGACCAATAAACGTTGGAATCGGGTAGGGGATGCTCCAATTATCGGCGCCGGAACTTATGCGAACAATGCAACTTGCGGCATCTCGGCTACCGGGCATGGGGAGTATTTCATTCGCTACACCGTAGCCCACGATGTAAGCGCGCTGATGGAATACAAGAATTTATCCTTGGAGGAAGCCGCAGACATAGTAGTCAATCAGAAGTTGAAAAACGCTGGTGGCGAGGGCGGCCTTATCGCTATTGATAAAAACGGCAATGTTGCTATGCCTTTCAACAGCGAAGGAATGTATCGGGGTTACGCCAAACCTGGCGAGCGATTTGTAGAAATATACCGAGATTAATTTTGTGACAACGTAGTAAAAGGGTACGTTTATAAAAAAGTCTCTACGACTTTCATGCACTCGATGCCCCATTGATGGGCAGGGCAACTGTAAAGGTCGTACTTCCAGGTTGGGATTCTACGCGAATGTCGCCACGATGATGAAAAATAATTTTATTAACAACATCCAAGCCCAATCCGGTGCCTTGCCCCATAGGCTTTGTCGTAAAAAAAGGATCGAAAATTAGGGTTTGTAATTCTTCAGGAATACCT
Organism: uncultured Saprospiraceae bacterium; assembly: GCA_937872405.1. GTDB lineage: Bacteria > Bacteroidota > Bacteroidia > Chitinophagales > Saprospiraceae > JADJNW01. Next base: position 8,301 of record CALMSP010000046.1, on the reverse strand, counting down.
GCACCCGTATCATGGATTGCTACGTTAACGAAATGTGGATCATGATGCGTTGTGATCGTGAGCGTACCCTCCTCTGGCATGGCGTCAATAGCGTTGTCTATTAAGTTGGTCCACACTTGATTGATTTCACCAGGGTATCCTTGTGCATCAGGTAGGTTTGGGCTAAAATTTTTAATAACTTGTATGCGCTTCTGCTTAATTTTATGTTGCAACATGACCAAAGTGCTGCGGATACCTTCCTGTACGGGCACGGGTTCCATGCCTGTACCGCGATCCATGTGCGAATAGGATTTCACCGATTGTACCAGCGTAGCGATGCGAGAAGCCGATTCTCGTATTTCATGCACTAAGCGTTCGAGGCTGAGCGTACCTTCTATCCATCGAATGATGGCCTTGAGATGCTGTCCATTCACGATCTTGTTTATTTCGAGAAGGTCAGCCTCTGTGAAGTCAAATTCTACAAGCGTTTCCGCCAGCTCTTCGCTGTCCGGTATGTCATGGCTATCGAGCCAATCCAGCAGATCATCTTTACGCGCTTCTCGCTCCATGAGCGATAATTCTACCCCTTTTACATGTTGTATTTTGGAAAACAGAATCGCATTGACGGCATCGGTTTGTTCGTCTGTGACCCGCATGGTCATAACAGCCTTAAAACGTTCGGGAGTCTGGTGCTGCCGGCGGTGCAGCTCGGCGGCGCTACGTACCATAGCGGCAGCGGGGTTGTTCAGTTCATGCGCCAATCCAGCAGATATTTTGCCCAGCGAAATGAGTTTTTCATTCTGCGACCGCAGTTGCGTAAAATCGCGCACTCGATCACTCATGGCACCCACAAGTGCTTGGGTTAGTTCATAGCTTTGATTAACCATCTCGATGAAGTGATCTCGATGCAATTCGAGTAAATAACAAGGCTCTAACGCCCGCCCCCAGGCTTTGGCGGCTTTCATTCTTGAAAAAGGCAGCAGCCCCATTACGTCGCCCGTTTCCCAAGGTGGGCTGGGCCTCAGTTCGCCATTTTGTTCAAATTCTACCGAGCATCGTCCCTGCATCACGATTTGCATATGGTCAATCCGTTGCCCTGGCTTGAAGACGACTTCACCCAGATCATAACACTTGTATTCTGATCGCTCCACCAACCAAGTTAGTGGCGTGGCATCAATACCTTGAAACACCAGAAAAGATTGGATGCAGGCAACCAGATCAGGGGTGTTTTTTTCGAGTTGTTGCATTTGTTTAGGGCTTCGGTATTTTTATTTGATAGGTTTTGCGGGCTTTATTCGTCAATTTGGTAGAAATAAGCCAAGGATTATATACTTTCAACATGCGATACGTGATGCCATGCGACGTCGCAAAATCGTATAGGCTCTCAATTGGGGTATTAACTTCCACTATTTTGTAATCGCTCAGCGGCGCATAGCCATCGCCTTCTTCTAAATAGAAGCCAAAGTCGTGCGGATTTTTCATAATTTCTTTAATAGCGATCAATCGGAATACGTAGCGGGAAGTCTCTTCATTTAAATTCAAATCATAATAATTTTTTGCCCGTTGAGCTTCCATTTCCCGCTTCAGGCGCGGGCCGCCCATGTTGTAGGCAGCGGCGGCGAGCGTCCAATTGCCGAATTGTTTTTTATAATCAGATAAATATTTACAAGCTGCTCCGGTGGCTTTTTCTATATGATAGCGCTCATCTACTTCATCATTAATTTCTAAGCCATAGTATTCAGCCGTACCTTTTACAAACTGCCAAACGCCCTTGGCTCCGGCGGGGGATACGGCATTGCGCAGGCTGCTTTCGGCTACAGCTAAATATTTGAAATCATCCGGCATATTATTATCTGCCAGCACTTTTTCCATCATCGGGAAATACTTGTAAGCGCTCTTAATGTGCAGCAGAGTAGTGGCGTGCCAGTAAGTATTGATGAGCAACTCGCGGTCAAGGCGTTCGCGCGCATCAAAATTGTGCATTGGTACGGATTCACCGGCAAAGTCGAACGGCCGATTAATATTGACTGGTCGGATTACCTGTGGTAAGTTGCCGGAGGGTTGTGTCTCCTGGATGGTAGTGGTTGTCGCTGTGCTTTCGGTCGTAAAATAATAGGATGCGAAGAACAGCACCGTGAGAAACGACGCCAATAGCAAGGTGTATAGCTGGAGCGCTTTTTGCATGATCGTTTTTTTTAGATAAAGATAGTGTAAAAAGCAATACCGCGTTGTTGCGAATGTGTTAAAACTATTGTTTTTCGATTGTTGGGTTGATAAGAGGGCGCTTATATGGTTTTACGAAGTTTAATTTTAAATTTTATAAAACATTGAAATACAGTGTTTTGGGATGAAAAAAATCCGTTATTTACGATAAAAAGTTCAAAAATAAAAGGTCGGAAACAAAAGTTTGTTTCCGACCCAATCAAAACATGATAAGTATGTATCCAAAATATTGTTGAAAATATATAATGCTTTCTCTATGCTTTATTCAGGTCAAAACGATCTAAGTTCATCACCTTATTCCACGCAGCTACGAAATCGTGTACGAATTTGCTTTCTGAATCAGCACATGCATATACTTCTGCCAGTGCGCGCAGTTCCGAATTGGAGCCAAAAATAAGGTCCACACGAGTCGCCGTCCATTTGAGCACACCCGTTTTCCGATCCCGACCTTCAAATACGGTTTGAGCATCTGAGGTGGCGCTCCAGTAGATACCCAAATCTAGCAAATTGAGGAAAAAATCGTTTGTGAGCGCTTCCGGTCGTTTAGTGAAAACACCATGTGAGGATTGGTCGAAATTGGTGCCCAATACGCGCATACCACCTACGAGCACGGTCATTTCAGGGGCGGTGAGGGTCAGCAGTTGAACTTTATCCACAAGCATTTCCTCGGCGGATACTTGATGCTTCGGCTTAAAGTAATTGCGGAATCCGTCAGCCGCTGGTTCTAACACTGCAAATGACACAACATCAGTTTGCTCTTGTGCAGCGTCCGCACGCCCTGGCGTGAAGGGCACGGTGATTTGGTGTCCTGCATGTTTCGCGGCCTGTTCAATACCAGCACAACCACCCAGTACAATTAAATCAGCCAATGAAACTTGTTTGTTGCCAGCCTGCGCTTTGTTGAATTCTTGCTGAATGCCTTCTAAAATGTGCAGCACTTTTGCTAATTGTGCTGGATTATTCACTTCCCAGTCGTTCTGTGGGGCAAGACGGATACGCGCACCATTGGCGCCGCCGCGCTTGTCGGAACCACGAAATGTGGAAGCCGATGCCCAAGCAGTAGATACCAACTGAGATACCGACAATCCTGAAGCAAGTATTCTACGCTTTAGTTCGGCGGTGTCTTGCTCATTAATTAGTTCGTGGATAACTGCTGGAATGGGGTCTTGCCAAATCAATTCTTCGGCTGGAACTTCCGGCCCCAAATAACGAGCACGGGGCCCCATGTCGCGGTGGGTAAGTTTGAACCAAGCGCGCGCGAAAGCATCGGCTAATTCTTCAGGATTTTCATAAAAATGTCTGGAAATTTTTTCGTAAGCGGGGTCCACACGCAGTGCAAGATCGGTGGTCAGCATGAAGGGCGCATGACGTTTGGACGGATCATGGGCATCGGGCACCAGCCCAGTACCAGCGCCATCTTTGGGCTGCCATTGCCAAGCACCTGCCGGACTCTTGGTCAGCTCCCATTCGTAGCCAAACAGATTCTCAAAATAGTTGTTGCTCCATTGCGTTGGCGTAGTCGTCCAGGCGCCTTCCAACCCACTGGTGATGGTATCTTCGGCGTTGCCTTTCCCAAATGTATTTTTCCAGCCCATGCTTTGCTCTTCCATGCTTGCCCCTGCTGGTTCAGCCCCTACGTACTTGCTTGGGTCAGCCGCGCCGTGGGTTTTCCCGAAGGTATGACCACCCGCAATGAGGGCAACTGTTTCGTAATCATTCATCGCCATGCGCCCGAACGTTTCCCGAATGTCTTTGGCTGCTGCCATCGGATCCGGATTGCCATTCGGCCCTTCTGGATTCACATAGATCAACCCCATCTGAACCGCAGCAAGTGGATTCTCCAACTCTCGGTCGCCACTGTAACGCTTATCGCCAAGCCATTCGTTTTCTGAACCCCAATAAACGTCTTCTTCTGGTTCCCAGACATCCTCCCGGCCACCAGCAAAACCGAAGGTTTGCAAGCCCATGGATTCCAGCGCGCAATTGCCGGCAAGGATCATCAAATCTGCCCAAGAAATTTTGTTACCGTATTTTTGTTTGATTGGCCAAAGCAGTAAGCGAGCCTTGTCTAAGTTTGCATTATCCGGCCAGCTGTTGAGTGGTGCAAAACGTTGCGTGCCAGAGCCTGCCCCTCCGCGTCCGTCGGCAATTCGGTACGTGCCTGCACTGTGCCAAGCCATCCGAATGAAAAATGGACCGTAATGACCATAATCAGCAGGCCACCAATCTTGAGAGTTCGTCATCAATTCAGCAATATCCTGCTTTAGGGCTGCCAGATCAAGTGTTTTGAATGCTTCAGCGTAATCGAAATCATTGCCCATCGGATTGGACAACTCCGAATACTGCCGAAGAATGTTTAGCTTTAATTGGTTGGGCCACCAGTCGCGATTCGACAGACCTGCGCCCGCGCTTCGCTTGAGCGCGCCGCCCGAAAAAGGACATTTGCCAACGCCATTACCATTGTAATCTGTATGATTTTCCATTTTTTATGTATTTAAAAAATTATTAGTGCGTTTTAAAATTTAGCGAAAGCGATAACCACAAATCCACGCTTCACGAAAGATTGATAGCCGTACAACAAAACTTACCTCAACAAAAATAAGGCTATTTTTTTGATAAATCAAACTGATATTTCTTATGTCGAAATAGATTTTGTTTATTAAAAAACAGTGTAACATTTCAAAGTTTGCTATTTTGTTCCTTGATTTGACTACAACTTGTTGTTTTAAGATAGACAAATATGAATTTGCAGCAATTAGAATACATCATCGCCGTGGATAACCATCGGCATTTCGCGCGAGCTGCCGAGCATTGCTTTGTGACGCAGCCAACATTGAGTATGATGATTCAAAAATTGGAGGAAGAACTGCAGGTTAAAATTTTTGACCGCAGCCGCCAACCGGTGGAGCCAACCAAAGCCGGCGCCCTCATTTTAGAACAAGCGCGGCGTATCCTGAATGAATCGCGTCGGCTGCATGAAATCGTGGCTGAACTGAACGAGCAAACCGCCGGCCGCTTGCACATTGGCATCATTCCTACCTTGGCGCCTTATCTGCTGCCTTATTTTGTAAAACCGCTGCTGGAAAAGCATCCTGAATTGACCCTCAACATTGAGGAAATGACGACCCAAGCTATTGTATCGCATTTGAAAAATGAACGCATTGATGCGGGTATTCTCGTGACGCCTTTGCGCGAGCATGGTATCCGTGAAACACCACTTTTTACAGAAAAATTTTATGCCTATGTATCTGATAATGAGCAGATTTATACTAAAAAATTCTTGTTGCCGGAAGACCTCGACATCAATCGCCTGTGGATTCTGGAAGAAGGGCATTGCTTTCGTACGCAGGTATTGAATTTGTGTGAAATTCGACGCGACTTTGAAGTGGAAGGACGCTTTAAAATTGCCGCCGGTAGCTTTGAAACCGTGATGAATCTGGTGGATAATTATGGTGGGTTGACGATTGTACCCGAATTAGTGGCGCTCAATATGCCGCCATCGGCGCATCCGCGCTTAAAATCTTTTTCCGAACCAGTGCCGGTACGCCAAGTGAGTTTGGTTACGCTGGATTCTTTTCCACGACAAAAAATGGCGGAAGTGCTATGCCAAGAAATTTTGCAGGCTTTGCCAGAGGTATTAAAAGTTCGACATGAAACCGCAAGAACCATACATTTGTGAGGCTGATCGCATTTGTAATGGAAAATAATATGTTGTAATCATTTGGTTTTCAATAAAATCTAAAATCTAAAATCTAAAATCTAAAATCTAAAATCTAAAATCTGTATTACTCCGCTGCTTCCAATTCTGTCTGGGCCGCTTCCCACGCTTCCAGAGCCTGCTCTAAGGCTTGCTGCTTCTGCCGATGTTGCTCCATGATTGTAGCGGCATTGTGCCCTTCATAGAAACCAGCCGCTGACATTTGCTTTTCAAGTTGCTTGATTTCTTCCTCGAGGCGTTCCACGGCGCGTTCGGCATTTTGCAGGTTTCGTTGTAAGCGCTTACGATCTTCTCGGCTGATTTCTACTTTGACGACTTCGGAAGCAGGCGCAGCCGCTTTGCCATTTTTCGTGCTGAGTTCTACATCGCGCATATTGTCGAGGGCACGTTTTTCTAAGAAAGCGTTCACATCGCCAATATGATCAAATAGCTGCCTGTCGCGGAATTCGATGGTTCGATTGGTTAGGCCAGCCAAAAACTCTCGGTCGTGCGATACCACGATCATCGTTCCATCATAATCCAATAGCGCTTGTTTGAGAATATCCTTGGAAATCATATCGAGGTGGTTAGTCGGTTCGTCCAGCACCAGCAAGTTAAAAGGGCGCAGAAGCATGCAAGCTAAGGCCAAACGGGCGCGCTCACCGCCGGAGAGTACTGATACTTTTTTGTCCACATCTTCACCACTAAATAAGAAGGACCCAAGAATGTTGCGTAGGCGCGTGCGCATTTCGGGTGGGGATGCTGCTTCCATCGTTTCCAGCAGCGTCATTTTAGGATCGAGTACATCGGCCTGATTCTGAGCATAGTAGCCAATGGATACATTGTGCCCCAGGGTAAGTTCGCCGTTGCTACGTGGAATCTGTCCGATGATTATTTTTGCCAATGTGGTCTTACCTTGGCCATTTTGCCCAACGAAAGCCACGCGGTCACCTCGGTCGAGTTTAATATACACTTTGTCCAGCACCAGTTTTGCATCGTATTGTTTGGTCAGTTGCTTCCCCTCCACCACCACCTGCCCAGACCGCGGCGCTTGCGGAAAGCGAAGATTCATGCCAGCTACATCCTCTTCATCAATTTCAATGCGATCAATTTTGTCCAACTGTTTTTGCATGGATTGGGCCATGCTGGTTTTGGTGGCTTTCGCCATAAAGCGATTGATGGTGCGCTCTCGCTGAGCGATGAGTTTTTGTTGGTTGTTGTAAGCAGCCAGTTGCTTTTCGCGGCGGTCGCGGCGTAGTTCTACGTATTTGCTGTAGGATGCCTTATAATCAAACACTTTGCCCAATTCTATCTCGATGGTGCGATTGGTCACGTTGTCCAAAAATTGGCGGTCGTGCGAGATCGTAATCACAGCGCCGGGATAGTCTTCCAAGAACCCTTCCAGCCAGATGATAGACTCAATGTCGAGGTGGTTGGTAGGCTCGTCCAATAGCAGATAATCTGGGCGTTGGAGCAACATTTTAGCAAGTTCAATGCGCATTTGCCAGCCGCCACTAAATTCGGAAGTTTGCCGATGGAAATCGCTTTGCTTGAAGCCCAATCCCTTTAGTACACGCTCGGTTTGGGCCTGCATATCGGTGCCGCCCAGTAGGTGAAAACGGTCGTTGAGGTGGGAGTAATCTTCCAAAAACTTGAAATAGCTCTCGCTTTCATAATCGGTGCGGCGCTCCAGTTCTTCGTGCATATCGGCAAGGCGTTGTTCTAGTCGGCGCAATTCGTCAAAGGCAGTCAGCGTTTCTTCTAGTACCGTTTTGCCCGTCGGAATGTTCATCTCCTGATGTAGAAACCCCATTGTACTACCCGAAGGGCGCGACATAGAACCCTCGTCAGGGGTGATTTCCCCAGCAATAATTTTTAGAAAAGTAGATTTTCCAGCGCCGTTGCGGCCCACCAGACCTACCTTGTCGCGGTCACCAATAACCACGCTAATATCATTGAAAAGTATTCTACCGCCGTATTGTAGGTATATATTGCTTGCCGTAATCATGTGCTGCTATTGTGATCAAAGTGCAAAAATAGCGCCATTTTCGCGAATTGAAAACTCATAACCAATATTAAGTCTTTTTTATGCTGATTTTATTTTAACCTGCTGTTAAACAGATTTTTATACAAAATAATTAAATCTATATTATGTTGAAGTTTAAAATGCGCTACTTAGTTTAAATGCCAATATTTATTTGGGTATTTTAGCTTTACAGCAAAAGAATCGTTGTTTAACTTTGTCTAATAAAGAGGCATGACACTGCCCACTCAATCACTTAACCGTTCGACCTTAATGAACGAGCCAAAACATATTCGCACCTTGCCGTGGCTCCGACGCGCTTTTGTGGCGCTACTCTTGGGCTGTGTGGGCGTATGCGCTGTGGGCGAGTACCTCGTGG
>CALMSP010000045.1 GCA_937872405.1 uncultured Saprospiraceae bacterium | reverse complement strand
CCGCGATACACGGCAAATTCAGCAATCCTGCCGGTAAACATATCCCCACCCGTGCCGGAGTCGTCGCCCAAAATAGTACTACTCAAGCCGCCATTGGCGCTGCTGTGGGTAAAGGATTGCGCCGTGCCGCCGTCCACATACACTTGTGAGCCACTGGTGGTACCGTTTACATCGGTATCATCCATGATGGTGGCTACCAGCGTAGGTTTATTGAGGGTGTTGCCACCAGTATAAGTTGGGCTGCTCACGCCGCCGCTCACCTGGTTGGTGTAGAGATAGCGATCAATACCGCCATTTTCATTGCCCCAGAGCGGTTCGTCCATTTCGGTCGCTTGGTAGATGATAAAGGCAGTGATTGGGTCTCGATCCGTTTCGTTAGAATTGATATTCAAATTCGTAATTTCAAAATAATCATCATTGCCAAAGACCATTGCCGGATTGTAATTGATCAGACCGCCCGTAGCTGGCTGGTTCGAGAACATAATCTGCGAAGCATTGCGGGCATTGCCACTAAAGTCATTCCATTGGCTTGCCGTAGCGTTGTAATCACCGCGCAGCCAGAGGAGTATATCCACATTATCCGCACAGCCAGGTCCCAACAAGTTGGTAGCCAATGAGAAATAAGAATTGTGCGGGAAGTTGGAAGTATTTAAAGTCACACAACCCGTGAGGAAGTCCAGTGCAATCTCTTGGTCAACACTACCAAATGCAGGGTCGGTATCAATTACGATATAGCGTTCCCCAATTTGACCATCGAAGCAGATGGTGATGTCCTGGTTCGTCCAGTTGGTGGTTTTATCCACTTTCCAAATGCGCTCGATGCGGCGGTCGGCGAAGGAAGCGCCGGTCACAATATAGTCGAAAGCATTAGTCGCGCCATTGTTGCTTGCCCACACGAAGAAACTGCGATCCACCATTGTTTTGGTGATTTCAGCGTTGGCAGTGGCAATGCTATCGCCCAGCGCCACTGTGATGATGTCATCGGCGTTGACCGAGCGGGCTTGTTTTTGGTACAAATTGGTGCAGCTATCCCGGCCCAAACCAGCGATGTCATTTTCAAAGCCATCGGCATCGTTCGTCCACATTGCATCTCCATTGCTGGCAAGGTAGTTGCGATCGGTAGTTTGATTTAAGGTGATACCGTATTTCAGAGCGAAGTAAGATTCCACTTTATCCAAATCCGCACCGGTCAATTCTTTACTGTAAATTGCCACTTCCGCAACATCACCGTTCAAGAACGTGCCGCCCTGCGCCGCCTCACCAATGCCGAAGCGTTGGAGATTGAATGCGCCGGCAGGGAAGGAACTGGTTGCCGTTTGCAAACCATTGGCGCGAATTTTGGTGTTGCCGCCGTCGTTGCCAGCGATACCAGTAAAGAGGTGGAAGCCATTGTTTACATACGTCCCCGTCGAATTCAAATCGGTACTGCGATCCCAATTGACGGAATTACCGGTACCGAATCGAGATAGGGTGAAACTATTGAAATTGTCATTATCATTGCTCACGCTGGTCGCGCCGCTCACTACCCTACCTGAGGCAGGTGTGGCAGTATTCAATCGCGCCACCGTCACCATCGTGAGGTCATTGGAGGTAAGCGCCGAAGCGAAGTTGCCGCGCAAACCATCGTTGCCATCGAAATTGACTACTGGGTTGTAATTCGTCAGTACGCTACCTGCCGCCAGCAAAGGATCACTGGAAACGGTCGTTGCGTCGCTGTTGTTATTACTTTGATCCTGCCAATTGGTCAGATTGCTCCCTACCAAGGTGCCGTCATCCGCGCGCATCCAGAGTTTGATACCACCCGATACGCAAGCTGGACCAAAGAAGGTCTTACCCAGTGTAAAATATGCGCCATCCGGCAGGTTGAAGGTGCTAATCGTCACACAACCATTGGCATCCAAAGGCGTTTCCACGTTGAGCGTAGCGAAAGTCGCGCTGGCATTGCTCACTAAGAAGTAATTCGTATCATCATATCCATCAAAACAGATGGTAATATCCTGTTCATCGTCGCTGAAATTGGTCTTATCTAAACGCCAGGTGCGCCCCAGACGGGAAGTCACATAAGTGGCACCGCTCACCGTTTCGTTGTAATCCAATGAGCCATTATTGTGCCCCCATACGAGGAAAGACAAGTCCGTCAGAACGCTCGTATTATCATCATTCTCCGTTTCTACCGTAGCGCCTAAGGCCATGGTGACAATCGAATTGGCATTGGTAGAACGGGATTGTTTTTGGTACAATTCGGTGCAGCTATCCCGACCGATACCAGCGATATTGAAGCGATAACCATAGTTATCTACCGCACTCCAAATGTTCGATCCGGAGCTGGAAGTGTAATCAAAGGCTACTGTTGGTGAGAAAACTTCAAGCGTCAAACCATATTTGATACCGAGGTAACTCATCACCTGCCGCGCTTCCGCATCGGTGAGTGCTTCGCGATAAACGATCACTTCCGCTATTTTACCATCGTAATAATTGGTGCTGAAACGACCAATGTATTCCTGCGTCGTGCCGCTCAAGGGCGTGGTATTGGTATTGGTAGCATTGTAGCGCGTACCGTTTCTTCTTTCTTGTATCAAGTGTCCCACGGATTGATCTAAGCGACCAAAATGCAGGTATGGCACTGTTATAGCAGGATTATTAAATGCCGGAACCGTTACGTCCAGATCATTAGAGAATTGCCCCAGACGCAGCACGGTATTGGAATTATAACCAAAGTGTAAATCCACATTCGTAGAACCGCCAGGAGTACCGAGTATGTAATTCAAATTGTTGTCCTCGCGGAAACCAACGGCGAAGTAGGAGTAATTGCTACTGCGGATGTCGTCAATATCCATCAGTAGGTGGTCATCTACACCATCGAAATCCAATGCTGGATTGAAGTTGAGCGCTGCAGCTACCAAGTTACCCTGGTAAATCGGATTGGCTTGCGTAGCGTTTTTACCATTACCACTAAAATCATTCCAAGCGCTTCCACTGGCGTTGTAATCCGCTTTCCACCATGCAGAAATATTCGACTCTTGCACACAAGCCGGTGCCACGAGCTTCGTACCGATGGTAAAATGCGAGCCATCCGGGAATTTATCGGTATTGATGGTAATACAACCCGTAGCAAAGTTCAAACCATACGTCTTCGTTTCCGAATCGTCAATAAAGTTGCCGTCGCCCCCTTCGTCCACAAGTAGGAAGCGTTCGCCCGCCTGCCCGAAGCACATCGTAATATTCTGATCCTGCCAATTGGTCTTATCCACTTTCCATTGGCGGAGCATACGCGCCTGCACACTGCTGCTGGTGAGGGAAATCGGCACATTGAGGGTAGTTGTTTGATTATCATTACCCCAGGTGAAGAAGGATTTGTCGTTGGTTACGTTATTCGGATTAGAAGCATTATCAGTAAAAGTTGTATTTCCTAAATACGTCTATACTATCGCGTCGCTATCCCCCGTTTTGTTTTTTTTTTGATGCAAATTATTGCAGCCCCCCCGACCGATACCCGCCACGTCATTGCGATAGCCGGAGTTATCCGACCAATCCCAGATATTCGTACTATCGGAAGCGATATAATCCTGGTTAGTCACCGACATATCGAGGGTGATGCCGTATTTGAGGGCGAGGTATGAGTTGACTTTCTGCCTTTCAGTTGCCGATAATGCGCGATTGTAAACAATGTATTCTGTAATGTCGCCCGCCCAAGCAAAAGTATCATCTGCGCGCCGTCCAAGCTGTAAAAACGCAACTGCATTTGACCGTGCGTTTGCGAGTGGCGTAGTACCTAATTTGCCGTTTACATGTGGCAAACCAACATTCCCCTCTATTTTTCCACCAAAAATATGTGGAATCGTATTGCTGTAAGCGCCATTTGCTCCAATGTCAGTGAAAGTGTTGTTAGGATGAAATCTGAAGCCAACTCCATTATTTACATGACCTTCATAATGTCCATTGACTGTAGAAGCGTAAGGAAACTGAATATTCGTATTGGTAGCTGCGGTTTTACCTACTGCTATCATTTCAAAGTCGGAACTAACCAGACTCATATTAGTCGTATTTACCGTAGCTACTATTTCATCATTCGTAAAAGTTAATCCCGGATTAAAGTTGATACTATTTGTATTGGCAACCGCCTGCAAACCAACATTTGTCTGGGTAAAATGATGCTCATTATTACTATAATCATTCCAAGCAGCGCCCGTTGCCGAACCATCATCAGCTCTCAGCCACACCTTGATACCACCATTCACACAAGCGGGGCCCAGCAAATTCTTACCAAGCGTAAAGAACGCGCCATCTGGCAAGTCGCTGGTATTGAAGGTCACTTCGCCGTTTACACTCAATTGATACTCTAATGGCGTCGTTGCAAAAGTCGGATCGGTAGCATGAATGATCAAATAAGCCTTATCGTCGTAACCGTTGAACTTCATCGTAATGTTCTGGTTCGTCCAGTTAGTTTTCTGCACTTTCCAGACGCGGCTCATGCGGGCAGTAGCATTTGTACCACCTGCACTCGAAAGGAAGTCAAGGCTGCCATTGTTATGTCCCCATACCAGGAAGGAGCGATCGGCGGTAATCGTGTTGGTATTGAGCGCATTGCTTGCCTCGATGGTGCTACCCAGCGCCACGGTGAGGATTTCACCCGTATTGACGGATTTGGATTGCTTTTGCAGCAAACTGGTGCAGCTATCGCGCCCGATACCAGCGACGTTATTGTGATAAGTGCTATTCGCAGAAGCATCCCAATAGATCGTTGTGCCATCGCTAGCGATGTAGTTGGTGTTGCCATTATTCATGGTAATACCATACTTGAGAGACAAGTAGGATTCTACCCGCTGCCGCTCGGCATCGCTAAGTACGCCGTCGTAAATCACGACCTCAGTCATCTGGCCAGGCCAGTAGAAGGCACGTGAGGCAATTGTTCTAGAACCAATAGAGACTAGATTTGCTGTGGTTGGCGTTTTGTTTACAGTACCTTGATTATCAAACCCATAGTTTTGGTATAATTTAATGCCATTCGTGCCATTATTCTGCGTGGCACTAAATACATACCAACCATTGGTAACGATATTGCTGGAGCCTACAATTTCTGCGTAAGTACCATCGCCTTCACCATATGCTAAGCGATTCGCGGCCGTTACCCGGAATTCCATGCCCTGATTACTGGCTACCGCGCCACTGCCAATTAAATCGTGCACTGCACCTGCAGCTGTACGTCTGCCGACGGCAAACACCGTCGAGTTGGATGGATCCACCCGGAAGGTGTTGGCATCCATGAAATCATTGGTACCATCGAAGGTGTAATACGGATTGAAATTAGCTAAACCTCCTGTTCCATTATTGAAAGCCGGTTGATTCACTACCGTTGCCTGATTCGCATTATTACTATTGCCACTGAAATCCGTCCAAGCATTGGGCATTGCGCCGTAATCGGCCCGATACCAAGCTTTGATGCCTGCATCCACACAAGCCGGACCTTTGATCTCCGTACCCAGCGAGAAATGTGCGCCATCGGGCAGCAAGCTGGAGCTGATCGTCACGCAACCCGTACTGAAATCAAGCGCGTGTACTGAAGTTTCGCTGTCATCCAAGAAATTAGCATCGCCGCCATTGTCAATAATGAGGGAGCGCTCACCTGTCTGCCCTACACAAATCGTAATATCCTGATCTGCCCAGTTGGTTTTGTCCACTTTCCAGATGCGCGGAGTTCTTAGATTTATAGTAGAACCCGTTTTGGTAAAGGCAGTGCTGAAGGTTGTTGCCAAACCATTGTTCGCCCATACAAAGAAGGACTTGTCATTGGTAATGGTATTCGGATTATCAGCATTAGTAGCCGCCACGGAGCTGCCCAAAGCCATGGTAATCAGGCTATTGGCGTTGACCGATTTGGATTGTTTTTGATCCAAACCGGTACAAATATCCTTGCCCAAGCCTGCGATATCCACTTTGTAAGCACCATTATCCGAAGCATTCCAGATATTGCTGCCATCGCTGGCGATATAGTCGGTTGCAGTCGTTTGATCTAAGGTGATGCCGTACTTGAGGGCGAGGTAGGAATTGACTTGTTGACGTTCCGTTGCAGTGAGTACGCGATTGTAAATCACCACTTCCGAAATATTGCCATTCCATCTATTTCCGCCACCAGGTCCTACTGCGTTATCTCCAACATAGCCTATTCCATTTCCAATATTTAAGGTTGGATTGCTAGTGCCCGCACTTCTACCATTGTCATAAACAGTCGCTACGTTAGGTGAACCCGGTTGATAAGAACCTCCGACTATTTTGGCAGTTGGTTTATTCCAAGCTATACTCCCTTGAATATTGCCAGAATAATCAAATGTTGGATTACTACTACATTGTGTTAACATTGCAGCCGTTGAGGCAGCAGCCGTCCCATATCCGAACATCGCTCTACAGTTATTATCAGCAGAAGAGTTGGTTGCTACTGCAAATAAAGTAACTGCGCTATTGCCCGTCGGTAAGCCTGCATTCGGGAAGGTCATTACTTTAGTGCTACCATTGAAGGAAAGCCCAGGATTAAAGTTAATTACATTACTTACTACGGGTGGTCTGTTTGCCAGTGTTGCTTGCGTTGCATCTCTGCTATTGCCACTATAATCTGCCCATAACGAATCCGCTACCGAGCCATCATCCGCGCGCAACCAGAGTTTGATGCCGCCGTCCACGCAAGCTGGACCGACCAGATTTTTACCCAATGTGAAATACGCGCCACTTCGCAAGAGGCTGGAATTGATTGTGATACAACCATTTGCATCCAATGCGGCTTCATGATTGACGGTGGCAAAGATCGCGCTGCTGTTGCTAATGAGCAAATAATCATCGGTGTCATAGCCATTGAAACAAAGCGTGATGTTTTGGTTGGAAAAGTTGGTTTTTTGTGCACGCCACACGCGACCGAGATATGCCATCGAAACAGTACCCGTAGCCGTCACCGTGTTATTGAAATCATTGACTCCATTATTGTGCCCCCACACGAGGAAGCTCAAGTCACTGTCGGCGAAGGCGGTGGTGTTGGCAGCGTTGGTGGTTGCTATGGCATTGCCCAGTGCGCCGGTGAGGATTTCACCCGTGTTGATGGATTTGGATTGTTTTTGATATAATTCAGTGCAAATATCCAGACCGATACCGGCGATGTTGGTATTGTAGCCCGTATTAGTCGTCACATCCCAGTAAATCGTGGAGCCGTTGCTGGCAATGTAATTAGTAGCGCCATTATTTAGCGTAATACCATACTTCAGGGCAAGATAAGATTCTACCTGCTGCCGCTGCGCTGCTGTCAATACGGTATTGTACACCACAAATTCTGCAATGTCGCCCACCAATTCATCCCCATTTAGTCCGGTACGGTTGGCGTAGCCTCCGATTGACATCAAAGGATTGACCGGTACACTCAGTGTACCCGCATTGTTTTGAGCAATCAGGGTTCCATTTGAATACATAAACCGGTCATTACCTGCCAAGCTATTGTTATATTGGAATCCGCCTAATTGCCAGCCTGCCAGCGTCCCTGTTGCTGTTAAATCATCGTTGAAATGATAAAGTAATCGGTTGCCAGATATACTAGGATGGTAAGCCACATTCTGTTGGGTAGCTGGTGAACCAATGGCAAATAAGTTCTGCCCGGAAGTATTAGAAGGGCTAAATACCGAATAAATCGTATAGGACTGATTGCCACTAAAGCCTCCAACGATATTGGCTGTAAAGACATCGTTTCCATCGAAATCAATCGCTGGGTTGAAATTGATGACTTCGGTAACCGCTGGATCATTTCCAGCACCAGTAGCAGTTGTATTCAGGCTGTTGCCACTAAAATCTGTCCATTGCGTAGCCGATGCTCCATAATCTGCACGGAACCAACCTCTAATGCCTACATTCACACAGCCCGGACCCGCGATCTTCGTACCCAGTGCTATCACCGCGCCATCGGGTAGGTTCAAAGAATTGATATTCAACAAGCCGGTGCTAAAATTGAACGCATATTCCTTTGTATTGGCATCATTTTCAAAACCGCCGGAGCCGTCTTCGTCCACGAGGAGGTAGCGCTCGCCGGTCTGCCCGACGCTGATGGTGAGCATTTGGTCGGTAAAGCTGGTTTTGCTGATTCTCCACTTGCGCGGCGTGTGGAAGGTGGCGTTAATGCCCAGCTTGGGTACGCTGGTGGTGAAAGTTGTTCCGCCATTGTTATTACTCCAAACGAGGAAGGATTCATCATCGGCGATGCTGGCGGTGTTGGCTTCGTTGCTGGTCGGGAATGTAGTGAAATTACCTACTGCAATTGCCAGCGGATCGTCGCCATTGATGGATTTGGATTGTTTTTGATGGAGTTTTTGACAATCATCGCGCCCAATGCCGGCGATGTCGTGTTGATAATTATTATTATCCGCCCAATCCCAAAAAATTGTACCATTCGCAGCCACATAATCTTGATCGGTGACAGTGGTATCTAAGGTCATACCGTATTTCAAAGCTAAGTAACTCATTACTTTCTGGCGTTCGGGAGCGGTAAGCTTGCGGCGGTAGAGGATGACCTCGGCAATGTCGCCAGTGTATCTGTGCCCTGAGCCATTATCACCAATGTGTTCATTATTGACATTCAATCCAAAATTCACTGTATTGGTAGCCGTAGTTGCTTTAAATAAGCCATTGAAGCCCGTACCCCAATCGCTGGGGGCAGAATACGTGTGATATAGATTCCAGTTGGTTTCTGTGTAGAATGTACCAAGGGCTGGATTTGGCGCACCAACTTTATTATCTCCGACTACATTCGTTTCTGGATTGTAAACATAATTATCGGTTGTACCAAAAGCATTATACAAATAGCTATTACTCCACGAGTAGTGCTCATTTCTATTTCCAGAACCAAAATCATAAGGATTACCTTGTCCTACAAATTGTCCCCCAGATTTAGTTATTATCAATACTTCACCTGCGGTAAAGTTATTTACGAAGGGACTTTGGGTAGAACGCAGCCAATCAGTACCATCGAAATTGATAACGTGGTTGTAATTCAAGGCTGCATCCGTGCGTGTCGGGTCGCCGAATACCCAGTTGAAAAACTTATCATTCCCAGATTTATCGCTCCAGCCTACGCCGTTAATCATATTGCCGGAAGCGACCGTCTGGGCATCGAGCCAGGTGACGATACCTCCAGTGACACAGCCTGGTGCCATGATACTTTTACCCAGCGAGAAGTACGCACCATCGGGCAATTCAGAAGAATTGAAAGTCACACAACCCAAAGCACTCAATTGCTTTTCTTGGTTAATCGTGGCAAACGTAGGGCTGGCATTGCTGATGACGAGGTAATCATCGTCGTTGTAATTATCAAAACACAGGGTAATATTTTGATCTGTCCAGTTGGTCTTGTCCACGCGCCATACGCGACCGAGCACGGCGGTCACATTCGTGCCTGTTACCTGGGTGGTAAATTCATTTAAACCATTATTGTTACCCCAAACCAGGAACGAAAGGTCGGTGGTAATGGTGTTCATATTCGCAGCGTTGCTGGTGGCTACGGCACTACCCAGTGCACCCGTCAGAATTTCACCCGTATTGACTGATTTGGATTGTTTTTGATATAAATCGGTACAATCATCCCGACCGATACCGGCAATATTGGAATTGTAGCCTGTATTATCTGTGGCGTTCCACATAACCGTAGTGCCATTGCTGGCGATATAGTTGGTAGGAGTGGTTTGATTGAGGGTCATCCCGTATTTCAGTGCGAAATAGGATTCTATTTTATTGACATCTGCTGCTGCTAAATCTATATTGTAAATCGCTACTTCTGGTACGTAAACTTTAGAAGCTTCTGCCCCATCGGATCTCCAGGCACCAATACTCAATCGCCACGTAGAGCCATTGGAGGATGCCCCCGAATTAATGATTCTATTGGCATCTCGGAATTCCCAAGGACCGGATCCAGTAGAGGAGCGTTGCAAGGAGTACATTTTTGTATTCGTGGTAGCTAACGTGCCATAAGGACCATTCAACCATCCTTCTATGTGTAATTGGTTTTCGTATCCACCCCAATAACCCATTAACTTATTATCCCCGTTGGAACTACCGAACACTCGTCCATTCTGCGTTCCTTCCATTCTCGACACGGTCATAATGCTATAATTACCCGTCGTCAAATTTGCGGAAACGGGTAGGGTATGAACATCATTGCCATCGTAATAGTAGGCTCTATTGAAGTTGATATAGACCGAAGCAGTATCGGGGTCGCTGGTAGCGGTTGGGTTATTGTTATTACCAGAAAAATCCGACCAAGCAGCACCATTTGCACCATAGTCAGCTCGTAGCCATGCAACCACGCCGCTATTCACACAAGCTGGACCCACAATCTTCGTTGCAATAGTGAAATAGGAGCCATCGCCCAATTCACTGGAATTGAAAGTAATACAACCCGTGCCAAAATTGAAAGCTTTTTCGGTATCGCCTGCACCAAAGGTAGCATCGGCGCTAAGTAAGAGGTAGCGCTCACCTACCTGTGAGGCGCAGAGTGTAATATTCTGATCTGCCCAGTTTGCCGTTTTTTCTACCTTCCAGATGCGGCTCATGCGCACGGTAGCGTTGGGCAAGCCCGTCACGGCCGGAGTAAAGGTAGTCGCTCCATTATTATTCGACCAAAGCAGGAAAGATTTATCGTTGGTAATCGTCGCAGCGTTAGTAGCATTCGTAGCAGCTACACTGCCCCCAGCAGCTACCGTGATCACATCATCTGGATTGACCGAGCGGGATTGTTTTTGATTCAAATTGGTACAATCGTCGCGTCCGATACCAGCGATGTCGTGCCCGTATCCGGTGTTATCGGTATCATTCCAATAAACGCTGCCGTCGCTAGCAAGGTAATCCGTTGCACCGTTATTCAGCGTCAAGCCATATTTTAAAGATAAATAACTTTCTACGCGCTGCCTTTCCACAGTAGTGAGAATGCGATTGTAAGAAATGACTTCTACAATGTCGCCCGCCCAACCCTGGTCGCCACCAGCTGCACCATGCTCGCTGATATAGAATCCAGGAACAGCGCCTGTTTCAGTAGCAGTGATTGTGCCAGAAGCACTGTATTGACCACCATTCCCTCGGATAGTCACATTACTTCCCGCTGTATGTTCAGCCAAACCCAAGAAAGGAACAGTAAAATCTGGTGTTATGAATACCTTTGTAGCATTTACAAAAGGTGGATTAGCACCAAATTGGTTAGCCACATCGGTATTACCCAAAGAAGGTCTGCCCGTGTTGCCATTCCGGTTATAGGAAATCGGGTCTGCCCAAGCAACATGGGAGGTGCGTCTTTGCACAGAAATAAGCGTTGTTCCGGCTGCTCTGGTCAGCAGGGGTGCAGTGGTATTTTCCATCCATTTGTTGGAAGCGAAAGTCAAGCCTGGGTTAAAGTTAACGGAATTGGCGTTTACTATTGGCTGATTGGGTACAGAAGCCTGTGCCGCATCGAAAGCATTTCCACTGAAGTCAGACCAAGAGGATGTGGTAGCCTTGTAATCACCGCGCAACCAAACCTGAATTCCAGCATTCACACAAGCAGGGCCTGCCACGCGCTTACCAAAAGTAAAATACGCGCCATGCGGTAAATCCGCTGAACTAAATGTAACATTGCCTGCTGCATTGAGTGGAAATTCATCGTCAATGGTAGCAAATGTAGGGTCGCTGCTGATGAGCAAGTACGTACTCGCCGCAGAACCCGAGAAATTCAGGGTGATATTCTGGGTAGCGAAATTGGTTTTATCAACTTTCCAAATTCTTGGAATCCGAGTGGTAGAAAGAATACCCGAAACACTTACGCCTGTATTAAAAGCGGTGGTATTGCCGTCGTTGTTTGCCCAGGTGAGGAAGGACAAATCGTTAGTGATATTTACAGCATTCGCAGCGTTAGTCGGCATAATCGAATCGCCAATGGCAATAGTGATCGGGTCGTCGCCGTTGACGGATTTGGATTGTTTTTGGTGCAAATTCTGGCACAGGTCTTTCCCGATACCCGCAATGTCGTTTTTGTAAGCATCGCCGTCGTTCACCCACATCGTGCCGGTGGTAGCGAGGTAGTTTGTTGCTACGGTCTGGTCAATCGTAATCCCATATTTTAAAGCCAGATACGATTCAATTTTTTGAATATCCGTAGCGGAAAGCGTACCGGAAACGGCAACAAATTCAGAGACCCGACCAAAGGATTGGTCAGCGCCTTGCCATTGCCCGTTCATAAAATGTTGTAAATAATCTATATCATCCTCGTTGATGTTGGTGAGTACCGTACCATTTTTGCCATTCACGCGGGGTTGCGCCGAATTGGCGGAAGCCGTGTGTGACATTGCAAAAAGTTTCGGCTCGGTATTACTGAGATTTAAGCCACTGCCTTTGTAACCCACATTGTTATTGTCAAACCAGCCTAATTGCTCGGTGCCATGTAAGGTGATAATCGGATGATCCGTGTTGACACCTCGTAAGAGTGTATTCCAGTTGCCATGTGCCGCATTGGTAGTGCCCACTGCAAACAAATGTACATTATTCGTCGGCGGAATGGTTTTCTTGAAAATCATCCCCTGCCCGCCGGTGGTACTCACTGCGGGGTTGAAGTTGATGGCGTTGCCGCTGTTGTAAGTTGGATTCCAAGTTGCATTTGTTTGATACGCATCATTATTATTGCCACTCACGTCGTTCCAACGGGTGACGGTGCCGGAAGTGACCACGCCTTCATCCGCCTTGAGCCAGGTTTGTACGCCAGGTGCGGTGTAAGGCACCAACGCTGATAACGGAATCACCTGCCGCGACACACTGGGACCCTGGTATTCTACCGTAACATAATCTGCGCCGCCACCTTCACTTTGGCGCACTTCGATGTCATGCACCCCCGCTGTAAGCGTTTTGGTGCCGCTGGCTGTGTAACAACAGGTATAAACACTGGCAACCAGATCGCCGTCCACATATATATCGCCATTGTCATCGCTGGTGACGTAGAAGGTGTAAGTACCAGCATTGGTAATGTTCAACTTGGCGCGGTAGATATTGCTGCAATTGTCACAATTAAAGCTGTTGCTAAAATTCCGGGCATAGTAGCCGGAGAAAGCGATTTTTTTATCTACATCTTGCTTACCGGTCAGGTTGGTATTATAACCATAGCCAACAGGATTGTTGAATGGGAAATGGACATTATTATAATATTCCTGATAGTTCGGGTAGCTCACCACTGGCGGCGTTACACAGCCCGGCAATTGCATCTTCGCACCAACGGTGAAATAGCTGCCGTGTGCCAACAAGCTGGAATTGAAAGTAACAGAACCATTGGCATTCAGGAGTAATTCGGAAGTAATGCCGGTGAAAGTGGCGTTGGAAGAAATCAAAAGATAATTACCTGCGAAGTCCTCACCAAAGTTGAAGGTGACGTTGGCATCCGCCCAGTTGATTTTATCGGTTTTCCAGACGCGGTGGAAACGGAAGTTAGAATTGGTAGCTGTTACTGCCGGACCAAAACGCTGCAGTTGATTGTTATCAGCAAAAGTCAGGAAAGACAAGTTATTTCCAATGGTCGCCGTGTTTGCTTCGTTGGAAGCCGCCACATTACTGCCGATTGCAACGGACAGAATCGCATTCTGCTCGGTAGATTCCGATTGTTTTTGTTGGAAACCGGAGTTATTATCCCGACCAATCCCGAAGATGTTGGTTTCGTAGCCGTCGTTGTCGTTTTGCCACATTCGGGTACCAGTCGTGCCATTCCAGTCGCTGGCGAAATAGTCCTGATTTACCGCGATTTGATCGAGTGAAGTACCATATTTTAAAGCCAAATAAGAATTGACTTTTTGACGCTCGACGGTGGTGAGGGTGCGGCTGTACATAATCACCTCGGCTACGTCACCGTAGAAAATAGCACCAGAAACTGCGCCAATGTGTTCATTGCCACCAGCGAGCGAGAAGTTCTGCATATTGGTTGTCGTCGTTGCTACGAATTGCCCGTTGAAACCCGTACCCCAAGCGCCTGCGGCAGAGTAAGTTTGGAAAATATTCCATTCTCGAATATCTAAACGAGTGCCGTTAACAGCAGAAATTCCAGTTTTACCGTCCAGAATGGCATTGGTTGCCGGACGCCAGCCAAGACGATCATTTGTACCAAAGCCATTATAAACTGCTTCATCTCCCCAGGAATAATGAAAACCGCGCGAGCTACCGCCAAGGTCATACGGATTGCCCTGGTTCAAATGCCGATAGTAAGCCCTCGTCACTACAATCACTTCACCTGCTGTAAATCCATTTACAAACGGGCTTTTGCTAGAGCGCAGATAACTACCGCCATTAAACTGTACATAATGGTTGTAATTCAAGCCACTTGTACCGCGATTGGGCGTACCAAACACAAGGTCAAAATCGCGGTCATTCCCAGAGCGATCCTGCCAGCCAGTACCGCCGGGTAAGTTACCAGATAAAGCATCCTGTGCGTCGAGCCAGAGTGCCACGCCTGCATCCACAGCAGCAGGGCCTTGGGTTTTCATACTTTGTTTGTTACTAAATTCTGAAACAGAACCCGTATTTACTACTTTCAAGGTTGCCGTCCAGAAGCCGTAAGGGAAGCCCGTACAAGGAATCGCCGTGCAGGAAGCCACCGTCAACACATGGCTACCACCCGCCAAACCAGAGAAAGACTGCACGAAATAGCGTCCTTCTACATCATCGCTAGAATTATTGGCAAAAACTTCTACCGTACAGCCGCCTGCTGCATTACAGATCGTGGGCAGACTCACGTTCACTTTCCACATTCCGCCGCCCATATCGGTAGAGCCGGTGACTGTTGGGCGGTTCACACCTTCATAGCTGAGGTTACCGCCACCATCCAATTCGATCCCATTGCCTGTATTCCTAAAAATACTGTTTTGGGTAATATTAATAGCATCTGGGCCGGAGTTTACATAAATACCCGCACCGCCGTTGAAAGAGATGGTATTGCCGGAAACGGTGTAAGCCTTATTCCCATTACCAGAGTAGAACCACAAGCCATTGGAAGCATTATTAGAAATGGTATTACCGGAAATTGTACCGCTATTGATAGCACTTCCTGTATTGATTAATATACCACTGCGCCCGCTTCCAGTGAAAGTGCTATTGTTAATATTGATATTAATATGGTTGTAGCCATTGTAGAATTCAATGCCGTCGTAATTATTCGTAAAGGTAGAGGCAGTCACCGTGAAATTGGTCACGGGGCCATCTACATAAATACCGTCAACATCGGCTTCATTGATCGTGACATTATTAAGCGTGACGCCTGTTCTTTGATGTCCATGCGCAAAGACGATACCATAATTGGCATCATCCGTTGTGCCAGATATATCCATATCAATCAGCACATTATTCATACTAAGCGTGGTCACCGTATTTTCAAAGCGGATACCCTGCATGGTCGTGCCGTGTCCGTTGGTAGGTGTTGTTACATCGGTATTATCAATGGTGATATTCGTAGCTGCACCATTAAACCATATACTATAGACATCAAAATCTTTCACCAATACTTCATCAATGGTAATACCGTTGGTCGAATTATCAAACCGAATGCCATAATTGGCATCATCCACTGTATTGGCGCGGTCGCCATCTAAAATGATATTTTTAATCTGCCAATTGGTATTGACAAAATCGCTATATATCATGGCTGACCCACCGCCGTCGCGCTGGGAGTACAAGCTGGCAGTGTTCTCGCCGTCAATAACGACGTTGTTGGCGGTTTCCACTGGTCCGCCCGTATTGTCAAATACAATATGATTGATAGAACCATAAATAGTGGTATTGAGGATATTCAAACCATTCACACTCGCATCGCGGAAGACAATGCCTTCGCATATAGCATGAGCAGTGATATCCTCTATGAGCAGATTGGTTTGAAGTCCATTTTGGAAATAAAAAGGACGACCGATGTTGCTGCCCACACAATCCTGCATACCGCTCAATACCATCACATTTTTGATGGTCATATTGGTGGAAGCGCCAGTGACGAGGACAACATTATCTATGAATGCTGAAACATGATTGGCAATAATGTCTTGAATGGTGACATTTGACAATCCACCCGCTACGTCGAAGCAGTAGCTGCCCGTATTTTGCAAGGTAAAGCCCTTTACGGTCGTATTAGAAGCTTTAATAATAAAAAACCTGCGGTCAACGTCGCCACCTTGCGCATTGATGGTGATCGCACCACCGCCGTCAATGGTAATGCCGCTGTTGGCAATAGCAGGCAGACTGGAGGTGATTGGAATGGTGCCCGCTACGGCAAAATTGATGGCGTGGGGCCCGGCACCGGCAGCGTTGGCGTTGATAATGGCTTGGCGGAGAGAACCTACGCCAGCGTCATTAAGATTGGTAACGGTGAAGGTGGCTGCGAAGGAATGTATACACACAAGCGAGAACGCAATTGCAAAAATCACACGCGGAAAAGGAGTGTAAAAAGATTTCATATATGTAAATTTAATTTTGTCTAATAGACTAACGATCAAAATAAAATGGATTATTCCCTCCAAGAATCAATAAGATCGGAAGGGCGCAATAATGCCTTGGTGAGTAGTATTTTTGAAAGAATTTGTTGGGTAGTAAATAAAATGCATACGCCTAGCGAACGACAATGTCGGAATTCAAGAATTTAATTCCAGTCGCACGCGAATATATATTAAGAATTAGTTCGACATGAATTAGTCGAATGCAAGCCTAATGTGATGTGTAATTTAGGAGAATCAAGCAACGAAATGATAAATATCGTTACCATGCTACAAAAATAATTCTTTTTATATACTCTGCAAACTTTTTTTAAAAAAATTATATACCCTATTGGTGGCATACCTGTACTTTTAGGTGTTCGCTTGTCATGAGGGAACTTTTTTTTAGGAAAAGACTTTAGGATTTGTAAAAGCTCATTACCTTTGCAGCCGCTTCAATGTATTGAGTCTTGGTGAAATTATTGCCGATACTTTAGTTAAGATTTTTTCATCGGAAGCGTTCAAAAGAGAACGGATGCTTCAAATGCCTTGACAGTCATAATTTTTTGAAACAACAGCGTATTATCTGACCGGAGGGGTGGCAGAGCGGTTTATTGCAGCTGTCTTGAAAACAGCCGTGCGTGATGAGCGTACCGGGGGTTCGAATCCCTCCCCCTCCGCAACCTATTTTAGCGCTGATAATCTGGCTGATGAAACCATACTGGGGAAGGGTCATCGGGCCAGCCATTATAATTTACAGTGATTTCTTCATCTGCCGCTATGTCGCGCACCGCGTAGAAATCAATCGTTTGCTCGTCCAGATCAAGTATATATTCGGCATTGGCGTCGTAGGCATGGTTGTAGAGTGAACCAAAGCCCAGCGCAATAGCGCACGCCTTCTCATCTTCACCCCACAGAAAATAGTAATCGTGCAATTCGGTTCTATGAATGGCTGGCAATTCGGTTTCTGGCAGTATAATAACAGGGCATATTTCAATAAGCGAGCCGGCTCGAATAAGTTGAGCAGTAAAGACGCCTCGTCCTCCCAGCGGGCTGGTGGCAAAAAAGATGTGCGGCAAACGCTGCATCATACCCGAATGTGCGGTGCTTGAAGCCATTGTAAAGGCAAAGTTATCATTTTCGGTGTCAATAATCAAAAGACTTTTTTACCTGCTCAGTGCTATTTTGTAGGCTGCAAGGCAACGTTCGCGGGCCATTTTATGATCCACAATTGGCGTGGGGTAAGCGGAAGTTCCGTACTCAGGTATCCAGCGCTTGATGTAGGTAGCCTGTGGATCAAATTTTTCCTGCTGTGCCGTAGGGTTGAATATTCTAAAATAAGGTGCCGCATCCGTGCCGCTTCCAGCCGCCCACTGCCAGCCCCCATTATTACTGGCTAAATCAAAATCCAGCAGTTTTGCAGCAAAATAGGCTTCTCCCAGCCGCCAGTCAATGAGCAAATGCTTGGTCAAGAAACTTGCCGTCACCATACGTCCCCGATTGTGCATATAGCCGGTAGCATTGAGTTCGTGCATACCAGCATCCACGAGCGGATACCCAGTAGTACCCATGCACCATCTTTGAAAATCGTGTTCGTCATTGCGCCAAGCAATCCGGTCGTACTCGGGGCGGAAGGCGCTGCCTGCTACGTGGGGGAAATGTGCCAAAATCATGGCATAAAAATCGCGCCAGATGAGTTCGGACAAAAAAACGTCGTTGAGTTGCTGTGCCCGCCAAGCTTTCTGGCGGATACTGATGGTGCCAAATCGAAAGTGAATGCCCAATCGAGAAGTACCCTCTATCGCAGGAATATCGCGGGTTTTATCGTAGTTTTTGATGCGTGATTGCCCAACCGTGCGCGGCGGTATGTGGAGGTCGGTACGCTCAAATCCCATAGATGCCAATGTGCGCATCGGCAGAGGTGGCGTTTTATAAAAATGAGCGGCATATTGTTCTGAAGGGTACGATTGCAAATAGTAAGATTGTGACTCGATTTGTCCATTGTCATTAACCCTATTGACTACCTTACTCATCAGCAGGCTGCGCCATTTGCGACTATAAGGCGTGAACACCGTGTAGGGTCTGCCATCCTCTTTGAGCACTTCGTCTTTTTCAAAAATAACATGGTCTTTGAAGGTATGGAAAGCCACACCTGATGCCTGCAGCAACTGCCGAACGGCTTCGTCGCGTTGGATGGCATAGGGTTCAAAGTCGTGATTGGTATAAACTGCCGCAATCGAATATTTTTTTAATAATTGTATCCAAATCTGCTGCGGATCGCCATATTCTACAAGCATAGCGCTGCCGTGCATTGCCAATTCCTGCTGTAAAGCACGCAGGGTATCATAAATAAAGGTCACGCGTGCATCCAACTTAGACTCCAGTTTGTCGAGAATATTAGTATCGAAAATGAAGAGCGGCAGTACTGGCAGACCGCTGCGCAGTGCATGATACAAACCGGCGTTGTCCTGCAAGCGCAAATCTCGACGAAACCAAAAAATGGCAATTTTTTCCATACGTTTTTGGGTTAAAGATTCAACCGGCAACAACAACAGTCGGTATTCCAGAAGGTTTATGCCATGTATAAAGTTCGATTGACAATTTTATAAGATATTGAAAATCAAAACATTACAGCGCGTCAAATGCGCGTCGCCTTTGATTGAAAATGGTATTATTCCTGGTTCAGATCCATTCGGATACGCCAGTTTTTAGGCAAATAATTATTCATCCGATTGCCCAATCCTTTTAGCCAGCCGATACCTACATGATTGAAACGCGCCAACACCCAACCTTTGGGCAGGTCTGACAGGTCGAAATTATCCTTTTTCAGAAAATGTAGCGCCTGGTGCTTATCGAGCGTTACAGCTGCCACATCCTCGGCGAGCGCCGTGCTAAGTGCCAGTTCGTGTGCAGGTACGAAATCGCGGTTTTTAAAAAGCCCCATTTCTAAGCCAAGGTGACTACGGCGGATATGACCTTCAACTCTTTGACAATCAGGCGATTGTACGGTATCTATAGCAACTATGCGCCCCGTGGCATCTTCCAATAGTTCATATCGTTCTGGCTGTTGTAGCCATTGCCGTAAGGCTGGCACATAGCGGGTTGCCACGGGTTTTAAATGTCGAAAAGCGTTTGACTTCGTCCGCCAAGGCGCGGCTGTGCTCGGTTTGAGCTGCCGAAAGCAAGCTATGTAGAATCCTTCGCCACGTACCCGATGTGGATAAAGTTGATAACCAATACCTTTGCTCACAATACCCCATTCGGCAGGTAACTGCAAAGGTAGCGGCGTGAGGTTGAAAGTATTAGCCAGCCAAGCTGCATTGTTTTCGTTTTCGGTATCATTGTACGTGCAAGTGCAGTACACCAGCGTGCCACCTGCTCGTACTAAGGCCACGGCATCAGCCAGGATGCGGCGCTGACGGGCCGCGCAATGTTGTACATTCGACAACGACCACTCCCCCACCGCTTTGGGGTCTTTGCGAAATAAGCCTTCGCCAGAGCAAGGTGCATCTACCAGTACAAGATCAAAAAAGCCCGAAAATGCTTGAAAATCTGAGCTGTCGGCATTCGTTGTATGCACGCTCGGATAGCCCCACTTTGTGCAATTCTCCTGTAAAATTTGATAGCGATTTCTAATCACTTCATTGGATAACAAAAAACTACCTTCTGGCAGTAGCGTAGCGAGCAAGGTGGTTTTGCCGCCGGGTGCAGCACAGAGGTCTAATGCTCGTAGGTAACCCTGCAAATCGGTGGTCTGACGAATCGCTTCTGCCACGAACATCGAAGCGGCCTCTTGCACGTAGTAGGCACCCGCGTGCCAAGCTGGATCAAGCGTAAATACTGGACGTTCTAACAAGTAGTGCCCCTCGGTACACCAAGGTACAGGATTCGTGGAAGGTTGAGTATGGAGATGCTTTGCTGGATTGTAGCGCAGGCTCACCGGCGCCGGCTCTTGCAGGGCTTCAAAAAAAGCAGCCGCTTCTACGCCAAGTTGTTGCTCCATCTGCACTACAAAAGCAGGCGGCAGCGTATTCATTTTCATTCGGCCAAAATACGTATAATTTGATAGGCAAAACGTGCCGGATTTTTATAAAAATCTGGCACGTTTTGAAAAATTGTCATACCAATTCGTGCAGCTAATAAGCAGCAGTTCTAATTTAAACAATATTTGGTTTTGCCATAAAAATTGATTATTAGTTGGTTATCAGCACATTAGCAGATTGGTTTGTCGTTAATTTCCAAACATCATTCTGCCCTGACCACCCATTTGTTTCATTTGCTCTTGCACCATAGCACGAAATTCTTCATCGGTTATTTTTTTACCTGCGCTTGGTGCTTTGATGTCGCCTTTGCTTGGCTTTTTGTTGCTCACTTTTGTCGCCATATACACGATTTCCCCTTCATTGATATCCACTTTTAAAATCATACCCG
>CALMSP010000044.1 GCA_937872405.1 uncultured Saprospiraceae bacterium | reverse complement strand
GCTATGTCCCTTACTGTAATGCGCCCATTTTTTCCAGTTCCAGTTACAAGTTTCCAGTCCACGTTTAGCTTAGTAGCTAACGCCAAAGCGGGTAGTGTAATTTCTTTTTCAGCGATGTAATAACCGTCATGCGCCAATGCTTTTTTTTTCTGTTTTTGCCGTTTTTTGCGACGGCTCGTAACAAATCCCATTTTTAATTTTTATTTGTAAATAAAAAAGCTGCTAACCCTATTCCTACTATCGGAAATAGCCATTTTATTTTTTCAGCAGAAGTATCTTCTTTAAAAAAATTGTCATAATCAGTTTTTTCCGCCCCAAAAGGGGGGGAGCCGATTCCTCTAAGAGTACTCTCTAAAGAGATTTGCTCCTGCCTACGCAGTGCTTGAATCAAAGCAATTGTAGCCCCTACCGCTCCTAAAATAGCCACGAACAGCTGTACCAATGCTGTAATTGTAACCGGATCAAATCCGATTTTTTCGCCTGCCTTTGCAGACAATCTAAAATTAGCTAAAGCTTCTTCGGGCTGCCATGGCAACCCTCCAACTTGAATTTGGCTACGAATTATGCCATTTCGGGCCCAAAGCGTAAGATTATCCCCTGACAATCCTGTAAGTCGAGAAAAATACTCCATCGCAAGGCGATGGTTTAAGCGTTTAGCCTGTATAATAGCTGGTTCTGATCCAGGCTTTTCTAAAAAATTGTAAATCAAATGCGGGCTACTGGTTTCCCAATGCTTGTTAATTACATTAATTAACGATCCCCTGTATAAACAATTATTGTATTCCTCTTGGCTTACTCCTGTATCAACCCAAAATGGGCCGTACCCCTCATCCATTTGAATAGCGGGAGGAACGCATTCGATATAAGGAGGAATGTTTCCTACCCTGCTACTTAAAAATTGCGGTGTAATAGCAGGCATTGTTAATTGTTTAGCTTGTGCCAAAATGACATCTATTCCAGCACGATTATAAATACGAATGCCCGCTAAACCTTTATCTAATGCAGCTTCTACATCTTGCAGATAGCTTTTATATTGCACATTTTCAGGGTAAAAAGCACTTAGCATTTGAAGCTGTTCCTGCAAAAGAAAAACTTTTAATTCGCCGCGAGTAAGTTTTGAATAGTCTATAAAAGGCTGTGTGGGTATTTGTGCGCGGCGTTCCTCCCACTCATCTTGTGGGGGGTGGCGCGGAAGCCCATGTATGTATGCTATTTTGGTCATTTTTGTTTAGCAATTGCTTTTACTAATAAATACCCAGCTCCAAGCCCAAGTAGTCGGGGAAGCATGTAATCTTCGGGGGATGCTCCACGCTTACTACTGCCTACTAAAAAAAAGGCCGCAAAAAACGCAGAGCTTGACAAAAAATCTTTCCAAAAACCGTTTACACTTGCCCCAGAAATACGCGGTTCTGTTTCTAAATTGAACTGTCCGCGCTTTGGTTGATAATCATACGCTTTCCAAAATTTTACCTCATCATCGAATTTTCGATGGGGTTTAAAATCATTCAAAGGAATAGCGTCCAACACATATTTTTTTTTGCCGGCGTAGGCGATTGGGTAAATATGCCCCTGGTCTGGCATAGTAGGGTCATAAAAAGCTACTCTATATTTATACTTAAAGCCTAAGTTTTGCAGTAGGCTACCTATAAAAACAGAATAGCTTTTGCAATCCCCTCGCCTATCTTTCCAAAATTTTCCGGGGCTTTTTACCACCTCTTTGCCTACACGGTCTCGCACGTATTTAAAATTGCGATTTGCAAAGTAAAAGACGTTGCGCAAAGTATCTTCATCAGTTTCGCCCTTTAGCTTTTCCGCCAAGGCTGAGGTAAATGGCGTACCAACTTTGTCAGCAAACAGAATGACCTCTACAATATCATCAATACCGCCGTTTTTAAAGACAATTGTCTCTAAATTGGAAGTAGGGGCAATGTACTTTCCTGCACTACGAGCGCTTATGCTCATATTACTTGTATGTTTTGGGATACAGGAATAGAAATTTGACCGGCAATAGCACGTCCTCTAAACCAAAAAGAAGGCAAAAAGGATTTTTCACTTACAATTGTTACGCCCGCGTCTATTAATGTTCCAACACCTATCTCTGCTCTTACAGGAATAGGTGTTGTAGTGTTTGCTTTTAGCGTTACGGATTGATCAACAAACACGTTTGCAAGAGGAATTCTATTTTGATAAAGAATTACTCCCTCTACCTGCGTAACAGGAACAGAGAAAGCTGTGTTGTTTTTTACAGGAA
Source organism: uncultured Saprospiraceae bacterium (assembly GCA_937872405.1). Taxonomy (GTDB): domain Bacteria; phylum Bacteroidota; class Bacteroidia; order Chitinophagales; family Saprospiraceae; genus JADJNW01. Next base: position 18,647 of record CALMSP010000044.1, on the reverse strand, counting down.
TATTAAAATTAATAATAAACCGATTGTTTTTAAAAATAACAGTTGGTGAAGGAATTGGCAAAACTTGAAAACGTGCTATTATGCCTCTAAAAAACATAAAAGCCGCCAGCCCTACGACTGTAAAAGTGCCAATATTTGATAAAATTTTTGTTGATGCTTTCATGAAAGAGGCGCAAAAAGGAAGTAAGGCAACACCTTACTCCCTTATAATTTTATATCCCTATGCTTCCTAAAAAGAATCCATTATAGCACAAATATACACATAAACAAAAGTCTTATTGCACATGTTTGTAGCAATAAGACTTTTGTTGCAAAAAAAAGAAGGTTATGGACTTTACGTAAGTTTTACGTCCCTTCCAAAAATCTAATTGTTTTATGAACCCATTTCACAGCCTCTTTTCGGCTTATGCAAGACGCTGTAAATGTTTTATTAAGCGTTTCTACTTTTGCTGCCCATAGCCCTGCTGCGTTAGCGGAGTGAGCAACATAACCGTGCGGCTCGGATGGACTAAGCAAATTTGCAATTATTAACTCCATTTTAGTGTCGTTTTAAAAATTATCTTTTATTCAAAATTATAAGTGCTTCAGATATGGATATACCTTGATCTCCCAAAATTAAGGTTACAATTTTAGGAGGCAATAGCTTTCTTGATTTATACTCCTCCACTGTCCAATTAACCGTAGATAGCATTTCCGGCGTAACGTAGCCGTGGCTCCACAGTAAATTAGTCCTGCAAAGTCCAAAAATTATGCATAGTTCAGCTTTTGACAATGCCATGTTTTTTTTTCCCAAAACTACATAATAAAACGTTAATGCGCAACAGGTGATACGTAAATGATACGTAAATGGCGTATATTGTAAAATAGATTTTTTTTTGCGGCCATGCCTTATTTATAACACCCATTGGTATCACACTTGCCGCCTTTATGATAATTGGATGGGCCACAGCTATGCTGGCAATACGGCCCTTCTTTTTCAATCACATGTGGACAACCGCAAGTATTGCACATCCACATTTTACCTGCATTAAAGGGTAGCTCTACCGCAGTATAACCTATTCTTTCATCTGGAAGGCATGTACACATTAATTGGGCATAGCGCTGAATCCCACGCACATGCTGAGCTTTTACAACTACCAGCTCAGTGCCTTCTTTCAAGTTAAACAACTCTACCAAATACTGTAAGCTTTCTAAATCCAGCTTTGCTACTAAAGTGTTGATTTCATCTTCAAGTATTTGCTGGCTCAATGCCTCAATAATCTTGCTCATTTGTGACTTATTTTTTTTAGTGATAAAATGCAAAAACGCCGCGGGGTCAAAACGACGTTGACATGTTGACAACGTTGACAAACCAGCCAAAACTCCTTATTTTGTTGAGTTCTTTATTTGTCAACGTCTGTCAACATCTCAATAGACGTTGACAAAAAAGTTGTCAACATACCCTTAGATGTTGACAGTTTTTTTTGGAATGTTGACAGTTTTAATTAATTGATTTTCAATAGATTAAAATACATTTGTCAACATGTCAACATTGTCAACGTCATTTTGGGTCAGAAGCTTTTTTCTTTAAAACCCCCTTTTTTCACTCGGAAAGCGCATGAAAAAACAATTTTTTGTGACATGCAAAAACAGCGTTTCACCAATGTACGCGGTGTAAGCTGGGGGAAAGCCCTCCGCCATTTCGGAGTAGCTAAGCTCTACCCTATTCGTCCCCAGCGCAGCCCTCCATTTTTCCTTTATTGTTAATCCGGGCACTTTGCATAGATGCTTCGGGTTTTTGTGCCCTTTGCCAACAACTGTTGCAAAGTCTCCTTTTTTTACTTGCTTGCTGGTTTGAGGCATGATGGGCGCAAGCATCCACCAGTTGTATAATTCAAAAAATCGTTTTTTTACAATAGGTAGCCCAAAGGCATACCCAACCAGCACCACGTCGCGCCGAATAGGTGCCGCTGGCACATTCTCCAGCACTGCGGGCAATCCTGATTTTTTCAAAGCCTCTTGAATCGGCTCTAAAATATCAGGATATTTTCTCCCTTTGTTTCTAAACATCGCCGTGCTGTGACTATAAGCTTGGCACGGCGGCGATGCGTGCACGCAATCATATTTTGTCCAATCCACCTCTGCTACAAATTGTACAGCATCTGACTGTACAAAAGTATATGGATAGTTTTTTTGAAATTTAATGTCCACACCGGTTATCTCTAATTGCAAGCCGAGCTTTTGGGCCGCTTGCATATATCCATCTGCGGCTAAGCCCGCGCCACAGCACAAATCCAACAGCTTGATTTTAGTCATAAAAATTTGAGTTGAAAGCGCCGGTATTGTTTGCCGTACTTTTTACGTAGTTTGTTGTCCACTTGATCATACTTCAAGTGGCATTTTTGACAAAGTGCCTTTAACCGGTCGTCCTCTATCTTGTCGTTCCATTCGTCCCAATCCAAATGGGCGACGGTCAAAATGATAATAATTACAGAACTATGTTTTTTTTTCTCCTTCCTGGCCTGCGCATAGCTTTCCGTCTGTGCCTTTACAAGGCGTGTGTCTCGCTCTACCAAGCTGTAATTTGGTACGCCGCAGCCTTCGCATTTGTGCGCGGCTCGCTCCAAAATGCGTTTTCTTATTTGCTGCCAGTCCTTCGGATAGTTTTTGTAATTAATTGGCATAAGTCATAAGTTAGAAAGTTTTTTCTGGTATCCATTCATCCTCTTCGCTGGCCCACTCCCCCACTTCACCATCGAGTAAAAAATCTTTTTTATAAAACTGATACGGGCGTCCTCGCCACTTGACTTCCTTTGTTGTCCATTCGCCCGTGGACGGCTCATAGTAGTGGCGTAGGTAAGCGCCACGGGTATATATCGCTCCTCCAGCCTCGTCCCGCCGTAAATCTACTTTAAGGTAGTCCGACAAAATTTCTTTGATCCACTTGTCGGACGCTTTCCCACCAAAGAACTCCGCTTTGACCTCTTTCAAAGTCATTTCAATTACATCAGGCAGGTCGCCTGGCGGCTGGCTAAGAAATAGGTCGCGCATTCTTTCGCGCAGGTCTGTTGCATCCGTTGGCTCGTTGACCTCAACGACCTGCTCGAATGTCTGCGTTCTAATCAGGCTCGGATGGAAGTGCATTCGCCCCTCTTTTTTTGTTTCTAAAACCCTATGGTTTAGAAAATCTAAAAAAGCTGGAATTTGCTTTAGCATCTCCTCCTCTAAATTGGGGTTGTCTTTTTTTGGTTTTGGCACTGTGTGTATCCAAAATCGTTCATCATGCTGCGTTACGTAAATCATCCTCAAGTTGTTAGACATAAAAATAAACTTGAGGAATATGTCAATAGTGTATTGCTTTTGTCCTTTGGGGTTGACCATTATTTGCCCAGAGGTGCTCAAAGCCTTTATTCTTTCTACATCCCTTTTCCTTTCAAGGAGCGTCTCCTCGCATACCGCGACTAATTTGTCTATGTAGTGTTCGTTAAAATCGGATTGCAAATCCGAATTGCCAATCTGCACATAGTTGTCGCCGAAAATGCCGGCAATAAGCTTTCCAAACAGCGACTTTCCAGTCGCGTTTTCCTTTGAGTACAGGCAAATTACTGGCAAAGCCTGTGTCGGTTTTAAGTACAGCAATTGCAAGTAGTCGAGGCCTAAGTGCCATGACAGGTACCTCGTGCCTGTCACCGCGTGTACTACTTCATATTCTCCCCAGATATGCTTTATAAAGTCAATTATTTTTGAGTAGTCCCCTGGCTCTGGCACATGCCGTATGGGGTAGTACCTGTTATAGAACTGACGGTTGCCTCGCTCTATAACTTGTTGATAATCGGTGTGACTTGGCACATTGCAAAACCCTGCGAAGTGCTTGAGGTATTGCAGAAAATTTTTTCCATACAAATCCCTCAGCGTCTCTTTGCTGTATTTTCGCAAGGCACGCCGATCTCCGCGAGCAGATGGCTCTTGCATCTCCACAAAAAACTCATCGCCAATCCAGCGAAGGTTTTGCGCCCACCCTGGAGCGATGAGCCGCAACTCATTGCTACTATTGTCATAGTAGTACAAGTTTTGATGAAAATAAAAATCGCTTTCTCCGATAATGTTGCAATGACGATTGTAAAACTCAGTTATAGAAAACTTCGTTAAACAAAAGTATTGCGCCAAAATTTCCGTTGTGGACGTAATGTCCATGCGAAAAAAATATTTCCCGCGTCTGTCGTGGGGCACTACGTCTTCAACTACTTTTTCTAACTCCCCTACCTTTTCGGCGACGATTAGAATATCGTCAAGCCCTTTAGGTTTTTGCGGAAAGCTGTCCGAAATAGGGTGCATAAAAAAAACTTGTAAGTTGGGAAATGCTTTTAATATTCTTTCCCGAATAGTCTTTGCGGCGTTGAAAAAGCCAAATGGCCTTTTTGTAAGTTCCTCCCGCACAGGAATTGCTTTTTTGCTTATATCTAAGCAATCTCCGTCCCAAAGGATGACGATTTTTTCAATGTTGCAGGTTTCAATAAGCCGCAACACGTCTCTATGAATTTGCCCTGTATTGTCAGAGTGGTGAGTAATCGAGCTGAAGGCTACTGTAGGGATGCCCAGCTCGCAGGCTTTGAAGGCTTTGAATACGCCTTCAGTGAGGTAAAGTGTATCTATTTTTTTTAGCTCAAAAAATGCCGCAATTAAAGTTGGGTGAAACCAAGGGTATGTGCCGGCACCCGCTGGCATTTTATATTTCATATCTCCAATTGGCTCCCTCAATCTTTTAACTTGATACATCCGTACCTTAGAGTACTTTTCATTTGTCTTGTACGGAATCGAGCTGCCTTCGATGTCAAAATAGTGTATTATAATGTTGCCCTGGCTATCTTGCGTAAATAGCTTCGCATCTTTTATGCTGACATTAAGGCTCTCAGTGTCCTTAATGCGGGCCGCACGGAGCAGGTTGTTTTGCTCCGTGACACCCAGTGCTGCCATTCTCTCTTCATAGAAATTACTCATAAAACATACCTTTTGCTTATTTAAAAAGAACTTATTGCCCCCTTTTTTTTTCTTTAACCTGTTTCGCTTTTTTGACTGATTATCAATGCTTTATTTTGATTTTGTCTGGCATGGGCTGTTTTACATCGAGGTGAGCAGTACTTTAATGTCCTGCGTTGATCAGGACGGTATTCTAAAGTACGCTTACAAAGGGGGTTGGCGCAGTGGGGTGGGGAAGTGGTTAAGGCTTCCCATTCCCGTTTCCCGAAAAATCAAATTCCATTTCGTCAGGGATCTGAGGGAGGGCGAAATTTGGGTGAGTTTTAGGCTGCTCGTTCTTTATCCTTTCTTTTAGTTCGCTATCAGGTAGATAAAGTGCATTGTTTTCACTGTCTGTTAGCTCGTTAAGCTTCTTGACAAAGCTTATTTCTAAGATATAGCCCCCTGTTACTATTGCCCACCCAAAAAGAGTGAGGCTCCAAGCTTTGGAGCCTGTTAGCACTTCCGTTGCCGCCGTGGCGTGATATACCTCAATTGCGGAAAAAAGCCACATGGCCATGGCTACGGTGCGAACTACGAACCTTGAGCTTTGTACTCCATTCGGAACTAACTGATCGGTGAAGACTATTAGGTAGCGGAAGTATTGAGCAACTATGCTGCCAGCACATACAATTATCAGGGCCAGCGAATTGTTGCCTGGTGCAATTGATACAAAAATAGGGTAAAGTAAGAAGGCTATTAGCGCGGCGTTTACCGCGTAGGATAAAATAACCCCTGCAAGGTATTGCTCAGGAAGACCCCGCCGAATTAGCTTGGTTAATTTAGCGATAGGGAAGTCGGACATAAGTTAGTAGTTTAAAGGTGAAAAAAAGAGGAAGAGGGCTACTCTCCCTTAAATATGTAAACGAATATATAAACTTAGCTCTTTTTCAGAAAAAGGAGGGAGCTTGGCTCCCTCTGACAAATGGTAATCTCTATGAGAAAAATATAAAAAGCTCTTTGATGACATAAGGCAGGGCCAAGTTAATTGTACTTTTTTATCCTTTTTCCAGCAACCGTCGCTAACTGTTTACCTTGCTTACCCAGGTCTATCCGCAAAGCAAAAAAGGACAACGTTTCCTAATGAACTTGTGTAACGTCTTACCGCCCTGCCATTTCCGTCATTCGATTGCGGCACGGCGGGAATCGAACCCGCATAAAGCCCAATTTGTGCTTTGCGTGCCAGCCCCCCTTAGTTTGAGTTAATGCCTAAAAGTAGAGTAAGGAGCAATTTTTTTTTGCAACGTTTGCGTCGTTACAGTAGCATTGGCAAGGTTAATCTAAGCCAATGCGCTAACGTCAACACACAGATTGTTTAACAACAATCTGCGCGAGAATGTGCTCAATTTTTTCAATGTCTTCGTCCGTAATTTTCCCCTCTTTTATCTTGCGATAAAGCGTTCGAGAAGAAATGTTTAACTCTTTTGCGGCGTAAGCCATTATAATAGCAATGTTTAAGTCCTGCTGAATCGAAATTTGATGTATTCTTATTTTTACATGCAGGCTTTTTTTCGACAGCATTTTTTTTTACAAATGTATGTCATTTTTTTGACACACGCAACTCTTTCTTTCTTTTTTTTAAATTTATTTTTTCTGCACTCCTTTAATCCTTATTTCTTGCAAATAAATTTTTCGTTCGTCGCCGTTTTCGGTAATTTAGTCGAAAAAAACAGTAATTTCGTCGAACAAATTACCGGAAACGGCAATTTTGGTTTATGTTTGTATTGTAATTAATTTATTAACAAAAGCGGCGACGGTGTTACAGTCGCAAAAAAAAAGATGAAAAAAGCAAATTTATTAGCCGTACAAGCTAACAAGGCTTACAACGGCTATGGGGCGGACAGTATTTACGCAGAAGTCGCCGGATGGCGACTTACAGTAGAGCAAGACGAAAAGGCGGATTGGAATTACTACTCGAAAGGGTGGCATAAGATTTGGGGACCGAAAAGAACGATAGAAAACTGGCGAGTAGTGTTTCAAAAGGGAACGGAAAAAAAGGTATATCGGGTGGAGTCGTTTTCAGGGAATTATTTGCTGAGGGCAATTAAGGCGGTGCTGAATCCGCCAAAGCCGGACAACAAACCCGCAAAACAACGCCTCGGTAAGTACTTTAACAGGGTTCAGCTTAACGAACTTTTTGAGGTTCGTTTTATACGCGCGTTCGAAGGAATAGAGTTTTATTCTCTGTCTATTTTAGGCAGCACTGTCCTTCATTGCGCCTTTATGGCGCGCACGGGCGAACACTACCACGCCGAAACGCTGCAAGGAGCCGTGGCAGGACTGAAAAGAAAACGCAAAGAGCATATTGCGCACGAATCACAGATAATAGACAAAGATACAGCAGAGGAATTAGGTTTCTGCCACTTTGGGATTTTGCAATTTTGCGACGACAACGACATTTCGATTAATTCACGATTTACTCGCGCAGAACTGCGCAAAATAGTTCTTAAAAATAAGAAGTTGAACTGCGACAAATATGCCGCCGAGCTAAGGAAAATCGGGATCAATTTAAATTGCGAATAATTCAAGACACCCCGGATGCCGCCAACTTTCCCTTTTTTATTAGGAATAAAAAAAACCTTTTCTTTGGCATCCGGGCTTTTCAATGTCAACAAAGATGAAAAACGAAAATAGATACAACGACCAATTGCACCGACAGCTGGTCAAAGACCTCAATTTTGAGGACTCGGTCGTGATAGACCGGTTGAAGGCGGCGGTATTGAAATCTGTTTTAATTTTTTACTCTTCGCACACGGCACGCGAAACGTGCGAGGAGTTTGGCATCCCCTTTACACCGGAGTATGTAAAGATACTCCACAAACTTCAGCCAAAAGGCATGGGGTTAGGGGGAGCAAGAAAAGGAAGTGGCAAAAGGAAATAATTACTTTTTAATAACTTTAAAAAAAAATGCTATGTTGAGTTACGTATTTGTAGATAAGCTGATGGACTGCCCGACAAAGAAGTCGGACAACGGGCTATATTTGATAAGTGGAAAATGGAACACCCTGTTCCACCGCTGGCGGAAAAACGTGGACGGCGAAATATCCATCACCTGAATGGATAAGCCAAAAGCGTTCCGAACTTACACTAAAATAAGTTGGAACCTACGCGAACACGTATATTTTGTGTATGCCAACCTTCCTTCAAATGAGGGATTTTCCGTCGTACTGCCCGGCGGCGGCTCTGCGATAGGCTATTACGACCCACAGCCCAGCGCTGACGGGAAATACCTAAACTGGGCGTTCTTGTTCTATATGAAGGAAGAGGACACACTGCCGTTCGTCACCCAACTCGGACATGAATCCGATTTCTCGCCGAATGCTTGGCTGGTGCATCCGGCTGCGGACGATCCAAACAAATGGCGCAAACCGGAAATATTTGACGCACAAAAATATTTTGTGCGCTTGAATGCGCCGGTGCTGTTTTTTAGACCTAAAATATGTGTATAAAAATTTCTGTTAAAGTTTTCTACGCCGTAGATGGACTGCCTTTTCGAGGGCATTTTACTATTCTACGCGGCGACGTAGAAAACTTTTTAAAGCACCGGTTTTTAGATAATATTTCACCAAAGCAGCGAACAATAACGTTCGCTGCCTATTAAAAAAAGTTAAAATGAAAAAAAGTCACATTGTCATCGAAACCCTTAAAGGGAAGTGGGTAATTGTAAGAAATCACCCCCTCAATCGCCTTTTGGGGTTAGTGGTTTTTGAGGGTGCTTATGAAGATTGCGTCTCTTTCATTTATCACAACGATCAAAATTTAAAAAACTGAAGCTATGTTTTATGACTTTATTAACGTAACCGCCCTTGCGAAGGCCGCGGGCATTAACGCCCGAACACTTCGGGCGGGCATACAAAAGTTTAGAAACGGTGGGGGGGCTACCCCTGCCGTTGCCCATGCGCTGCAGCATCTTGCGGCGCACAATGATTGGAATTTAGAAGGTTTTTTTACCTGTGAAAACGTGGAGATGCTGGAGGCGCTCCGCGTCGGGCTAAGGTGGAGTCCCGCCGACAGTTTGAGCTGGGCCCTGAAAAGTTTCTGGAACGGCACCGAATTGGTGATGTGTAAAGGGTGCGGCATCCCCTTGGTGCACGCCGCCACACTTCCAGTTCGCGACACTCAAATGAATTTTCAATGCGAACATTGTTCACTTAACCAAGTTTTATAGAATTATGAAAAGGTTTGACTATTTTTTAATAATAGTAATTATTATCTGTTTTGTTTGCTTAATCTTATGTGCCGCCGCATCGGCGGCACCTCCATCTTTTAAAAAAGCGTGGGGGCAAGCCGCTTTTCTTGAATATAAGAAAACAGTTGTTGATGCACGTTCGTAGCACTGACTGATAACGTCATAGCAGCTTTGCGTTCGTGCTGCATTTAATGAACGCTTTACTTAACCAAAAATGATTGATATGAAAAACAACACTCAAACACCCGAAAATCCGCAGCATTCTGATGGCTATTCAGAACAATGGATTTTGAAAACAAAGGCAGCAAGGTTGCGTTCAATAATCAACTTAGGACTTGGATTAACAAACAAGCCAATATCTACCAAAAGAATGGAAAAACTAAAACGCACTCTTGCGGAAATTGAAGCAGCTTTAAATGGCTGCTAACGGTTGAGTATAACCGAAGGTGGGGATTAGAAGTGCTGAACCCTGACTTACCTACAAAAGTAAATTAGAAGCACAATAGCTGATTTTGGGAATTACCGGTAACGTTTTGCCGCGTTGCATGGATTGAAACCAGCGAATGAGTACTCTTTTTAACAAAAAAAACCCAGCTTGTATGCAAGTTGGGTTTTTTTATGCACATAACAAATACACTATAGGCTGCAAAAAAAAAACGAATTATTTTTTTGGTGTATGTGCTCCAAGCAAAGTAAGTACAAGTACAATAATATTTTGAATGCTTTGCACAATCTTACGTAGGCTGTCTTGAATTACTAACTCGCCAGTTAAATCGGCGGTCAGCAATTGCGTGCTGATGTAATACACCGTACCCAGCAGCAGCGCGATAATAGTATAAGCAGTAGCATTTTTCATTTTAAATTTGTCCACTGCATTAGCTAAAAAATCGGTCAAAAAGTCAATTATTTTTTTCATTTTTTAATATTTATATTAATCAAATATTTAGCTTTTTTATACCCATTGGCTCGGCGGACGCATGGAGCCAGAGGGCGGTGGGGGTAAAATTAAAAGAGCATCAAGCTCCTTTTTCACTTCAGGCGGCGGTTTATAAAATGGCCCGCCTGGTTGCCAAAGCGCCGCGACGTTGCCAAAAATTGCGACAATAGTTGTTATCCACGTCACAATTGCTTGCCTCGAATTATCTTTAGGCAACATTAAATTTTGCTGCTGCAACCTTTTTGTTAAAATTTGACGTTCATACTCTTTTTGTTTCGCACTTTGATACATCAAATACAACATGGCACCTACCGCGCCAAATATGAGCCATTTTTTTTCCGTTGTCATAAATAGATTATTTTTCGGCGCCCCACGCCAGTTGTATTGCTGATAATGCTTACTGCTGCGTATGCTACTATGCTAAAAACAGCAATTTTGGTTATTGTGCGCTGCCAAGTTTCGCCCTGGGGAGGTTTTTCGCTCTCTATTTGCTCTAATACAGTTATAGCTCCTTGTTGCTTTAAAGAACTTTGATCAAAATCCGTACTTCGATGCTCTGCGTAATAGGTGCTTCCATCACTTCGGAAAAATTGCCAATACATTTTTCCGTTAGTGAAATTGCTTGGCCCAATCCAAGAATAGACCACTCCCACAGGAGCGCCCGCTTTAATCTGCCCAAATGGCTTTTTCAAATTAGTAATATGATATACATTGACTGGCCGCCGAGCCAACAATGTTTTGTCCACAATTTGTGCGGCACTGTAGGTTTTTCCGCTTATAACAACTGACGGAATATTCCCAATTGTTGCTTTCATATTGGTGCTATTTGTATTGCTTTGTAATAGTCACTGTTATTTATTACGTCGCCGCCGTTCTCAATAGCAGCAATAGCCTTTACTAAAGCTAAGATATTGCTTTGTGTTGTAGCCAACGGTTCGTTAACTGGTATGCCCACGCGCGTAGCAACAGCATTGGCATACGCAACGCGCATTTCTGGAGGCACGGTAGGGTATTTTTGCACAATTTCAATAATAGAAAAAGCGTTTTGATTATAATAAATTTGATCAATCAAAAGCTGCGTAAGCGCGCGCACCCCGTGGGCATACGTTACAAATTGCTCGTAACGTCGCTCTATTTTTTGCGTAGCGCAGTTAAAATCGGTGTTTTGTGCTAAGGGCACCTTGCCGAGGTAATCAAAAGGGCCAACTGGAATGTTGCCCGGATTGTTGTTGCGAACGCCGCGTTTTAAATTGCAATTTTGAGCCTGTGGCGGTGGCGTTCCTTCGTTTTTATTTCGCCCAAACGCTCCCTTTGTTCGGGCAGCTGCAAGCAAAGGAAATGCCAGCAATGCCAACAAAAAAAGTTTTTGGTTTTTATTTTTGTCCATCCTTGCTAAAATTTTTAATTCTTTCTAAGCGGCACATATCTCTTCTCTTAATAGCTTCTTCTACTGTGCCCTATTGCTGAGGTAGTGTTGAGTAAAAACCGTCTTTACACCGTTTTTTGCCCGGTGGGCTGTTTGCCACAATAGCCCCTAAAAAAATTTTTTTTCATAAGTCACGGCGGTTTAGGTTGTAAATTAAAAAAATGGCGCCAAATATTAGTAAAAACCCAACGCTACCAGCAGCAACGACATAACTATTAAAAGAAGCCATCCTGTTTAGCCACCCTACTAAAAAAACTTTTTGTGTAGGGTCTTTTGCTACAATTGCGTTGTAAAATTTAATACGGCGCTCACGGTAGGCGTGATACACCTTAGCAGCGTTTTGATTATTAAGAGCTTGTAAAGTAGTGTTGTCCATGCTGCCAGTTACTGCTACTTGCAACACTTCTTGCAACAAGCTCACCCCTCGGTGCACGCCGTGATTGATCGCCCCGTCGAAAACCAGCGTGGCCAGCTGCTGGTCGCGGATTTGATCTCCTTTTATTTTATTCCAAAACCGCTCTCTATAAATTTTTTTTGCCAAAGTGAGTGTGATTGCTTTCATATCGGCCACAGTAGGCGGTCTGCCAATCCAGCTTTCATACAGGCGCGCAGAGACACCATAATTGGTGCCTACATTTTTATTTAAAGAATTGTAATTTCCTTTATCATTAGGGTTGTTTTGATAGCCACCCTCTAATTTTAAAACCCGTGCCGCCGCAAGTTCAAAGTCTGCCATTTTAATTCGTAGGTTTTACCGCTCTGTTTTTTATTCCTTTGTAGCGTGCTGAGTAATAGCCGCTTACGTGAGGCATTGCAGCGTGTAAAAAAGTTTCGGGTGTAGGCAGCGGTGTAGTAGCCGTAGGCGGCGCGTACAATAGTTTTTTTACTACTAATTGCGAAAGCACCACCCCCGCTAAGAAACCTACTATAAACCCAGTATTTTGATTCATTCCTTAGCGTTTTACACTTTTTAAAATGTGCTCAAAGCCGTTCGCTTCCAGCCTGTTGCAGTTTTTACATAAATAAAATTTGCATCCCAACTAAAATCCCCTGTGTTTCCATTAGTGTCCGACGTGCTTGTAGGGGTGTAAGTAGTGCGTAAGCGAAGCTGATTGTAACCAAAAGTACCATTTATGTCCACATCTGCTGTTCCAGTGACAGCTTTTACATAAAGCTGTCCGCCAACTAAAAGCCCTTTGCTCGGCGGAGCGGCGTTGCCGCTGCCAATAGTTACGCCGCGAATGGTCTCATACGCACGCATGATAATGTTAGAATCCTGTGCGCTGGCATTGGCCTTGAATTCAAAATATCCGTCGGGGTCGTTGTTGTTGTAATCGAGATCAAAATGCCAGACATTAGCCTGCGACTGTACGGAAAAAACGCCCTGGTTGTCATGAATAAGACTACCGTTGTTAATCACAAGCCCGTGTGTGGATGCTCCATTTCCAGTTATTTGCACTCTGTCGAGTGCAAGTTGTAAAGGGCGGCGGGAAGAGGCCATAGCGCCGGACGCTTTATCTTTTATACCAAATAGAAGTTCCGTAGCAGCGGAGGCACCTCCAGTTGATGTAATTACCCAGCCAAAGGGGCGGGTAGTATAATCCTGTTGAAAAATACCAAGCCCACCGGCCCATACTGTTGCATTGCTTACTTCAACAAGTAGGCTGTAATCATTAAGAGCTGTCGCGTCATTCGTTACGCGGAGTTTTGTATTATTATAAGCTGCTGTGTTATTTACAATTACGCCGCCGCTGTTGTATTGTATATTGTTGCCGCCACCGATTCTTTGCCAAAGCTGCTCCCCTAAAATACGCGGCACCGCAGCAACTCCATCATAATACTGTAGCACGCCTAAGTCGCTACGATACCACAAATCGCCGCTCAAGGGCGCGCCCGGCACAGCAGCGCGCGGGCCCAGCCTTAAAAGTCCATTTGTATTTACGCTTACGCGGGTACTATCGTCGAACAGTAAAGTACTTGCCTGCAAAACGCCTGCGCTATTAAAACGTGCGGTGCGGTTAGCGGTGCCCGTGGGTGTAGCAGATACGGTGATCCATTTAGTGCTATCGCCAGCCGCGTCGTAAGAAAGCACTTGTCCGTCGGTACCGTCATAGGTTGTATATTTTATAGTGTTTTGAGGGTTTCCTAAAAAAAAATGCGCGTTTCGCAGCAACATTGTGTCAATACTAAATAGCTGTAAATTAAAATTTGCACCATCAACAAGCCGGTTGCCCGCTAAAGCGCCTGAGCTATTGTAAATATTCACACCTGAATCCCCTCCGCTCCCGCCGCAACAATCGCAATGGCCTAATGCCAACGTGCCAGCCGTAATATTTACATTTGCGCCATATTGATCTAAAACAATTACAGAATCTAATGCGCCTTGACTTGTGATTAAAAGATAGCGTGTAATACTACTATCCTGCCCGTTTACAGTCCAGCAAAGGGGCTGTTCTGCAATAACATACCGTGGTTGCGCTAAAGCAGCGTAGAAAGAAAATAAAAACAGAAAAAATAAAAATGTTTGTCGCATAGCTTTTTAAGTTACACCGTTGCAAATAAATGTATCTGTACCGTAAACAGTAGTTACAGACATAAACCAAGTATAATTGAACACAGGGTTTATGCCAAAGCAGCTACTTGAGACCAAGTATGGGCTAAAAGCAGTTACTAAACCAGTGATTGGATCATAGGTAAATGGCGCGGCGTCGCCATTAAACGTGACTGTAATATCCGCAGGCGTTATCCCAGTGCCTATTACATAGCCACTTAGTGACAACGTAAGGGAAGGCCCAACTGGCGGTGGGGAAAATGGATTGCATGTAGTCAAAGCACAAGCGGAAACGTCTTGAAATTCTGGCGCAGTACCTTGATTGCAGTTTTCTGAAAAAGCCACCGCGACACCTCCGCCGCTTGGTGTATCTGAAAACGTGACACTTTCAAAACGCAGGCACGTTTGATCAATAATAATTTGAATGTCTCCGCTAAGCTGGACTGTTACAAGATAAGCCGGGCAAGGATCAAAGTTAAATAAATATGCCTCTAAATCCGATTGAAGCGTAGCCAATTGGCTAAGCGTATATGGAAAAGAAAAGCCCGAAACGCTATTAAGAGCAGTGCCATTTTTTAAAAAAATATTTTGTACATAAGCATATCCACCTTGGGCAGCGTAAAAGCATCGTAAAGCATTTTTTTCGCCGCAATGGCAAAAACGAATGTTTCCGCCGCTTACATTTACCTGATTTGCATACGCATTCAGATAAAAAATAAATTGTTTCGCGCGCTGGCTGGTAACCAAATAATAACCTGTAAGGCTACTGTCTATGCCCTCAATAGTACGCCAGCAAATTTCATGCCCTAAAATACCGTAGCGCGGCTGCGCAAGCAGCCCACGCACCGGTAAAAAAATTATAAACACTACTAAACAGAGAAAAAATACACGCATTAGCTCCAAAATTTTATAAATAACCTACCGCCGTTGCCATCACCAGTAATGGCGGGCGATAGCTCTAAAATATTATTAACAGCGTCAAGCGTTTGTTCGTATTGATAACGATTTCCAACACTTAAACTTTGTCCTTGTATAGTTGCATTTGTTTCTAAATCTCCGGGCTGCACAGCTCCTGCAATGTAAATATCTACAAACCGCTGCCCAGCCGGAATAGAAAAAGCACCAGTGGTTTCTATCTGCGTAACAGTAGCTGTGCCCGCGTCAGGGGGGGTTATTTCTACTGTTACTCCGCTTAGGGTTAGAGCTGAAGGCGCAATTGTGATTTGATTCATACTATTAAAAATTAGTAGCTTGTCCGTAGTCTCTAACCTCTGTCACGTACACTTCTTGCGTGCCCGTACCTACTGGGAATTGAATTAAAAAATCTTGTATCAAAATGCCTTCTGGACTTGCGGAGACTACTTTTACCCCAAAATTTGGGGGCACTGGCTCTCCATTTACAAACGCAGTTTTTGTTCCAGTATTTAAAAATTTTATAGAGCGGGCAGTGCAATTTACCCTAAAATTTTCCGTAACCGCAGGATAAGTAAATTCGCCCTGCTCTATAAGCCCCGTTTGGGTGCGGTATTCTTTGTCGGCAAAAATTTTTCTGGACATAAACAACTTAGTTTTTTTGTGTAACTAAATTAACCCAAAGCGTTGGGTTTTGCTTAAAAAGCGCATTTAATTTAGTTATAAAAGAATAAAACTTTGATGTATCCTCGCCAAAATGCTGGCGAAGACTGTCTAAAAATTCAAAAGCCGCGTCGTCGTATTCAAAGCCGTCGTCTTGATATTCTATTTCGTTAACTGGAGGTACCCCGCTGACAGTCGCCGGCGCCGCAACTGTCATTCCAGATTTTTGGCGCAGCATTTCTACGCCTATGCTTTTTATAGCGCCAATCATTTCTTTTACAGTGCCGTCCTCCAAGAGTCCCTGCAATAAAGTTTGCCACCAGCCAGATGGGCCATTTATAGCGTCTTCCAACTCTTCATTTCGCCGCTCTAACTCCCAGAGTCGGCGCTCTCTTTCTAAATCTTCGCGAGTAAGAAACCCAAGTTGAGCTGGGAGCATTGGCATATTGCCTATTGCAGCAGTCGCAGGCCCGTCCACTCTAAAAAAAATAGTTTCACCCTGGTTGCTCGCTTTTGTAGGAATAAAAACCGTAAAATCGCCTCCGCCTCCGCTATTCCAATTAATTCGGCGCATCAAATCTTCAAAAGAATCTTCTAAAGAAACCTCTTTGCTTTTTTGTTCGCCTACTCGAATAGCTCTTTCTCGCAAATTCGTGGAAAAACCCCTGTAGAGTATCCATTCGGGCGTATTACCTGCCATGAAGGTCTCTCTAAGAGCATCAAAATCGGTCATGTATCCTTTTGCAGCCATTTTATGGAATTAAATGAACAAAGTGTAACAAAAAACTTTGATTAGAAACCCCTGACAAAACCGTTGATGGGTTAGAGACCTGAATGTAGCTTTGTGTTACAGTTAATCCTCTTACAAAATAGGGTTGAATATCTCTATCTCCTTGCGAAACTGCTAATTGCAGGAGCGGAGCGTTGTAAGTAATATCCTTGTTGCCGCATTTCAAATTCAAAAATGAATTTGAAATAACAGCATCCGAAACAAGTTGCCGGTCAGAATCAGGGGCGTATCTTGTCACGCCAGCACCTGAAAGCTGTGTATAAAATCCAAAAATTTGGCAGTCTCGCAAAATTGTATCCTCTGGTAGCAGGTATTTACCCAAAGAGTTTGTTACCTGCACCTCTAATGTGCGAATGCCTATTTTGTTTGCTCCATATTTTTCCATTAACCGGGCAATCGTGCCCTGCTCAATCGCATTCATATTTTTTTTGTTCAAAATTAAGAAAAGATGCGCAGAGCTTTTTAAATCGCATAGCGAAGGGAACTACTGCTACTACGCATCTGTTGCTTAAAAGTATAAAGTATTAAAATTTGGGCTGCGCAGTCGCTGCGTCAGCGATTTCAAATCCAAACAGCGTCACAGTCAACAAATTTCTTGTGTCAACAGCTTCACCAGCGTTGTCAATTTGACCAGCAATATTAGTGTAGTCGCCGTCCGACAGGTTGACAACTATATCGTTGTTTTGCTGTCCATTCAAATATTGAAGGCCACCAATGAAAAACAACCCCTGCTGTTCCAACTCGTAGCCCCATTGCCCGTAAACATTTTCTAATTGCGGGCCTTCTGCATCTGCTATTTCATAGGTGCGCTCTGGCACCCATCTAAACAGATTGTTTGCTATACCCTTCATGACGTCCACATTTGAAATGCGAAGCGTAAAAGTACCATTGTAAATATTTTCTAAAGATTCTGCCTCCGTGGCGGCCGTACCAGCCGCCGAGCGACCAGCAAAATAGTTGGCATCGGGCCAAGTAAATGGTGCGAAATAGCGAGATGGGGTAAGTGCAACATTTTGTTTTTGAATAGTTAAACCAATGTGACTTACCGCAGCCACGTTGTTTCGATCTAACTTTATGTCTAATGGGTGGTCAGCGCCGTTTTGACCTGGGTATAACGAAAGTGTATAAGACGATTTGCTGGAAACCAACAAAACGTTTGCGCGCCACTTTTTAGGGTAAATTAAAAACCCGTCGCCGCGACGGTTAGCGTCGGGAAAATTTTGCGCTACTTCCGAGCGAAGGGCCTGTTTTAAGTCATAGCTGTTTCTTATAATCAGTTGATTAGCCATTGTGATAATTAGTTTAATGTAAAAAAAGTGGGGAAATAAAGCCGATTTCTATTTATTAAAAATCATTATCTACAATTGCCCCCTGTACAAAGATATCCTTACTCATGTTGTTTGATGTCAACCGCGGTAAAACCGCAGGCGGAAGATTGTAATCAATTCCCCCTACGCCAATAGCATTTGCAAGGCTTGGTGCCGTTTCTGAGATCAGTGTTTGTAGCCCAGCTACAATCATGCCTAACCCCAGCCCGTTTCCAAGGGGAGTTTTTAAAAGTGTAGGTGTAAACACCCCAGCGGCAATTTGCACACCAGCCCCAATGAGGGGATTTTGCTGTAAAGAGTCAATGTTTTTGTTTAGCGTTTTGCCAACGGCGTAACCTCCAAACAGCATAGCGCCTTGCGCAAGGATAAGAGTAAAATCGCCCGTTTTTATAGCGCCCATCCTTGCGCGTTGTTTTCTACGTTTCATCCCAGAAATTTTTTGACAGTTGCACATAGTAAAGTGCTTTTTTGTTAATTAAAAATATGTTTCCTTATTTTTTCTTGCGGCCACGATTCTTAGCACGCGGGCCTGTGTACACGCAAAGATTTTTTCCACTTTTTAGGACGCGAGCAGTCGTGCCCTTGTCCCTAAACGTTTTCGCCTCCTTGTCCGCCTCTGCTTTTGAAGCATGACAGCTTTTTTTTGTATAATAAGCGGATTTTCCGCCCGCCCCTGCAATACGAATTTTTACAGGCAATATTTTTTGCGTACTTTTCATATTTTTTTTAAAAATTATAAGTTAATAAATATTATGATCATACTACGTGACATGCGTTAAACCGTTATCAATGCTAAATTCGGCTATGTCCCTTACTGTAATGCGCCCATTTTTTCCAGTTCCAGTTACAAGTTTCC
>CALMSP010000043.1 GCA_937872405.1 uncultured Saprospiraceae bacterium | reverse complement strand
GTTCGGAATGGAAATAATTGCGTTCCATCCAATACTGATACCATTTTGCCTCGGTGTCTTGCGGGCTATAGCGGGTAGAAAGTTCCATGATATTGTTGTTATAAAAAACGCCGTGAAGATACAAAATGCAGCTTATTTTAAAGAAAAAGCGCAGACTGATATGCATCAAACTGCGCTTGGTTGATATGGTACCCGGAGTGGGATTTGAACCCACACGGGCATTACTGCCCACAGGATTTTAAGTCCTGCGTGTCTACCGATTCCACCATCCGGGCTTCTACACTGCAAAAATAAAAAAAGGCGTGAGCCTTTCACACCTTTTGAGCGGATAACGGGGCTCGAACCCGTGACCTCGACCTTGGCAAGGTCGCGCTCTACCAACTGAGCTACATCCGCTTATTTGTTTTTTCATTTAGCGAATGTAAAGATAAGATAAACTGTGGCATGTTCGCAAGATTTTTTT
This sequence comes from uncultured Saprospiraceae bacterium, assembly GCA_937872405.1. Classification (GTDB taxonomy): domain Bacteria; phylum Bacteroidota; class Bacteroidia; order Chitinophagales; family Saprospiraceae; genus JADJNW01. Next base: position 1,588 of record CALMSP010000043.1, on the reverse strand, counting down.
AGTTTTTTTAGAAAAAAAGAGACGCCTAGTTGTGTGGGTAGGCGTCTCTTATGCTACATGTGCTATTTGCCTTTACGGGTTTTGCACAATTAATTTATTGACCGCCAGTTCACTATCTGGGATAGGCCAAATGTATTCTGATCTGGCAGGTTCTATTGCGGGAACGTTTGCCTTGGCGGGCAGTGGGCGCAGTAAGCGCATTAGATCAAGCGATCGAAACCCTTCCCCTAAAAGCTCAATCTGCCGTTCTTTTAAGATGACTTCTACTAAATCATTTGCCGAAGCAAAATTAGCCTGCGAAAACTGTACGCTATCGTCTGAACGTCCTCTGACGGCATTCAGTAGGGCAATAGCGCGCTCGTCAGTACCAGAGGTACGAGCTATGGCTTCCGCTAAGTTGAGCAATACTTCTGAATATCGGATTATTGGAAGATAATCCAAATGCTGCGGTCCAGTCGGAAACTTGTTCATGTAGGGCTTGTTGTTAGCTGCATTCACTACGATAAACTGACGACGAGCGTCACCAGTACCCCAAGCTGGGTCAGCTACTAAGCCATTTAGATTGATCGAATAATCACCAATACCGCGTGGGCCAGGATTAAAATAGCTACCTAAACCATTTTGCGTGCCCGGCAAGTTGTTTTCGGTAAACGGCATAGAGAAAATACTTTCCGTAGTCGTGTAAGGCGTTTTGAACACATTGGCAATATTTGCCTGCAATGCATGTGGTACCCCACTACTTGCTTGAAAAGGTGCCGAGGGCGTAACAATTTTGTTAGCCTCTACAATTACGTCGGTGTAGCGTCCCATATGCAGGAGCACGCGCGTTTTGAAGGCAATAGCTGTATTGCGATGTGCACGAGTTGTGTTATTGAATGCCGTGCTATAATTAGCTGGTAGGTTTTGCTCTGCAAAGTTCAGATCTTCCAAAATCAGCGCATAAACCTGCGCCACGGTGGCACGAGCTAAGTCGTTATTGGCACCGCTCTTTTCAGAAAGAAGCCGCAGAGGTACACCAAGATTATTACCATTGCCATCGGCAAAAGGACGCGCATATAATGACAAGAGACTGAAATAAGTAACAGCCCTTACAAAACGTGCTTCTCCAAGATAGTTATTGACCAAGTCGTTATTACCTACTACGCCTTTGTTGGCTTCCAAACCTTCCAAGAATACGTTTACTCTGTTGATGGTTGTGTACGCTGCTCCCCAAAGGGTAGCCACTTCGTTCGTTGACGAAACGATTGTATGGTTCCAAGTTTGAAAACCAGTTACGCCGTTCGTCGTTTCATTAAGGTAATTTTCGCCGCGAATTTCATGATATACAACAAAGCGACCGCCATAGAATTGACCATTTTTTAAAGCTGCATAAATGCCATTTACTTGCTGTTGAATACGCTCCGGAGAGGTAAAAACGCTGGCATCCGAATAAGAAGTCAGTGGTATAGGATCAAGTAATTCTTTTTGGCAAGAGGTAATAAAAAGCCCCATGAGCGCCAAGAAAACGACGGCTATTTTAGTTGAGAATTTTATAATCTGTTTCATAAGTTAATTGCTGTTTGTTTAAAAATTAGAAACCAAGGTTCAA
>CALMSP010000042.1 GCA_937872405.1 uncultured Saprospiraceae bacterium | reverse complement strand
CTTGGTGCCTGAAAAACCCACAGGTCAGCACGGTGATTCTCGGTGCTTCGAAGCCAGCACAACTCTCAGAAACACTTGATACTGTGAGCGTTACGCCGAAGCTTACCGATGAGGTCATGGCGCATATCGAGGCGATTTTGCAAAATAAACCAGCACAATCAGAGTGGTGACATAATAAAAAGAGCCGTTTACTTACAAAAGATGTAATAAAACGGCTTGTTTATAATGCAACATAAAAATGATTCGCTTCGTGCTTTAGTCTCGGATAAAAGGATAATCCGGCTGTGCATAGTTGTCTGTGTACAGTTCCGAGCCATCAGGATAAGCTGATTCTTCGGCGAACTGCACAGCTGCTTCTATTTCTGCTTTGATGGCGTCCTTAATTTGTTGAATATCTTCCGGTGTAGCCAGTCCCATTTGCAATATCTTATCTTCAGTGGTTTTGACAGGGTCTTTCCCTTTGTATTCTTCCACTTCATCTTTACTTCGGTACTTTGCTGGGTCGGATACGGAATGCCCTTTGTAGCGATACGTATTGATTTCTAAGAAGTAAGGTCCTTTACCTGCACGGATGTGCGCCGCCGCGCGGCTTACCGCTTCATGCACCGATTCTGGATTCATACCATCCACTGGCTCGCTGGGCATATCAAATGCACTACCGATCTTGTACAATTCATGTACATTACTGGTACGCGCTACGGAGGTTCCCATAGCATAACCATTATTTTCTACGATGTACAACACGGGGAGTTTCCAAGTCATCGCCATATTGAATGATTCATACAAAGCACCTTGGCGAGCCGCACCGTCACCGAACATGGTTACGCAAAGATTATCCGTACCTTTGTATTGCTCGGCAAAGGCGATGCCCGTACCGATAGGAATCTGCGCTCCAACGATGCCGTTACCACCAAAATATTTATTTTCTGCAAAGAAGAAGTGCATAGAGCCACCTTTTCCTTTCACGATACCCGTTTCTTTTCCAAAGAGTTCGGCCATAGCTGCTTTGGTGCTTACGCCGCGCCCAATGGCCGTGCCATGCTGCCGGTAGGCTGTGACGATAGCATCGCCGGGTTTCAATGCGGATTCAATACCTGCCGCAACTGCCTCTTGCCCAATATATACATGGCAAAAACCGCGCACCTTTTGCTGCCCATAAGCCACCAGTGCTCGCTCCTCGAAGCGCCGGATGCGTAGCATCAACTCGTACCATTGCAAATACTGTTCTTTACTGTAAGCCGGCTTGTCCTGCTTAACTGGTCTTTTCTTTTTTTCTGCAACCATAATAATTTGAGTTCTTTATCCGAGTTTTGCGAAAATTCGCCAAAAATAATGGACTTCGCCCTGCTAAGATAAGGCAAAATACTTGTTATCAAGTAAAAATCAGCACGAATTTCTATTTGAAACACCTAAGCACGGGCGAGGTTTGCCACAGCAGGAAAGAAAAGTGTTTTTTGCATCGGAAAGCCTGGGTATTTGATATATTTGCCACAGATTTGCTGAGACCCTACTCTCTTGATGTGAAGGTGTTCATAGCATTCTATCGAGTGACTACCTTTATTTAAAGCATGATTTTTTGCTGTAATATTTGATTATCCGTTATTCGTTTGGTACATAATACATTGTAAATCAACGCATTCGTTTATAATACAATATTACAATCAAATGCCACCACTTATAAAGTATGGCATCCTTAAAATGAGAAACCATTTACAACCATGAAAATAACCCGTGTAAAATGCTGGCAGGCCAATCTGCAACTCACCAAACCCTACACGATAGCGGTACATACGATTGATGCTGCTGAAAATATTTTCGTTTATATTGAATTGGAAAATGGCGAGTATGGTGTTGGCAGTGGCGCCCCTACCGAATTTGTTACCGGCGAAACCATGTCCGCAGCGTTAGAAGCCTTGGAGGGTAATGCCGAAGAACTGTTGCTTGGGCGTCACCTCGAAGACTTCCGTGATTTGATTCACTCGGCAAGCGAATTGATGCCCGAAACACCCGCCGCCCGTGCCGCGCTTGACATTGCGCTGCATGATGCCTTTGGCAAAGTGGCCGGCAAACCATTGGTGGAGTTGCTTGGACGCCAGCATGAAAGTTTTCCTACATCTATTACCATTGGTATCAAATCATTAGAAGAATCTATTGCCGAAGCGCAAGAAAATATTGCCAAAGGCTTCCGAGTGATCAAGTTGAAAACGGGGCTGGATGTGGAAAAAGATATTGAAATTTTTCGTAAAATGCGTGAAGCAGTTGGCAATCATATCAAAATTCGCGTGGATGCCAATCAAGGCTATGATAGAATGGCATTAGAGCACTTTTTACAAGGCACGCAGGATGCCAATGTAGAATTCATAGAGCAACCTTTCCCGCCAGGCCATTTGGAAGCCATGAAGGAGCTATCGCCTGATATTCGGAAGCGCTGCGCCGCGGACGAAGACTTGCACGACTGGCGTGATGCAGCGGCCCTAACGACCAGCGATCATTATTACGGTATTTTTAATATCAAATTGGCAAAATGCGGCGGCATCGTGGGTGGTTTGCAAATTGCAGAAATTGCACAAAGTAAAAGTATTGAACTCATGTGGGGCTGCATGGACGAAAGCACCGTGGGTATCACGGCCGCATTGCACGCCGCTTTGGCCAGCCCGACCACGCGCTATCTTGATCTCGATGGTAGCTTCGATCTGGCGGTGGACTTAGCCACAGGTGGCTTTATCCTCAAGGACGGACACTTGTATGCGAATGACAAACCAGGCTTAGGCGTGGACTTAATAGAGCGACCGGGGTAGTGTCAAAATTTTGAGTGATAAATTATAGTAATAGATGAATAATTCTTAGAGTATGTTTAAAAAACCATTTACTCAATACGGTTAATAATGATTTGACAATTAACTAGCAATATATACCATCGTATTCATTGGCACCGGTGATCAACACCTCTCGAATCAGCCCTAAACTATCCACCAACAAATGGCGCTTGCGGCCATTGATCTTTTTGTTACCATCCCAGCCTTTATCCGCCTTGATAAACGGACCGGTTTTGACACTTTGACTATCCACACACACCAAAGTGGGCGACACCGCTTTTTCTTGCCTTGCCCATTCATTTAACTTCGCATTAAGCCTATTCCAGACACCTTCTCGCTCCCACTTCCAATAATAGTAGTACACAAGTTGCCAAGCCGGAAACCGACTTTCCAGATTGCCGCCCGTGCGCAAGATCCAAAAAATCGCATTGACAATGACGCGTAAACAATATTTACGTTTTCTTTGCACCGGAAGATATTCTTTTATAACTTCCCCCTGAGAATCAGTTAGCTCATCATATTGAGTGACCATATTACTTGTGATTTGGTGGTTCGAACACAAGTTTATGAACTGATTCTCATTTTTTTATAACACTATGCGAAATTTAAACATACTCTGAGAAACCTACAAAAGGTATGAAAATACTCATTGCTGCAGATTCTTTCAAAGATGCTTTACCTGCGCAAGACGTCTGTGCAGCTATAGCTCGTGGGGTGCATATGGTTATGCCTCATGCAGAGGTAATCGTATTTCCACTTGGTGATGGTGGGGAGGGCACTGCGGAAGTGCTTACATTTCATAGCAAAGGTAGGCATATAGCGCTTCAGGTACACGATTCGCTTTTCCGACCAGTGACCGCTACTTATGGCATCTCAGAAGACGGACAAACGGCTTTTGTTGAAATGGCTCAGGCGGCCGGTTTGCAGCTATTGTCGCCGGAAGTACGCAATCCACTGCTAACCAGTACCTACGGCGTGGGAGAGATGATTCGTCATGCGTTGGCAGCAGGTGCTCGGCATATTGTGCTGTGTATCGGCGGTAGCGCCACCAATGATGCGGGTATTGGCATGGCTTATGCCTTAGGTTATCGCTTTTATAGCACAGCAAGTTTGTTGTTGAAAACACAAATGACTGGAGCACAACTGATTAATATTCAAGCAATAACATCCAGTGATATACCCTTGGAAACGCAAGCGCAACTCCAGGCAACCCGTTTTACGGTGTTATATGATGTGGACAACCCATTACACGGCGAGCGCGGCGCAGCGCAGGTGTATGCGCGCCAAAAAGGCGCTGACGACGAAGCTATAAAGCAATTGGATGCAGGCTTGGAGCATTTTGCAAAAGTCCTGCAACAGCATTTCGGTCAACCTTTTGCGCAGGTGCCAGGGGCAGGGGCTGCAGGAGGGTTAGGAGCAGGTGCTATGGCTTTTTTGGGGGCGCAGTTGCAGTCGGG
>CALMSP010000041.1 GCA_937872405.1 uncultured Saprospiraceae bacterium | reverse complement strand
CGGCGGCTTCGACAACAGCATCTTTCGGCACATCAAAGTGGGCGATGCATTTTTTGACCGCTTAGAGCTATATCCCGCCAAAACTTTCAATCTGCGAGGAAGGACGCCCAACTGGCGCGGCGGCTGGCGCCATAAGGATGGAACAAATGACGCATTCTCGCCAAACGGCTCTGTATTCGTCTATGAATGCCTGCCCCCCGGCACGACCGGCGAACTAACGCTGCGGATTTTAGACGCGCAAAGCCAATTGTATAAAAAACTGCAGAAATGGAGCGATCAAGAATTAGAAAAGAAAAGAAAAAATGGCAAAGGAAATCCATTGCCTCAGGATTTTGAGAAAATCATCGGCAATACTGACCCACTTGGCTGGTTATTCCAGACAATCAATGAGCGTACTCGTAGCTTTTTGGCGAAAGAAATTGCGTTTTTCAAAAAGTACAAAGTAGCTGAAACAAAAGCCATCCTACAGCCTTTAGTGCAAATGCAGCAATGGCTCGATGAAATACCTGCTACCGAAGCCTGCATCCTGCGCATGGCACACGGCAGCGGCTTTCATAGCATCACCGGCGACTGGAAATACGATGAATACACAAATGATAATGATACGTGGCAGAACGGAAAAAAGCGATATAAATCGCGCAAGCTGCTCTTCCGGGGCGATGCTTTCTTCCCGATGGGCTTTGTGTTGCTCGCCAGACCCGAAGCGGATACAGCTGCTTTTAAAATGGCTACGCATGCTGCAATTTCCGTAGAAACAACTGCCGAACCAGCGCTACCGCCCGCGGCTACCTTTTACACCAGCAAAATACGGGAGAACGATACCTTGCTGGATGCCATTGTGACCCAAAGCGGCAAGCCCAGCCAGGTAGAAGTGTATTTGCACGAACCGGAAACCATATCCCTGCCACTTATTAGCTACAACCATCCGCTGGAAGCCGGTACAATCATACAGGTACGCATCATCCGCATGGACAAACGCACCGGAAAACCCCTGGAAATTCGATTTCATAAATTTAAAAAATAACCAAAAAACGAAATTGAGATATGCAAAACATCCTCTTCATTACCATCGGTACGCGGGACATCAAAGTGGATAAAGACTGGCTTGTCGAAAAGTTTGGCGAAGAAAATGTAGCGCCACTGTATTCCACCAATCCTCATAACGGGCAAGAATTTCCGCTGCCACGAAAGCTGGGTGCTTTCTTGCTGGAGCAGGGGGCTCGCTTTTTTAAAGAGCACGGAGGAAAAATAAAATTACCGATTATTGCACCTTGCATCCAGTTCCTGGAGCGGAATATCCCGGCAGCAGAACAAGTGGACGAGGTCTGGTTGGTCTCGACTAATCAATCGGAGGGCGAAGATCCCAGATATTGGTTGAATGATACGTGTCATTACGCTGATGTGATTGGGAAATTGCTGTCCGCTTATCGGCATTCCAAAACCAAACAGTCTTTCTTTTCCAAAATCAGACATATCAAGGTGACGGAAAATGTTGCCTATCTCGATGTGATGTTCGAGAAATTCAATAAGGATTTATCGAACCGGAAGTTTCAGCATCTTGAAAACGCACCACGCATCTGGTTACTCAATCAGGGCGGAATTGATGCTATCAATTATGGCTTGATGCTCAATATGCTGTATCGCTATAGTAGCAAAACGACCTTGCTCAGTGTAAATGAAAAAACCAAAAGCTGCACGGTTCTGGATTTTACGAAGCAGTTTACCCTCGAGCAAGAAAAACGCCGCCTCGCGCAGGCTGTGGAAAGGTATGATTACGCTGCTATCAAATCCATGGACTTATCGGAATCCATTAAGATGCTGGCTGCTTATGCCGAAGCCCGTCTCAATTTTGATTTTGATGCTGCGCTTGATCGCCTTCAGCAAATGACGGATGTAGATTTTAGAAAAATTCAGGAAACGGAAATGTTAGACCTGAAAAAAGCCAGCGAAAATGATGCTTCCCTGACCCGGGAACTATTCTGGAACGCCAAAATCAAATTTTCGCAGGAAGCTTACGTGGACTTCGTACAGCGCTTTTTCCGTATCGTGGAGCAACTTGCAATGGAGGCCGCCACTCGATTTCTCGATTTTCCTTACAACCACAACACATGGACCAATGATTTTGGGGGATTTATCAATAAGCCCGAAAATCAGGATTTAAAAATTCATCTGGATAATACTAAAATCTATGGTGGTAAGAAGCTGGATTATTTGTCCATGGCTTCCGTACCTGTATTTAATGCCATTCTGGAATTTTACGAGCCGGGCACGCACGCTTTTATAAAGCGGATTGATCCTCTGCGTACACTGCGCAACAAAGGAATCGGTGCACACGGCTGGAGTCCTATTTCCAGACAGCATATTCTGGATGAATTGAAATGCAACGAGCAGGAACTGGAAGAATTGATGGAGGAAGTAGCGGAAAGGCTTAAGGTTGGCGATGACCCATTTGAAAGGATTAATCAATATTTTGGTAACCCGTTGTAATTCAAACCACTACCCACCCCTCAGATTTCGCAAATCTCAAAGATTTACGAAATCAGCAGACGCATACCCCCCACCCGTTCTTTGACATCTCGGATTTTTTCTTTACAAAATGCAAATACACTGCGGCGAGTGGTCGCATATTGTGCCAAAAAAACCAAAAAGCCATGCAATTGTACATCAACCAGCCCGGCTGTAGGCTGCGCCTGCGCGAGGG
>CALMSP010000040.1 GCA_937872405.1 uncultured Saprospiraceae bacterium | reverse complement strand
TGGAGCAGCTGAGCAAGTATTTGCAGTCTTTGCGGGTAGCGGAGGAGGGGTAGTGTCAGGTATTTTAGCCTCGTTTGAAGAAGAAATAATTAAACTATCTGTACTGATTTTCAAAACTTTATACTTGCCTGAAATCTGTAAAATAATCCGACTATGAAAACCGCTTCTGTTTGGTTGGGGCTTGTTGGTATAACCATAATAGGCTGCCAGCGCGACGTCCAAAAAGACAAGCTACCAACGAGCAGGCACTCAATTCTGTATGACCAACGCCTTGATCGCTTGTATCCAGCGCGGGTCGTCATTGAGGCTGGGTACCAGATCTACTTTTTCGCCGCCCATTGCTTCAAATTCTTCTTGGTATTCCTCGCTGATCTCGATGCGTGTTTCTAAGCAATCTGCTACAAAGGCTGGACTGAACACGAGCAGCCGTTTGGCACTATTTTTAGCCAAATGCTCAATCGTAGCGGCGGTGTAAGGTTGGGCCCAAGCCTCGGGCCCAAGGCGGCTCTGGAAAGCCGTGGTGTAGCGATCCGCACTCAGTCCCAAGCGCATTACAATGGCGCGCGTGGTAGCGTGGCATTGTGCGGTGTAACAAAACTGGTTGACACTGGAGATGCGCTGGCAGCAATTTTCTTGCTGTAAGCAATGCTTGAAATCGTCCGCTTTGCGCAACTGGCGCTGGGGCAACCCATGATAGCTAAAAATGATATGATCGTAGCTGTCAAGTTCAAATTGGCGAGCATTATCTACAAAAATATCAATCATCGGGCTGTAGTCGTAGTACGAATTGATAAACTTTACATTAGGGATGGTATCTTTCTGGCGCAGGAGGCGCATTACCTCATCGTGTACAGAGCCGGTGGTAGCGGAAGCATACTGCGGAAACATTGGAAAAACAATGATTTCTGAAACCTGCTTTTGCAATAGCTTGGTAAGTGCAGATTCAATGGACGGATTTTGATAGCGCATGGCTAATTCTACTTCATACGCTTCACCTAACAACTCGCGCAAACCTTCGGTTACTCGTTCGCCATAATATTTCAAAGGGGAGCCGTTCTCGGTCCATAATTGGCGATACGCTTTCGCTGATTTGCCCGATCTAAAAGGTGCAATGATGCCCTGTACAATCAATTGCCGCGCCAACCACGGATAGTCAATCACACGCCGATCCAACAAAAACTGTTTTAAATAACGATACACTGCCCCACGCGTCGGCGCATCGGGGGTACCCAAATTGACCAATAAAACACCTTTTTTTGTCATCATGTAATGATAATTAAGGATTTATAAGTTTATGACGGTTTAGTGAGGTAGCTTGTCCATTCAACTCACCAACCCCTCAACTTCAAACTGGATTGAAATAAAGCGTAAAATAAATGTCATAATCGTCGGGAAGATAGTAATTTTGCGGCTTGTTCTGATCAACAATGAACTTACGTTATCCATTTATGGACTATCGGTATTTCTTATCCTTAGCCTTCAAGTCATTGAAAATCAGAATTTTGCAAACTTTAAAGTTTGTATTATTTTGTAACAAATATTTACAAAGACCAAACCGATGAAAAAACCGCTCATTTTAGTGACCAACGACGACGGTATAACCGCTCACGGTATCAATGCCTTGGTGGAAATAGCCAAAACGCTTGGCGATGTGGTTGTGGTAGCCCCTGATTCACCCCAGTCAGGTATGGGACATGCGATTACCATCGCCAACCCCATCCGGCTACATGAGGTCAATGTTTTCAAAGGTGTAGAAGCCTCTTATGAATGTTCGGGTACCCCTGTAGATTGCGTTAAGCTGGCGCAAAATGTGGTGCTTCGCGGTCGCAAGGTGGATCTTTGCGTATCGGGTATTAATCATGGTTCCAATGCCTCCATCAACATTATTTACTCCGGCACGTTGTCGGCGGCTATGGAGGCTTCGCTGGAGGGTATCCCATCTATCGGATTTTCATTGCTCGATTATTCGCATTCCGCTGATTTTGAGCCTTGTAAGCCTTTTGTTAGGCAAATTATGGAGTACGTTTTGAGCCATGGCATGTCGCAAGGCAATTTACTCAACGTAAATATACCGCGGCTTCCCGCTCATGCGATTAAAGGCATCAAGGTGTGCCGGCAGGCGGATGCGCGCTGGAAAGAGGAATTTGTGGAAGCGACCGACCCACGCGGTCAAAAATACTACTGGCTCACCGGACGCTTTGTCAATGAAGATAACTCTGCGGATACCGATATTTGGGCCTTAGAAAATGGCTACATTTCGGTGGTGCCTTCTATGCATGATCTTACGAATTATCCGGCTTTAGCTGAGCTACGCGCGTTGGAAAGCGTTGAACAGCCAGGCTGATTTTTTATTCAAATCGCAGTACAATGCCTATACCTGGAGCAGGGGTTCCGCCCAATAAATCCGGTTGCAACATCGGCTTAAGCTGTAAACTAAGGTCTTCGCTGACATCAAACGAACGCAGGTGCGCATCCACAAAAGCCTCCATAGCCTGGAGTGCGTGCGCCAATACCAAGCCCACGTAGGAAAGTTGCATATTTTTATCGTACTGGTCGCGGATGATGCGCAGTGAATTTGCATTATCCAAGCGTGTGCCCGAAAATTCGTGAGGAAGGTCTTTCCGTTTCAGATCAAGTGCCGTACGAAACCGCCGATAACGGCTTTGATTAAAATCTATGAGCGCCACCATGCTACCCATAGCGCCATACACCAGCGGAACCTTCCAGTAGCGTTTGTTATAAACCTGCCCCGCCCCGGGTACCACCAAGGACAAAAAAGCTGCTTTTTTCGGATTGGGATAGTCGCCGCTGAAAAACTTTTTTCGAGCTGGCTCATCCTCTAAAACGGCAAGTACTGAATCCAAATCAAGCTGTATAATAGGCTCATTATCAGGAATTTGCGCTTGAAGTACGTTGCTACTGCAACAATAAATAGCACTTACTAAACAACACCAACACAAAACATATTGAAAACCTTGCATATATCAGGCTTCGAATTGTTCCAGCAAATCATTGAGTTGGTTATTCGAATCAAAACCAATCACAATCTGTCCTTTACCCTCCCCTTTGAGCTTTAGCTGCACCCGTGGCGTGCCCAGATGTTCGCGCAATCGGCGCTGAATATCTTCGTAAGCATCAGGCAGGGAAGGCTTTGATTTTCTGGGCTTGTCGCCATGGTGTGCACTGGCTAAGGTTTCGAGCGCTCGTACCGATAGCCCCTGCCGAAGCGTTTCGCGAAACAATGAATTCTGCAACGCAAAATCATCTACTCCTGCCAGCACTCGGGCATGCCCCATAGAAATTTGTTTGTCTTTGATGGCTTTTTGAATATCTGGGGGTAGTTTAAGTAGGCGCATGTGGTTAGTAACGGTGCTACGCTGTTTGCCTACACGGCTGGCCAACGCTTCATCTGTGAGGTTACATTCTTCCTTTAGGCGCTGGTAAGTGATAGCGATTTCAATAGCATTCAGGTTTTCTCGTTGAATGTTCTCTACCAATGCCATTTCCAGCATTTCCTGGTCATTCGCCAAACGAATGTAAGCGGGGATTTCTTCTAAACCCGCCATTTTGGAAGCCCGCAAGCGGCGCTCGCCAGAAATCAGTTGGTATTCATTGGCGCTAAGGCGGCGCACTGTAATAGGTTGGATCAACCCATGTACCTGAATGGAGGCGGATAGCTCTGCCAGTGCGGCTTCGTCGAATTCATTGCGTGGTTGAAATGGGTTGACTTCGATCTCATGCAGTGGAATCATAGCCACCGTGTGCGATAGCTCCCGAACGATTTCCTGCTGATTTTCAGAGGTTTCCGTTTCAATATTTGCCAAAAGGGCGCGTACCCCCATTCCAAGTTGTTTCTTATCTATTTTTTTTGCCATGCCTGCTGAGTTTTACCGGATACGATGATCCTGATTCTTTGGTACATCAAGTCAATTCGGCAACAGATTTGGGCTGCACCGCGTCGCCATTTTTACTTAAAAATTCTTTTGCCAAATTGAGAAAATTCACGCTGCCGCGGCTGCTGGCGTCAAACATGACCACTGGCATATGCATACTGGGCGCCTCGCCGATGCGCGAATTGCGATGGATAACCGTGTCAAACACTAAGTCCTTGAAAATATCGCGCACTTCGCTCACCAATACGTTGGACAGGCGCAGGCGGCTGTCATACATGGATAGCAAAATGCCTTCTATTTTTAGTGCCGGATTGAGGGTTTGTTTGACCAGTTTGATGGTATCCTGTAGTTTGGCAAGCCCTTCCAAGGAATATTGTTCGCACTGAACAGGTATGAGCACAGAATCCGCCGCATTTAAGGCATTTACTGTAATCAGGCCCAGTGAAGGTAGGCAATCAATGAAGACATAATCGTAGTGCGCCTTCACTTTTTCGATGATACCACGCATGACAAACTCCCGTCGGGGCCGATTGACCAACTCTATTTCTGCACCTACCAGACTAATGCTGGAGGGAATAATGTGTAGATTGGGCGTCTCGGTTTCATAAATAGCATCAGCCGGGTCCGTTTCATTGATGATACAATCATAGATGGTTGTTTCGGCACTATCCGGCAGGATGCCCACGCCGGAGGAAGAATTCGCCTGCGGATCGGCATCAATCAGCAGCACTTTTTTATCCAAAATTGCTAAACTGGCAGCCAGATTGATAGCTGTTGTAGTTTTACCTACGCCGCCTTTTTGATTTGCAATGGCAACTACTTTTCCCATCGTTTATACTTTTATGCTCCGAGTTTGCGCGCGCTTTGGCGTTGGGGGCACTCGGATTTTTTTTTAGAAAAAAGCCAGCATTTATTTTAACTGACAAATTTTGGGTCAATCAGTTATCAGTGAAGTTAGCAATAGGGTGTGAAAGGCTCCTGATAATCAGGTATTTACATGGTTTTAGATTGCGTTATAGTTCAAGACTTTCACCAATTGGCAACAAAATTAATTCTTTTCCGCGTTTTGCGAAAGCATTTTTTGCATCCTCGTGATTGATGCGGATGTAACCGAAAGTATCATAATGACAAGCAATGATCTTGTCGCAAGCAATAAAATCGCTGGCAATGACCGCTTCTTCGTAGCCCATAGTAAAATTATCGCCAATAGGTAAAATAGCAAAGTCGAGCTTGGGGCAGGTCATCGGGATCAATTTCATATCCATTGTCAGGTCGGTATCGCCTGCAAAATAAAAGCAATTGCTATCATTCCACACCACAAAGCCGCCAGGATTGCCGCCATACGTACCGTCGGGCATACTGCTGGAATGCACGGCGTTCACATATTTTACAATGCCGAAATCAAATTTCCATTTGCCGCCATGATTCATCGGATGTCCGTTGATGTCTTTAGCTTGAAACCAGCCTACCACCTCGGCGTTGGAAATTAGCGTAGCTTTATGTCTTTTGGCAATGGTTTCGGCATCGGCCACATGATCGGCGTGCCCGTGCGACACGAGTAGGTAATCTGCGCTAATTGCCTCTATATCAACGTTTTTCGCAAGTTCATTTCCACTAATAAATGGGTCGGTGAGCAATTGTTTGCCTTTCATTTCAATACCAAAACAAGCGTGACCGTAGTAGGTAATTTTCATAGTTGGAATATTTTTTATCATTACAGGCTCCTAAAGTACGACCTTTTGCGCCAATATGAAAACTTGCGCGATGTAAAATATTATTCAAATTTCGCGGCTTCCCTACAGCGAAATTTCGCTAAATAGCGTATTTTGTCGCCATACTTATTCAAAAACAATGGTTTATGTCTATTACTACTATTGCCAACCCAGCAACTCGTGCCCTTATTCGCAATTTTACTACGCCCTGGAAAATGCGCTGGTACTATTTACAAAAGCTGCCCACCTTATTTTTCTGGCGGATACGCATTCGCTCTTGCAGCCCGGATCGGGCCGTAGTGACGATTCCTTTTTCGTGGCGCACGCAGAATCCTTTTCGTTCTACTTATTTTGCAGCTTTGTGCGGCGCAGCGGAGTTGTCCACAGGTGTATTAGCTATCATTGCTTTGCACCAGCAGCCACAAATTTCTATGCTGATCACGCATTTGGAAGCTGATTTTATCAAAAAAGCAACAGACATGACTTCTTTTGTCTGCGAGGAAGGTTGGAAAATACAGGATGCCGTGCAACGTGCCCTCGACACAGGCGAAGCGCAGCAAGTGCAGGTGGTTAGCGTAGGCAAAAATGAAGCTGGCGAAACGGTGGCCAAAGTATCAGTTACTTGGTCATTCAAAGCGAAAAGACAGGCATAAAAAAAGTCATCCAGAAGGTTGTTACACCCCGAATGACTTCTGCGATCTGTATCGAATAGCCGTGATTTTATTGGTTGATTTGGATTTGCGGTTGTGCACCACCTTCTGTACCACCAGCTACAATACCTTTCAAGGTCAAGAAGGTTTGTGGTGGGTTTGTGTTAGCCGTGATCGTCACTTTTTGATTGCGATTGCCAGCCTTGCCTTGCGTGTTGAATTCTACTACGATTTCACTGCTGCCGCCCGGTGGAATCGGATCGCGCGGCCACTTCGGTACCGTACAGCCACAACTACCTTTGGCGTCGTTCAGTACCAATGGCTCTTTGCCCGTATTTTTGAACTTGTACACATGCGATACCTTCTCGCCATCTTGTACCGTACCGAAGTCGAATTCGGTCTCAGCGAATTCCATCACCGTAGTAGGTCCAGTCGGCACAGCAGGCTGCATGTCGCTTTGGTTAGCCATAGCATTCGGGTCAAGTGGCTGAACACTACCGCTTTCAAGGTTCTGACGAGCTGCGTCGCGCACGTCCTTATTAGCCGTCTGGCAGCTTGCCAGCAAAGCCAACACAGCTACGGCTGCTAAGATTGTTTTGAATTGCTTCAACATAGTCTTCTGTCGTTTTTTACAATGTTAAATGATAAGTTGTTCTAATGAGTTTCGGTTGATATGCTTAACAATATAACCGACACAAAGTTATAAAATGGCAATACAAGTTCTGTTAATGGGTTTTCAATAATTGTTAATGAGGTGTTAATCCAGCAGAAGGTAAAGCAAGAGCAGCGCCCGAAGCGTCCAAGCGATGGTACGTAGCCAATTGGTACGCACCAAACGCCGATGATAGACGGCACTAAAATCCTTCAATAATCGGTTGTGGATGGGTACTTGTATTAGAAAAGTGGATGCCCAAATCAGCATCAACAAAGCCATATTCGTCCAATGCCAAGCGGATGAATGATGTAGGTATAATAAAAGGCTACCGCTGCCCAACTCCAACAGCATAGGCGGCGCCACCACCCACGTTGTGCGTTGGGTATGCGCTTGTTGGTAGCTGCGAAAGGCGCTGGTGCCCACCTTTGCCATCAATGGATAATGCACAATTTGTACAAACCAGACCAATCCAGTCATGTACAGGGTCAAAAAAAGATGCAGGAGCAGTATATATTGATCATTTAGCATGGCACGCTCAAAATTTTACTCCGCAGGCGGCGTCAACATTCTAATGGAAATACTAATATTTAAATCTTTGCTTTTCAGAATCTTTTGATATTGCAAAGCCAATTTTTGTGCATTTTCTAAGCTGCTTTGCATCAAATCGAAATAAACGACATACCCCGCATTTGAAGCGGTAATGAAGCAGCCCAGCCACAAGCTATTTGCTTGTACACCTGCCAACAGTAGCTCATCCACTCGGCGCATTGCCTGTTCGAAGTCTGCATAAACCCCTTCTTGCAAAATATATTTCGCTGATTTGATATTGTACAAGCGCTCGCAATCGTACATCACCAGCCCTTGATCAAGTAGGCTCATCAGCACTTCGGCATCGCGAAAGCGGCGGGAAGCTACCACCGGCATATTCGCTTCTTCTGATTGCAACCAAAGTAAGTAAGGAATCGCCGTGGGGTCGAATGGGCGCAGGGCAAGCGTATCAATTAGATAAAACATAGACTCCGGACGCGACCTTGATTGGCGCTGTTGCACTTCTTCCGCATAGATTGCTTGCGAGACATAACGCACCGGGCGCATCTGCCATTGTAAAAACACGACTGTGGCTATAATCGTAAACGCAATACTCGTCAGCACCATTTGATGATAAACAGGACGTTGAAAACGTCGAAATTGTGTGCGGTCATCCGTAAGCCAACCCATTGGCAGATCGCGTCCAAATCGCTTCCACCACTGTTGCAGATCCCCTCCTTGCTGCATTAAACGCTCCAACTGTGCCTGTGTCAGAAAAGGTATCACCTTACGCTGCTTTTCAGCAACTTGGTATCGGGCGGGCGTAAGGAGTATTTGGGGCTTGTGCGCCTCATCCACCAAGATGAATCCAAAACCATTGTAAATGCATTGATTACGCAGTTCCTGAAAATAAGTATCATCTCGACCACCGAATACCGCTTCGCTCACTGCTACCCATTGCTCATTGGCATAGTAGCGCTTGAATTGCTCCACAGCATAAATGTAGCGATAACGCCGCAAGCGATGCAATACGAGCGTCAACACACCGGTCAGCAGTATGATAATGAGCATGAGCGCAGCCAGCGTAAGCAGCATCCCCCATTCGCGTACCAATAGCCACCCTCGCAAAAAAGTACCAACGAACCCTAGTGCTGTAACCATCGAAGCCCCTGCCAGCGCATCCCACCCCAATAGCCAGTCCTGACGCCGAAATTGTACCTCCTCGCTACGGTCGGCAGAGGTAGCCTCAATTGTGGCGGTGAACAGTTGCCCGCCGGGTAGCCTAAACGTGTAGGCAGCATCCGCCATGATACCACCCGCCCCACGCAGATCGGAACTGATCTCTGGGTTGCCGGACTTCACGCGAAAACGATAATAATTGCGTAGCACTCTTAAAGCAATCTTTTTTACATCGTCTTCACCAAGAGGCACACTCAAATGTTGCTCAACATTTTCCAACTAATTGATTATGAGTAGGTTAAAACAATTTACGTATGTACTGTAAAAAAATGTGTTGCTTCTGTGGCGATAAATTACAATTCTTTGGGCAATTTCCAACTGATATCTGTATATTTGTTAGCAAATATGATTCCCTTTTCAGAGGCCTTTCACATACAAACGTAACGGTTCGTTGCTTTCGCCAAAAACAAAATAACCCCTTTTCGACTATCTTTTTATTTCCAAACATACGAGAAAACCGTGTCGTTATGATGCTACGGCAACATTCTGTAATGGGTACTTTTTCTTCACAACCGCTCAAGGCGCTACTCCAGGTAAAAGGTGCTCGCGTGCAAGAGTACGCGCTGAATGCAGCACGTATGACGACGCTCGTCAGCGAAAAAGGTATTCGCTTTACCTTTCCGCCTTTTTGCTTGGCGCAAAGCGATGGCAGCTTGGTAGAAGGAGATGTGACGCTCCTGCTACAAGAAATTTTCACAAAAGCAGATATGCTATTAGCCGGATTGACCTCTACCTCCGAAGACCGGCTCATGGAATCTGCTGGGCAGTTCTACTTGAGTGCCCTTCAGCACGACCAGCCGCTGCAGTTGCTCACGCCCATAAAGGCTGAAGTGCCCGTAGCTGATGGTTTTTCCAATCCGCTATCTGTACATCTGTTTAGTGGCTCCATGCGCACTACGCTCGCCTTCTCCGATGAAGCGCTTTTTGATTGGCAAATGATTCAGCCTAAGTCGTTAAAAATCAAAAAACTATCCGGTAAAAAATATTTTCAAGTAAATATACCAGCATTAAATTGGATGGGGTGTTATCATTTTTATAATAAAAAATCGCCGCGCATCATGGTCAGTGCTCGATGCATTGCTACCGTGGATATCTTCGATGAGCAAATGGTATTTCTGGTATTCCGCGACCTGAATGCCATTGCCCGAATGTACCGCAGCAGTCACCACTTTTCGAGTTTTAATATTCCGGCAAATCTCGCAGCAACCGTTATCGCTATTGCTTCGGCACAGGGGAATTTCTTCTTTGGCAAACACCCGCTCGAAAGAACGTCCAGCCAACTGATACAAGTACACCTCGAAGCCGTCGGCGAGAAAGAACTATTAGCACAATTGCAACAGCTTTGAACGAATCTAACTGCCCAATGCCACGCGACTACGTGCAACGGGTGCAAGCGCGCTACCAGCAGCACGCCAGCGCTGCCAACGCCGCCGCCATGCAACGCTACATGAAAGACCAATTTCTGTTTTTTGGAATCAAAAAACCGGAGCGGGTCACCTTGTCCGAACAACTGATCCGGGAGTTGGGCGTACCCGCTTCGACCCAAGCGCTATCAGCCGTATGCCGCCAATGCTTCCAAGCAGAGCCGCGCGAAATGCAATATTTCGCTGCGGATTTACTACGACCGCGCATCAAAAAATACGAGGTAGAACTCCTGCCATTGTTAGAAGAATTAATGTTGGAAAAATCTTGGTGGGATACGATTGATTTTCTGGCACCTAAACTTGCTGGCAATATACTGCTCCGCTTTCCAGGTGCCATTGCTGATTATCCGGCACGTTGGATTGATTCTGATAATTTTTGGCTACAGCGCGCCGCTATTTTATTTCAATTGGATTATAAAAACCGTACCAATTCTGCATTGTTATTTAGTTTTATTCACCGCCAAGCTGATTCGCGTGAATTTTTTGTCCAAAAAGCTGCGGGCTGGGCTTTGCGCAACTACTCAAAAGTCAATCCTGATGAGGTACGCCATTTTATAATGCATACCAAACTGTCCAAACTCACCATTCGAGAGGGAAGTAAATATTTGTAAATAAGCAATAAATATATTTATTTTCTTAAATTTTTAAAAGTCTTAAATCCAAGCGTATATATCTTAAAATCCGTTCATTTCAAAAAAAAAGGATGCGGCCCAAACCCCTGAAAAGCAACCGGAATAACCATTTCAAAACCCCTTCTAACCGAAACAGACCCCAGATTTTATGTAATGCTTTCCCAGCCGCACCCCTCCAAATTTCTTATGGAAAAAATCGTTGCGATTAGTATCTTTCGCATTGATGCTTGCCCCATAGTGGTAAGTTTGTTTTTGTGTGCTAATTCTTAACATCCTAAACGTACCAACAACCATGCCAAAAATGTTACAACCCATATCGTTTGTATGTTGGTTGCTCCTTTTTCATGCCTGCCAGCAGTATGCACCGGCACCTTTTGAGGGCTACGACACGACCAAAAGTCTGGTGGCCAAAGAAGCGATGGTCGTATCGCCACATGCTTTGTCGTCCGACATTGGCGCAGCTATTCTACAAAAGGGTGGTAACGCCGTGGATGCAGCTATTGCCGTACAATTTGCCATTGCGGTGTGTTATCCTCGCGCAGGTAATATTGGCGGTGGCGGTTTTATGCTCATCCGCACCAAAGAGGGCATTATAGATGCACTCGACTACCGCGAAAAGGCGCCGGCTGCGGCTTCCCGTGATATGTATTTGGATAGCCTTGGCAATGTTATACCCTCGCTGAGTACGGAAGGTCATTTAGCAGCAGGAGTGCCCGGCACCGTGGCTGGCCTATTTGCCGCGCACGAAAAATACGGCCGCCTTCCGATGCGCGAGCTAATCAAACCGGCTATTGCCCTCGCTGATCGGGGCTATGCTGTGTCCGAAACCGAGGCAACACGACTAAATAACTTTCAAGAATTGTTTAAAAAGTATAATAACCAGCCCAATCCTTTTATAAAAAGTGAATGGAAAACAGGTGATCGCTTAGTGCAACCCGAACTGGCGCGCACGCTACGACGCATACGAGATCGGGGCACGGCTGGCTTTTACGAGGGCCCAACCGCCGATGCTATTGTCGCCGAAATGCAATCTGGCAATGGTATCATCACGCACGAAGACCTACGTAACTATCGCCCAGATTGGCGCCAGCCCGTGGTGGGGCAATACAAGCATTTTCGGGTCATTTCGATGCCGCCGGCCTCCAGTGGCGGCGTAGCACTCTTGCAAATACTGGGCATGGTAGAGCCTTTTCCCTTATCGGAAATGGGATTCCACTCGCCCAAAGCTATACACCTAATGGTAGAAGCCGAACGCCGGGCCTACGCCGATCGCGCCGAGCACCTGGGTGATACGGACTTTTATGATGTGCCGATTGATTCGCTGCTCGACAAAAATTATTTAAAAAGCCGCATGTCCGACTTCTCCCCTACCCGCGCAACCGTAAGCAATGCTATACTTGCAGGCAATTTTAGCTTAGTAAAAGAAACTTTTGAAACCACACACACCTCTATCATAGATGCTGAAGGAAACGCCGTTGCAGTGACCACCACTCTCAATTCCAACTTTGGTTGTAAGGTTTGGGTGGATGGCGCAGGCTTCTTTCTGAATAACGAAATGGACGATTTCAGTGTGAAGCCAGGTGTTCCCAACCAATTTGGCTTGGTTGGCGCGGAAGCAAATGCGATTCATCCCGGCAAACGAATGCTTAGCTCCATGACACCAACTATCATCGAACGCGATGGCAAGGTGTTTTTAGTGCTGGGTGCGCCGGGTGGCTCCACCATTATTACAGCTGTCTTTCAGGTATTTATGAATGTAAGTGAATTTAATTTGAACTTAGAAGCCGCTGTGAATGCTGGCCGATTCCACCACCAATGGCTACCGGATGAAATTCAAGTGGAGAAAGGTGCGTTTAACGACAGTACCCGACAAGCCCTCGAAGCCAAGGGGCACCGCTTGCGCGAAGTGAATTATATGGCGGTGGTGAAGGCTATTCAGCGCTTACCTAATGGGCAACTGCATGGCGTAGGCGACCCTCGCAACCCGGATGATACGGCGAGAGGGTATTGATGGTTTAGAGGGGTTTAGAAGGGTTTAGAAGGGTTGAGGAGTTGAGGGGGCGGATAGGGAATGGGGTTTAGAAGGGGTTTAGAAGGTTGAAAAGTTGAGTATTCCCGTCCTAAAGTCTATCATCTATCATCTATCATCTAAAAGTCTGGCATCCTGAAATCTGGCATTTAAAAATCATATAACATTATGAAAAAATTGATTTTATTAAATTTCTTTTTTGTGCTTTTTGGATGTGCTTGGTCACAAAATTCGCTGTTGCTGGATGTGAGCGCGCAACAATCACAAAAGCAAAAGGCAGGTATGCTGGTCTTAGGCGCTTGGGCGGTTAGCAATATCGCTGTTGTCACTACGTTAGTTGGGCGGCGCAGTGGGGAAGACCGTTATTTTCATATCATGAATATAAGTTGGAATGCCGTTAACCTAAGTATAGCCACTTATGGCTACCTTCAAGCCTTGCATCCGCCTGGCAGCTATGATCTATACAGCGTACTACAAGAGCAATATAAAGTAGAAAAACTGTTGTTGCTCAATACCGGACTCGACGTTGGCTATGTGCTCGGCGGGCTTTATGTGCTCGAACGTGCCAAAAATACTCAAAAACGCCCCGAATTGCTGCAAGGTTTTGGCAAATCTATTGTATTACAGGGGAGTTTTTTATTTGTTTTCGACCTAACCAATTACTTCTTACACGCGCACACCCGCGCAGGCGCCTGGCAGCAGCTATTCGGCAACCTTTATTTCGACGGCGCACAACTCGGATGGACACTGCTATTTTAAAGAAAATATACCATAAAGATTTGTAGGTCAGTCACTTTTGCGGTTTTATAGGTTGAATTTTGGGTGTTGTCCAGGTATCACTTTTCAAATATAATACGGTAAGTGGACATGTACTTCCCCAAGTCGGCGTATTTGAAAAACAACCTTGCCTCCTGCCCTAATTTTAAGCAGGTGTGCTTATTGGCTATATCTTCTGGCGTATTCATCGGCTGCAAGGATGGATACCATAGGATATGGCCGGGTTTGTCCGCTAATAATTTCGGTGTTGTCCACGCTTGCGAGTTGTTGCCTTGCCTAAGGTCTTGATACGGATTGAAAGAAATATACAGCGATGAACCCTTCCAAGATGTGCCCGTCACTTTACCCATCAGCATGACCCAACATTGCAGGTGGTTATTCCAACTCACCGATGGGCCCCAATGAAACCCGCCTTCTGGAGATGATGCCGGCCCGCCGCCTTCTTCCATTGGTATTTGCAAAGACGCTATGGGCACGCCGATTCCGTCCCATGGCTTATCGAATGCCTTGCCACCCCATCTTTTGGCTTTACCCTGTGGGTTGTCCAGATCGGATATTTTAATTCTTGCCACACTGATGCATTGACCCGACCATTCTTTTTTTCTGTCATACTTCAGCGAGTCATATACCCCCGGATATCCGTATTCACCATAGAAAAGGTACAAATAATCGCCCACAGCCACAGCAGAGGGGTCGCCCACTCCACCAGCGAATGTTTCCGAGGTATTAAATGGCTTGAGAATCATTCTGGGTTGCTTGTCTTCTATGAAAAGCCCTTTATTTTGCCAGCTTCTACCACCATCTGTGGATTTCATTACCCCGATCCGACATACTGCCGCCGGAGATTCTGGCCCAGTGAGTCCACGGGGCCAACGATAATCAATATATCCTTCTCCCGTCTTGGCGTTATAAGGCAAAGTAGCTGGATAATTCTCATTATGGTAAATAGCATATAATGTTTTACCTGAAGGATCGCCTCCATATTGATATACCGTTTCAAACCACACCGCACCATGCAGCCCAAATTGTCCGATCGGCGCATTGGGCGGCATAACAGGCGCAGTAAATGCCGAAGCAGGCGCACTGAAGGCCTCATCCGCGTGCTTGCCATCTGCAAATTTCAAATCTTCTGCATCTCCCCAAAGGGGGTCTTCGCCATACTTCCCTGGAAAGATACGAAAAGTATCTCCGATCCATGCTTCTGCCATATTATACCATTTTCAAATTATAAAGTCATATATTTGCAATAAAAAGAAATGGGTA
>CALMSP010000039.1 GCA_937872405.1 uncultured Saprospiraceae bacterium | reverse complement strand
CCGCGCACATAGCCGATGCCTACAATCACGCCTGCCGCCGGACAGCCGCCCTGCGCTTCGTACATTTCAAAACCAGCAAAAGCCCCGATTTCTAAGAGTTCCGTGCCGTCGTCAATCAGATAAGCTACCCGTTCGCGGGCGGTCATCTTGCCCTGGGCATGTTCTTTGGCTATTTTTTTTGCGCCGCCGCCCTCCCGGATGCGCTCCAGCCGGTGTTGCATGCGCGCCAGCAGCAGCTTCATGGCGTCTTCGTTCTTGCTTTGTTCGATGTTAATTTTAGTCATGATTTGGTTATTATACGATTTGAGTTGGATGTGCTTTTTTAGAGCATGTTTAAATTTCATACTTTGGTCTGCAAATGTTCATCTATGGAACCTCACTTTGCCTTTTTCTCGCTCCGTAGCGCTGCTATGCAGCTCAAAAAACGCTTCGTGAGAACCCAAATCTGATCATTTTCGACTTCAAAAACGAATTTTAAACATACTCTTAGCAATAAATGATAAATAGTGAATAAAACATTAAATAACCTATGGTTCCTGTTTCAATCTTTTAATTTTCTTTAACAATTTGAATACTTTGAGATTGACAGAGGCATTTACATTAAAAAAGAAACCATTAATCAAAAGCCAATCTTTTTTTCGTTCCAGTGAGTGCAGGGCGTTGAAAGTTGTTTGACGTGCTTTGTCTAAATGCGCTCGCCAGTAAAGCGCCCGCTCGGTCATAGCAAATCCTTCACGCAGCGATCCCAAAAGACTTTGATCGCAGATAAAAAAAATGCGTTCCTGCGGCTGCGGAAATAGAAAAGCGGACCCCGCTGTTTTCAATTTTTCAATAGGCATGGCCAAAAAATCGGTGTAAACGGTTTCCGTTTCATGTGCAAAATCGAGATAATCCATGGTCATTTTCATCAGATCAATATCTTCCCAATGTAGCCCTTGATAGCCGAGAATAGCCTCTGACAATCGTATGTCATTGATATCCTGACAATAACGAATAATGAAATAATCTAACAAGTCATCAAATGTATGATCCAGCAAGCTGCGCATGTAGGCTGGGTTCTGTTGCACGGCTGGTTCCAGTTCGCGGATGTGTGCCGCAGTTTGCTCCGCTCGGCGGTTAATAACTTCCTCAAAACCAGATTCGTACAGGCGAACAGCATACGTATCGAGTTGGCGCTCCGCGTGTTCTTCGATGATGCGTTGGCGAAAAGCCATAAAAAATAGTCGTAGAATCTGGGGTTCAAGCGCTTCATCAAGATGAAGCACTTCAGGTGCCTCCGTATTAGCCATGACCTGTGCGGCGCCGCAATTGAAGCAAAATCGGGCGTTATCGGGTAGTGTTGTTTTGCAGACATGGCATTGTTTCATCGGCGCGAAAATACGGAAATCGTAACGGATTGATCCTAAAAGATTTAAAAAACTGCTTCTCTTGTCAACAAAAGGCACATCCGCCAAAACGAATGTGCCTTTATTGTTGGTATCACAAAAATTTGAACAAAAACCGCGCTATCGTCCTTTTTCCAACTTCAATCTTTCTGCACTTTTCAGCTCTAAGGCGCCCTTTTTCATATCTTCGCCAATCTGCTGAGAAGCAGCAAAAGAAGTGATCATTTGCGACAGCATATCGCTGGCAGCTGAGGGTGCGTTGGGTAACAGGATAAGGTTAGAATTGGTGCTCTGCCCCATGGATTGCAGCGTATCGTAGTGCTGTGTGACCACGATCAGCGCAGAGGCTTCCTGTGAGTTGATCCCTACACGGTTGAGTACTTCAACTGATTCTTCCAAACCTCGGGCAATCTCACGACGTTGGTCAGCGATACCTTGCCCTTGTAGGCGCTTGCTTTCTGCCTCGGCCTTCGCTTTGGCTACAATGCGAATACGCTCAGATTCCCCCTCATATTCGGCAGCGATTTTCTCGCGTTCTGCGGCATTGATGCGGTTCATGGCATTTTTCACGGCTTGGTCGGGGTCAATATCTGTTACCAAGGCTTTTACGATACCATAGCCATATTCATTCATCGCATCTTCCAATTCTCGGCGTATGGCTACAGCGATATCGTCTTTGCGTTCAAAGACATCATCCAATTTGAGTTTTGGCACTTCGGCACGCACCGTATCAAACACGTAGGCAGTAATCTGCTCGTATGGGTTTTGCAATTTGTAAAATGCATCATAAATAGTGCCTTCCAAAATGCGGAATTGCACAGACACTTTCAGCTTTACGAATACGTTGTCTTTTGTTTTGGTTTCGACCAATACATCCAGTTGTTGAATTTTCAGCGTAACCCGGCCAGCAACTCGGTCAAGGAATGGAATTTTGAAATGCAAACCTGAATTTCGCACGCTGTGGAAGCGCCCGAATCGCTCTACCAGCGCGGCAGTTTGTTGCTTTACGGTAAAGATGCCCGACATTAGAATGAGCAAACCAATAGCAATGATAATTAGCGGAAATGATAGCATATGTTTATAATTTTTAGGGTTGTGAGCAAATTTTAATACGGAAATATAACATTTTTAAACCAATATTGGCTCATTTTTTTCGTCAAAAAGGATTTTTTAGCAGACGTTGGGCGCGCTGTTCCATCAATTTGCTCTTGAAACCTGTTTTTTTTTAGAGCGATTTTACTTCGCTGGCCAATTTACTAAGCGTGTCCTTGGCATCGCCAAAAAGCATGCGAGTTTTGGCATGAAAGAAGAGTGGGTTTTCAATACCAGCATAGCCCGAACGCATACTACGCTTGAGCACAATGACGTGTTTGGCGTCCCACACTTTCAGCACAGGCATTCCGTATATCGGGCTACCGGGGTCATCTTCGGCGGCAGGGTTCACGACATCATTGGCACCTACAATGACGACCATGTCGGTGTTAGTGAGGCCTGCGTTGGCATCCTCCAGATCCAACAATTTAGGATAGGGTACATCGGCCTCGGCCAATAACACATTCATATGACCTGGCATCCGGCCAGCTACCGGGTGGATGGCGTATCTTACATCTACACCATTTGCGGCAAGCAAATCGTCTAATTCTTTGCAGACTTTTTGAGCCTGCGCCACCGCCAAGCCATAGCCGGGTACTATCATAACCGATTGAGAATAAAAGAGTTGTATGGCAGCATCATTGAGGGAAACTTCTTTAGCAACTTGGCCACCTGCGCTCGCCGCTGAGGCGGTACCGCTACCACCGAAGCCTCCTACTAATACATTGAGCAAGGAGCGATTCATAGCACGGCACATGAGCAGGGTAAGAATAGTGCCCGAAGCGCCTACCAAAATCCCTCCAACGATCATCATCCGGTTATCATAGATTAATCCTGCTAATGCTGCTGAGATGCCCGAAAAAGAATTGAGCAACGAAATGACCACTGGCATATCGGCGCCGCCAATTGGTATTACAAAGGAAATTCCATACAGTAGGGCTATGGCCATAAAAACGACAGCAAAAGTCATACCTTGCTCTAAGCCAAGCAGATACGTATAAACGCCTAATATAATCAATACAGCTAACAATACTAAATTAAAAACGGCGTGGCGCGGCAGTACGAACTTGTTGTCCTTGAGTAATTCTTCCAATTTGGCGTAAGCCAGGAGGCTACCGGTGAAGGTAATACCGCCAATGAGCAGCGTAAAAAGAATATTTGCGGTTTGGGCTGCCGATGGCACATACTCGCCGCTGTTGGTATTGACGAGTTCGGACGAAGCCAGTACAACCGCGCAGGCACCTCCCAAACCATTGAAAATAGAGACCATTTGGGGCATAGCGGTCATTTGCACCCGATAAGAAGCGATACCGCCAATGAGTCCGCCGACAGCTAAGGCCGCCAATATCCAAACATAATTATTGCTGGCGCCAGGCAACGGCATGATCATGGCAGCAATAATAGCTACAATCATACCAGCACCGGCTAACAGGTTGCCGCCACGCGCCGAATCAGGCGAGCTCAGTTTGCGCAAGCCAATGATAAAGGCCAGCGCGCCAAGTAGGTAAGCAAGATTTATGACAAATTCAAATATCATTTCGATTGAGGATTTACGAGGTATGATTTATTTTTTCTTTTTGAACATTTCCAGCATTCGGTTGGTCACCGCGAAGCCACCTGCCACATTTATCATGCCCAGCACGACACCAAGGAAGCCCAGTATGAGCATAACATAATCGTCAGGCGTAGCGGAGCGTAGTAATAAAATGGCTCCTATAATTACCACCCCGCTGATAGCATTGGCTCCCGACATGAGGGGCGTATGTAGTACCGTTGGCACTTTAGAGATTACCTCGAAGCCAAGAATGACGGTAAATATAAGCAGGTAAATAAGAATAAGATTCGTGTTAAAAAACTGAATAAATTCCATTGGTTATGATGTTTCGTTATACAGAGGTATTTTACTGATTGGCTTCTACGGGTTGTGCCGTGAAGTAAGCTCCCCGGATAATTTCGTTGTTCATATCTAAATTAAGGGTACCTTTATGAATCAGGACTTTAAAGAAGTTGAGTGCGTTATTACTAAATAGCACGCTGGCATCTTGAGGCATGAGCGCCGCCAGATTAGAATCACCTATGATCGTGACGCCCTTGTGCTGGATCACTTGGTCATTCTGTGTCAGTTCGCAGTTGCCACCAGTAGAAGCTGCCAGATCCACAATCACCGAGCCGCGTTTCATCTGCTCTACCGTCTCTTTCAGCAGCAGCACCGGAGCCTTGCGGCCACGAACCTGCGCTGTGGTGATGACAATATCTGACTTTGCCGCCCGAGCTTGTACCTCTGCACGCTGTCGTTGCAAGAATTCTTCCGATTGCTCTACCGCATAACCGCCCGCACCTTTTTCGTCGCGAGCACCTTCCACTTCTACAAATTTAGCGCCCAGGCTTAGCACCTCTTCCTTCGCAGCGGCGCGAGTATCGAAGGCTTCTGCCATCGCCCCAAGACGTCGGGCAGTAGCAATCGCTTGCAATCCAGCTACGCCTGCACCCAGCACTAATACTTTCGCGGGCGGAATACTGCCGGCAGCTGTGATCATCATCGGGAAATAGCGAGGCAGGTAACGCGCGGCCTCAAGTACGGCCTTGTAGCCGGCCACCGAAGCCATGGACGATAGCACATCCATAGCTTGTGCCAATGTAGTACGCGGTATCATATCGAAACTGAAGCCCCGCAATTGCCATTGGCGCAGCTTGTCGGTTACCGAAGCATCCAAGTAGGGTTGGAATAAGGAAACGACAGCCGTATCTGGGCGTAGCGATTGAAGTTCATTATCTGATAATGGATTGATACTCAGTATGATATCAGATTGCTGAAGCAATTCGGTGCGGTTAAGCACTTTGGCGTGTGCGGCGTATTCTTCATCCTCATACATAGCACCTGCGCCTGCACCCGTTTCTACGTTTATGTCAAGTACTAAGTCTTTTAGTTTGGCTAAGGTGGCAGGTACTATGGCTACTCGGTTATCGTTTTGTTCCTTTGGAATGCCTAATTTCATTCTTTTCTGTTTTTGCGGTTAAAATAGACAAAATTTTATATTCTACGTGGCAAGCCTGCTTGTTTTTTTCAAAATTAAAATAAGTTGGGCATATATCAAATCATATAACCCCCATCCGCCATGAATACCGAACCCGTGCTAAAGGCAGCGGCATCAGCGGACAAAAATAGGGCCAATGCTGCAATTTCCTTTGGAGTACCCACCCGTGCTATGGGCTGCTTGGCCATCATGTGTTGCATAACCAAATCGTTATTCCAAAGCGCTTCGCTAAATTTGGTGCGAATAAGCCCCGGGCAAATGACATTGGCTCGAATGCCATAAGCGCCCCACTCTTTGGCCATAACCTTTGTGAGTGAAATGAGAGCCGCTTTACTTACACTGTAAATACCTAATTGTGGCTCTGGAGATAGGCCACCAATGCTGCTGATATTAATGATGACACCACTTTGCCGCTTTTTCATACCTGGCAGCGCCAGTCGAGCCAATTCAAAAGGGCCTTTCACATTAACGTCCATGATTTTATCAAAAGCCCAGGCTTCGACGTCTTCTACCGGCCCGAATACTGGATTGGCAGCCGCATTGTTCACCACAATATCAATGTGGTCAAAACTTTCAAGCGTTCGCGTTACTAAGTTTTTCAAGTCTTCCGAATTGCCAGCATTAGCCGCCACCGCCAGCACCACAATACCCTCTCGACGCAGCCGATCTGCGGTTTCGTTGAGTGCCTCCTGTTTTCGACTCGAAATAACGATGCGCGCTCCGGCCTTGCCCATAGCCAGTGCGATGGCTTCCCCAATACCTTTGCTGGCACCCGTGATAAGGGCTACCCGCCCTTCTAGATTGATGCTATCGGTGATATTCATAATTTGATGTTTTTATATCATAAATAAATATTGACCAAAGCTGCAAAATAGCAAACTAACATGGGATGATGCGTCTGTACAAACCAAAAGATGCAAAAATCGTTTAAGATAATGATAAGTAATTTCGTATCAGTTGTTGCTTGCAGTAATTGCTACATTACTTATGCTTGTTCATCCAATTACTATCCGTATGAAAAAGAAGTATTACTTCGGTTTCGCGCTTGTGTTGCTTATTGCTATTACTAATTCTGGTTGCAGCGCTATTCGGCGCTTCACAGACACGCGCGACAAGACCATTTTTAAACCACTTGAAAAGAAAGAAATAGAGGGGCAGATTATTCGCTATCGCGCAGATGGGCACACAATGCGCTACTTGAAAGTAGGGGTGGATACTCTGCCTACATTGGTATTCATACACGGTGCGCCAAGCTCCCTGAAAAGTTGGGCGCGGTACTACACCGATTCCGTTTTTCTGTCGCAATTTCGGATGATTAGCATTGATCGGCCAGGCTACGGCAAATCGGACTATGGCGAGGTTGTTACTAACTTACAAAGGCAAGCGGCGCTGATTCGGCCGGTATTCGATCAAATTCAGAATGGCAAACCCGTCACGCTCATTGGTTCTTCCTATGGCGGCACTATTGTTGCCCGTTTGCTGATGGACTATCCGGGCCTTGCCGACCGCGCAGTGTTGCTTTCGGCTTCGCTCAAGCCCGGTGCAGAGAAAGTCTATGGCATTTCTCATTTGATGAAAACGCCTATAATCAAATACATTTTCCCGAAGTTTTTGCGCTTGGCAACGTATGAAAAATTCTCGCACCGCGAAGAACTCGAAAAGATGGTGTGTTGGGAAGACATTCGCATTCCGGTGACGATCATACAAGGTGATGCCGACGACCTCATCTATCTAGAAAATGCCTTTTATGCAAAAGAACAATTGCAAAATGCGCCTATGGTAGATATGATTATCTTGCCCGGACGAGGACATGGCTTGCAGTTCTCCGAGCCAGAAACTATCCGCGAGTTGTTTTGGGAAAGTGCCGCAAAACAATAACAACCAATGCGCAAAAGGTAAAAATTGCAATTCCCCCGACGGTTTTAAGGCTACTGCTGAGTACCTCCAATACTTTTTTATTACTTTTACTTTAGCTATTGTGCGGTACCATTCGCCCAAGCAGCAACATTATGCAATTCAAATTTTATAACACCATGAAAACCAGACCGATTAGCCTTTTCTGTGCCTTATTATTCACCTTCTATAACCTGCCCGCTCAAACATCTACTCCTACGCTGACTTTAGGATTCATTGAAAATAAAGGACAGATACAAGACCAAGATGGATGCCCCGTATCAGAAGTGCTTTATCTGTTGCCACTTCAAAATGGGCTAAATGTGCAATTAAAAAAGAACGGTTTTAGTTATGATACCTATAACAAAGCACAATCGGCCGAAACGTTTCATTTTCATCGGGTTGACATTGAACTGATAGGTTCCAATCCCTCCGCTATTTTTGCAGAAGCACCCGCGTCGGATGCGCTGAACTACTACAAGGCCACAACGCCCGAAGCGGGCATCATGCAGGTACGACATTTTCAGAAAGTAATTTACAAAAATATTTACCCCCATATTGATGTAGAATTTCAGGCACATGCCCGTAAAGACAAGCCCGTAGAATACAATTTTATTTTGCATCCAGGCGCGTGCGTAAGTGATATCCGATTGCGCTACAAAGGCCCCTCCCACATGATGCTTACTGCTGACCAATTGCAGTTAACATTGGCACACGGCAATCTGACAGAACACATACCGCTAAGCTACTGGGCAGAGAGCGGAATTGAAGAAGATATTCGCTATCAGGTTCTGGAGCCATTTGCGGAAAGGCAAGGTATAGGCAGCTTGGTAGTCGGCTTTACTGATCCTAAGCAACCAATTGCGCAAGCCTTAGTCATTGACCCCGTGCCGCGCCTTGATTGGGGTACTTATCTGGGCGGCGACAATACAGATAGTGGTCGTGACATGGTATTGGATATGGATGGCAACGTGTACGTGGTCGGTACAAGCAATTCGCTCAATGCGATTGCTACGGCCGGCGCCCACCAGACCACTAAACTCGGCGATTCGGATGCTTTAATTGTCAAATTTAACAATGACGGCGTGCGACAATGGGGCACTTACTACGGAGGTTCTTTTAATGAATTTGGCCAGCACATTGACTTAGATGCGCAGGGCAATATCTATATAGTTGGATCAACCAATTCCGTTGACGGGATTGCCACGGCTGGTGCAGCGCTGACCACCCTGCCAGGGTTCAATGCCGCATTTATAGTCAAATTCAATACAGATGGTGTGCGGCAATGGGGGTCTTACATAGGCGGAAGTGGTATTGAATTTGGCAATGGCATCACAGTAGATGCACAAGGTAATGCGTTTATCGTCGGTTGGACCACTTCTGCTGATGGCATTGCTACGCCCGGAGCACACCAAACTGTGCCAGGCGGACTGGACGATGTCTTTTTAATGAAATACAACACCAACGGAGCGCGGCTCTGGGGTACTTACTTTGGTGGTATCGGTATAGAGCTGGGATTGCAGGTGAAAATGATGCCCAATGGAAATGTCGTAATTGCTGGTTGGACTTCTACGCCTACAGGTATGGCTACAACCGGAGCGCATCAGACCACTTACGGAGGAAGGAATGCGGATGCTTTTCTGGCACAGTTTACTACGAATGGCGTGCGCGTTTGGAGTTCTTATTATGGTGGTGATGCCGACGAATTTGGTGACGCCCTTGCCGTTGACAGTGATGGCAATATCTATCTTGGCGGCCCAGGTAGTTCTGCGAGCGGGTTAGCTACGCTTGGTTCGCACCAGCCCGCTATTGGAGGTGGAAGCGATGCGTTCTTGGCAAAATTTAATAGCAGTGGGGTACGACAGTGGGCTACTTATTATGGCGGTGATGGAGATGGATAGGGGGTCGGGGTTGACCTAGAACGAGATAACAGTGTATATCTAACTGGCTTCACGCGATCCACCAATAATATTGCTACGGCCGACTCACATCAAGCAACCTTTGGCGGTGGCGATTGGGATGCATTTTTAGTAAAATTTAATAGCGACGGATTGCGGCAATGGGGGTCTTACTATGGCGGTACAGAAGGTGATCGTAGTTACGCTATTGATGTAGATGCTGATCTTCAAGTATTTATAGCTGGTTTTACAAATTCTACCAATGGTATCAGCACACCCGGCGCGCACCAGACGACCTACGGCGGCGGCGTTGCCGATGTGTTTGTAGCGCGTTTTGCGCCATGCCCAGATATTGCCCTGAACATTCCGAATGGTGGTTACATTTGCGGAAACGCTCCTTTTGTGATGCAATTAGAACTTTCTGGCGGCGGGCCCTACACTCTCCTATACACTATTGATGGCTTAGAACAACCACCCCTAACCATA
The DNA here is from genome assembly GCA_937872405.1 of uncultured Saprospiraceae bacterium. Classification (GTDB taxonomy): domain Bacteria; phylum Bacteroidota; class Bacteroidia; order Chitinophagales; family Saprospiraceae; genus JADJNW01. Next base: position 4,959 of record CALMSP010000039.1, on the reverse strand, counting down.
AATAATGACCTGTTTTTCTTTGCTTTGGAAGGTAGTCAGTGGCGTGATTCTGTAGTGTTTATTAGTGTGCGCAGTGGTGATTGCGTCGGTGAAATCACCGGATTGCCTTTTATAAAAACAGTGTTCCCAATTAGTAATACCGAACCGGTTATTACTTGCGACGTTGGTGCAGGTACTTACAGGGTGTCGTTTGAATTACAAGGAGGAATATTCAACCCGATTCCTCTGAATAATGCTGGCTTCATTAACGGCAATGTTTTTACAAGTCGTCCGATTAATATTACTGATGATTACTTTATTCAAGTCCGAGATGGTTTAAGATGCGATACCATCATTGTTAGTGGTTCGCCCAACTGCGTACCTTGCCGTCCGGCTGGTGCAAGCGCCAGTAGCAATGCGCCCATTTGTGAAGGCGAGCGCTTGCAATTCAACGCCAATGGCGGTGCAAGCTACCAATGGAGCGGCCCAAATGGATTTAGCAGCACAGAACAAAATCCCTTTATTGATAGCGTTTTTACTGCATTGCACAGCGGCGAATATACCGTCATCATTGCTGATATCAACAATTGTAGGGATACCATTCGCCTAACGCCACCAATTAATCCACTGCCGGAATTACAAGTAATCTTCCAGCCCAATATTTGTCAAGGCGATACCATACGCTTTAGAGCTACTGGCGGCGGCCAAAGCTATGTATGGACTGGCCCAAATGGTTTTTCGAGCACTTCGGCGGCGCCATTGGTTACTACCAATGCTCGGACTGTCAATAGCGGCATCTATCGAGTGGAAGCTACCGGATCGAATGGCTGCATCGCCGTTGCCTCCATCAATATTCAGGTGGATACTTCCGCTGCCTGTCGCCCGCCATGTACCGTACCCAGTGTTATTGCCTCTGGCAACAGCCCTGTATGCGAAGGCACTGCTATCAATCTGGTTGGTTTAGGTGGTCAGCGCTACCGCTGGCAGGGGCCCAATGGATTCAGCAGCAACCAGCAAAACCCCAGCATTTCTAATGCCACAATCGGCAATAATGGTATCTACACCCTCACCGCCTTTGGGGAGAACAATTGTTCAACGATAGTTAGCATTAATATTGTAATAGAACCTGCACCAATTATTACAGTAAGCAGCAGCACCGACGTGGCGTGTGAAGGGGCTACTGTAAATTTAAATGCGAGCGGTGCGTCAACCTACGTGTGGATCGGCCCTGGGGGGTTCAATGCCACTACGCCCAGTATCGAATTAAATAATATAAATTTGAATAATGCGGGCAATTATATCGTAACCGGCACGAGTGCCAATCGTTGTCAAGCATCGGATACGGTGTCGGTGATAGTCAATCCGCGCCCCACGATTATTGCTAATGCCAACACACGCAATGCCTGCCCTAGCGAAACGATTGAACTAAGCGCCTCTGGTGGCAATTCGTATGCTTGGACAGGCCCCAATGGTTTCAACGCTACTGCGCAAAATCCAATGCTTAATAATTTAACTCCCGCCAACACCGGCCGCTACACGGTAGTAGGCACAGATGCCAACGGCTGCTCCAGCACCGATACCCTTACCCTAACGATAGGTACATTGCCCAATGTATCCATACAAGTAAACAGCCCCATCTGCGAAGGTGATATTATGCAACTCATGGCCAATGGTGCTGCTAATTATAGCTACAACTGGCGTGGCCCCGAAGGTTTCAGCAGTACTGCACAGAATCCAGTTATTAACAATGTTAGCAAGGCATACGGTGGTACATACACCGTCGAAATTGATGATGGCAGCAATTGCTCTGCAAGCCTTTCTACCAATGTAGAAATAGCAGAAAAACCGCGTTCCGTCATTGTCGGCCCGTCCAATATATGCGCTGGCTCAAGCGCTACACTATCTGCCAGTGGTGGTAGTGCTTTTACTTGGAACACAGGGTCCACCACGCCGAGTATCAGCGTAACGCCAACAACCAACACCACGTACCGCGTAGTGGTGACAAATGGCTTGTGCCGCGATACCGCTTCGTTTGATTTGAATTTAACACCCCTCCCTGCACTGCGCATTGACGGTGGCGGCACTACCATTCGCCGCCGAGAAAGTGCGGATCTGTTCGTGTCTGGCGCGGATACCTACAGTTGGTCACCCGATGAGGGTCTAAGTTGCAATGATTGCCCGAATCCTGCAGCATCGCCACTTCGTACCACCAATTACTGCGTCACCGGCACGCTCGACGGCTGCGCAAGTACCATTTGTACCAACATCATAGTGGATAATCGTTGTCAGGTTTATACCGCCAATGTCTTTAGCCCTAATGGTGATGGCATTAACGACGAGTGGTGCGCGCTTAGCAATTGCTTGGAAAACATAACACTACGCATCTTTGATCGCTGGGGTAATCTGCTTTTCAGCGCTACGAGTAATAACCCCTGCTGGGATGGTCGCATGAACAATACATTAGCACCCATTGGTGTCTATATTTTTACGATTGAAGCTAATGTCTTGGATGATGATACGATATTTCGTAAAAGCGGCGACATCATGCTGGTGCGATAATCGGCGCAACAGGAATGCGATTTGTGTGCTATATTTACTTGCCGTAAAAGCATACATATCGGGTTTTTCGTACTTTTGTGGCAAGGAGCAACAAATTGATGTGTTGTAATTTAAAATCACATACATTTGATTATCAAATAGTTACGTGTTTATTTTACAAAATAAAACCAGACTATCACGCATATGTTTACCACCGTAGAACCTGCCTTGGAGCAGGAATTGCAGGAAATCCGCGCCGCAGGATTGTATAAAGTAGAGCGCATCATCACAACGCCCCAGGGTGCAACCATTAAAACCGACAAGGGTTTGGAGGTGCTAAACTTTTGCGCCAATAATTACCTTGGCTTGTCGTCGCATCCAGCAGTAATCGAAGCGGCAAAAGCGGCCATTGACTCGCACGGCTTCGGGCTGTCGTCGGTGCGTTTCATTTGCGGCACACAGGATATTCACAAGCAACTGGAAGCAAAAATTGCCGAATTTTTAGGACTGGAAGACAGCATCCTGTATGCGGCTTGTTTTGATGCAAATGGCGGTTTGTTTGAGCCACTTTTGGGCGCTGAAGATGCCATTATTTCCGATGAACTCAACCACGCCTCCATTATTGATGGTATCCGTTTATGTAAAGCGCAACGATTCCGGTACAAGCATAATGATATGAGCGACTTGGAGGCGCAACTGCAAGCCGCACAAGGCGCACGTCGAAGGCTTATCTTTACCGATGGTTCTTTTTCTATGGATGGAACCATCGCCCAATTGGATAAAATTTGCGACCTCGCGGATAAATACGACGCCATGGTGGGTATTGACGAGTGCCATTCTACGGGATTCTTAGGTAAAACCGGACGCGGTACGCACGAATATCGCCATGTAATGGGGCGCATTGACATCATCACCGGCACATTGGGCAAAGCACTGGGCGGCGCAAGTGGTGGCTTCACAGCAGCAAAGAAAGAAATTGTAGAAATCCTGCGGCAGCGCTCTCGCCCCTACTTATTTTCTAACACCGTAGCGCCAGCAATTGTAGGTGCTTCTATCAAGGTTTTGGACATACTAAGCGCTTCCACCCATCTGCGCGATAAATTAGAGCACAACACCCAATTCTTCCGCAAAGCTATGACGGATGCGGGTTTCGATATTATTCCTGGCGAGCACCCCATCGTGCCTATCATGCTGTACGATGCGCCATTAGCACAAGAATTTGCCGCCCGCTTGCTCGACGAAGGCATTTACGTTATCGGCTTTTTCTATCCGGTAGTACCGAAAGGCAAAGCCCGCATTCGGGTGCAGCTATCGGCAGCGCATGAGCAAGAGCACTTAGAAAAGGCCATAGCGGCATTCATTAAAGTTGGAAAATCATTACATATTTTGAACTAACAATTCAATTAAAAATGGCGCAACAACAATCAAATAGTGCGTTTTGATATACCCAAATAGCATTTGTAAGCGTTATTATACGGCTTTGAGTGCTCATACGCACCAAGATGATTATATAATAATCTGACTATCAGTTTATTAGTAACTTTCATGTATCTCTCACCCTATCCGTTTCGAGGTTCAAGCTCCTTCCGAAACTAACAAATTATTTGCCCTCAGTAGTATCTTTTCCATTAAAAATTGTAATATGAAACGCTTTTTTTTACTCCTTGCTTTGTATTGTGCGCTCAATGCACAGGTGGCTGCCCAAAATTGGCGCGCTGTGCTGGAGGTAGCCGGGCGACCCAACGTAGATCTGCCATTTTGTAGTGCCGTTAGGAATGGGAATCTATATTTGCCACAGCCACTGCGCGATTATAGAATGTGGTATCGCTTGTCGGATACATTTTTAGTGAATAATAATTTTGCTATAGAGGTTCGCCTGCGCAACAGAGAAAGTGAAGGCGGCATTTCCGCATTTGACACCGGTATTTACCTTGAAAGCTGTAATGTCAATGCGGGCATCAACCTTATGGGCGCCGCGTGGGCCATTAATTTCAACTCGATTTATGCAGGTGGTTCCTTAGCTTATGCTGTACCCGAACTCGTCGTCAACCTGAATGATTGGCATGTAATAACGCTCCTATTCCAGAACAATGTATTATATGCATTATATGATAATTTGCCATTTTATTCACTTCCTTACAATGGCGATATTACAGTCATTAACCAATTACTATTGCGCTTTAAAGGCGCGGCCCGTGTGGATTATATCAAATTATACGACGGCAGCGCTGCACTGATCTGGGAAGAAAATTTCAATAATTGTAATAGCCTACAACCTGTACCCGATTGGCGGCAAACCCTATCACTTACAGTAAATAACGATACCACAATTTGCACCAATAATCCTTTGACTCTCCAGGCTGTTTCCAATACGCCCGCTACCCTCCAATGGACACTCCCCAGCGGTGCTACGCACACAGGCTCTACGCTTGCGTTGGCAGC
>CALMSP010000038.1 GCA_937872405.1 uncultured Saprospiraceae bacterium | reverse complement strand
AAGAAGCCCAAATCCGCACCCGCGACCGCCAGCACCAGGCCAAGGCAGAGATCGTACCCGCTGTTTTAAAGCAGTTGCAACAAACCGCACTGAGCAATCAAAACATTTTCACGGCGCTCATGGAAGCCACCAAACACTGTACGCTGGGGCAGGTCACGCACGCGCTGTACGAGGTGGGTGGGCAGTATCGGAGGAATATGTAGGGGTAGGGTGTCATTTTACAGATTTTTTGTTTTAAATTTGCAAAAAATAAAATTAATGTTCTATAGACGAAAGATCTTACTTGCATTATTGGAAACCTTTGATGGGCAATTGAGTAAAATCAGGTTGCAGAAAATGTTATTAATTTTCTCTGAAATGCAGCAGCGAAATTGCTACGAATTTGTGCCTTTTAAATATGGATGCTTTTCCTTTTCCGCCAATGCCGATTTGAGTATTATGGAAAATAAAGGTATGATTAAATCAGATGAAAAATCATGGTATAATATTACCAAAGAGAATTATTCCGCTACACTCACCAAAGAAGACCAACAAATTTTGCAATTTATAAAAACAAATTTTGGGCATTATAATACAAATGATTTCATCCGGTACACTTATATAAATTATCCGTTCTTTGCTATTAATAGCCAGATAGCTCGGGAAAAATTATCAGCAGAAGAATTTAAAATTATTCAGGATTCTCGCCCAGTAAGGACTACTACGACTCTATTTACAATAGGCTATGAAGGTGTGAGCCTTGAAAATTATTTGAATAAACTAATAATTTATGACATTAAATTACTTTGTGATGTAAGGAATAATCCATTCAGTATGAAATACGGATTTTCAAAAAAACAACTTGAGAACTTCTGTTCACAGCTCGGAATAAAATATATACACATGCCAGAAGTTGGGATTAAGTCCTCAGAAAGGCAAAATCTTGATTCTCAATCCGATTACAATTACTTATTTGATAAATACAAGCGAGATGTTTTATCGAAAACACTGGAAAGTCAAACTCAAATTTTATATTTACTGAAAAAATACCATCGAATTGCCTTGACTTGTTTTGAAGCAAATGTCTGCCAGTGTCATCGAAATCATTTAGCAGAAGCTATAACCAAACTTCCTGATTGGCAATATGAATTGATGCATATTTAATTTACACAACAAACCCTCTGATGTCAGCCGAACGCAAAAGAGTACTTATTACAGTAGCTACTTACCCTTTGCCATCTCGTACATACGAAGAGCTGGTCTGTACTGCAGGTTTTCTGGAAGATGGTTCTTGGATAAGAATTTACCCTGTTCCGCTTAGTTTCATATCTGGTCTGAGAAATAGTGGTATTACAGAATCCTATAAATACAACTGGATTGAATTGGATTTGCGAAAACGAACAGATGACTTTAGACCAGAAAGCTATTCGCCAGTAAATTATGATTTCCGTGATATAAGCCTTGGTGATAAAATAGATACAAAAAATGCATGGGAGGAGCGTCGAAAAATATGCCTTACAGAAGTATTTACAAACCTTGAGAGATTGATTAATCTTTCAAGAGCCCCCAATGATAAATCGTTGGCGGTATTCAAACCTGCCAAAATTACAAACTTTGAATATGAAGAAACGGACAGAGAATGGAAAAAAGAATGGCGGGAACAACTCAAACAATTAGAATTATTTGCAACGGATAGCCAGCATAAAAAGCAAAGAATTAAAAAGCTACCGTATAATTTCTATTACAAATTTGAAGACGATCAAGGGCGTCAAAGCCGTTTAATGATAGAAGACTGGGAAATTGGTGCACTTTATTGGAATTGCCTGCGTGATGCAAAAGGGAATGAGAAACAAGCCTTAGAAAAAGTGCAACAAAAATATTGGGAAAAATTTAGCGAAAAAGATATTTATTTGTTTTTAGGCACGACCAAGCAATGGCACGCAAGGCGAGCGCCTAATCCATTTGTAATAATTGGCGTTTTTTACCCCCCGCATGTTTCACAATTATCACTTTTCTAATATTCTTTCACGGCGCTCATGGAAGCCACCAAACACTGCACGCTGGGGCAGATCACGCACGCGCTGTACGAGGTGGGTGGGCAGTATCGGAGGAATATGTAGGGGCTACGCTTTTTATGTATATAAAAAAGCCCCCCTCCTGTTAAGCAGAAGAGAGGCCATCCCAAAAACCGATTTAAGTATTCCTTGAAACGGCTTTTGTGAATCACATACAATCCAATCGCCTTAAATATAAAATCCCCATAGTGTTTGCAGTGGATACAGAGTAGCCTGCACGCAATTGCTATCTACGCTTATATTAGCTCCAGCAATAATGCTTAGAGTATTCACAATCTAAGTATTACGCATTACAACCGATGCTTAAATGGTAGTACTACCGTATTGCCACAGAAGTTCGTGTTTTTGAATGGTATGGCATCCGCTTTTGTAAAGGCAGATGATTTGGATAGCTTTGCTCTCAATGTGCTCAGAAAATTCGCAGGTTAGAATCCATATCAGTTGGTGAAGCACCGTGCGTGTTGTGGGAAGTCTTTAGAAGAACGAGTATGAATGATCAGAATAACGCGATGCTGTTCATGTTTATGGATTATAACTTGCCAGCAACAAATTTATAGAAAATACCATCGAACCGCATACCCTATTTAGGGTATTTTACATGATGGTATTATAAAAAACCTCCTCGGCTTGAGCAAAGGAGGCTATTATAAAATCAATTGTTAAAGGACATTCTACATTTTCTGCGCCCGCAGCGCTTTCTACCATGTTTTCCTTCTTCAGGAACTTTTGCTAGTCGTTGTACCGACTAAATTCTCGATCTTTTTTCTGAAATGTTAATCCAATGGAAATTTCATGAGAACCGGAATTATACTGTTGGAAACGTTGAAAAGACACATCATAGGAATAGAACATCGCAAAATTGGAGAGCCTTGCACCAAGAAGAATGCCAAGCGCACCCAGTGTACGATATGACAAACCTGCAACCAGTTGCTCTTCGAGAAAACCTGCACGGAGATTGATGTCCATTTGTCCAGGTGTGTCCTTAATTTTACGAGCCATTATAGAAGGTTCGAGGGTAAAATTGAGGTCCACAATTTCAAAACGATGCCCAGCCAAAAAGGTATAATACTCTAATGCCGATGGTTGATTGACGGTGCCTCCCATATCATCAAGGCGTGCGCGGATGAGGTTGGCAAAGGTTACGCCTACGAAAGTTTTTTCCTGAAACATACTGTACACCCCTACAGAAGCATCAAAAATCTTGATTCCTTCGAGGTTATTATCAATAATGCGATCGCCAGGTTGAAAGAAATTATTATCTGTTGCCAGATTATCTAGGCGCATCTGTTGAAATTCTGTAGAGAATCCGGCAGCCATGCGCACGTTTTCATTAATATTGAAGCGAAAAGCGTAATTGAGATGGGCGCGCAAGCGGTTTTGTTGAGCTGCGGTTTCGCTCAAAACCCCCACCCCAATGGCAAAGCCTTTGGTGAGCGGGCCATTGAACTGTGCGCCAATGGTTTGCGGTGCGTCGGGGAAGCCTGTCCATTGCGCTCGAGCATTCATCTGCAGTTGGTAAGCATCGTTGAAACCTGCCGCTGCTGGATTAATCAGCACCGGAAACATTTGATAATGCGTGAATATGGCTTCGTCTTGAGCACGGAGGGTTAGGGTGCAAGCAAAGCAAGCTATGAGTAGAAGTATTTTTTTCATATCGAAATCGGTTAATGGTTATTAAAATTGGGATATTGTACGGGCGGTTCATTAGCGATGCCAAAATAAACCGCCCTTCGTTGTTATCTTTCGCGCAGTATCGTTAGCGATCCTTTCCGTTGTACGAGATTACCGTCAATGTCCTGATATTCGAGTACGAAATAGTAAGGCCCTTCGGGTAGGCGTGTGCCATCCTGAGCTGTACCGCGCCAGCTGTTATCGTAGTTGTCTGCACGGAAGACTAATTGTCCCCAGCGGTTATATATTTCTAACTTGTTGTTATTCAACTCATTTATGCAGTTGATGATAAACTCTTCGTTCAAACCATCCCCATCAGGTGTGATGACGGTGCGTACATCTACGCAAGGGAAGCGGCGATCCTCTACCAATCCTGACACCATATCAGGTATAGAGCGGCAGCCTCGCGCATCTGTTACCCTTACGAAATAAGGCCCTGGGCAAAGATTTGACAGTACTGGGCTGGTCGAATTCGGAAAGCTATTCCATTGGAAGGAATAAGGAGCTGTTCCGCCTTCGATAACTGCTATGGCAGAGCCGTTACAGCCGTCCGTAGCGGGTTGCGTTTCAACACGAACCCGTATAGGTTTGGGTTCTTCCAGCGTGAAAGAACGAGTTACCGTACAGTTATTAGCATCTGTAGTGATAACGGTGTAATCGCCTGGCGCTAAGAAGGAAAGCCGCGGACCTTGTACGTTGCCCCCCCAAATAAAACTGTAGGGGCGGCCTGCTGCACCACCAAGTGCACTGACAATAATTTCGCCATCCCTATTCCCGATGCAGGATACTTCTCTAATATTTGCAATTATTTCAATAGGTGTAGGCGGTACCACTTCTATCTGTTTAGTTACTTGGCATCCCAGTCCATCCGTTATCACCACAGAATACATGCCCGCGGCAGCGCCAGTAATGACGGGCGTAGTAGCAACCACGTTGTTGTTCCGACGCCATTGATAGGTGTAATTGCCATCGCTATTGCGGCCTACGGCCTCTATGATACCATCTGAGGAATTGGGGCAACTAATGTCGAACCCATTATAATCAGAAATAACTTCTATATCTGCATCCAAATTCGATGTAGATGCTACGTTAAACTGGCGCACCAGTGTATTCCCAGAAGATTCGCTCACCCGAACCGAATAGGAGCCAGGGGCGGCATTGCTCAAGTCTTTTACCGCAGCTACCTGCTCACCGGCAGCATTAAACCAAGTATAGTTGTAAGGATCCGAGCCGCCACGGACATTCAAGGCAACGCCACCATTAGCATCTTGCGGACACTCTGCATTTTTAATTTCACCGCTTACGCCAAAGGTATTTACTTCTACCCCAGGTAGCGTTTGAGTACAGCCATTTGCGTCCCGAATGGTCGGTACAAATAAGCCTTCACATAAGTTGATAATCTGCAAACCTACACCCGTATTGGGGGCATTCCATTGTACAGTGTAAGGATTAGTACCGCCTGTCACTTCAATTGTGATGCGCCCCGTACAGCCTGGCTCTTCCGAGTCGTGGTTTACAGTGGTGCGGGTAATCTGTAGGGGAGCAGGCTGCCCGATTTGTGCCGTACCAGATGTAGTGGTGCCTCGTGCATCGGTAATTGTGAAAGACAAAGTACCGCCCGACAAGCCATTGCGTGTCACTTGACCTGTTTCGCTCGTCATGGTCATTCCGTTGCTGAATACAATCGTGTATGGTGAGCGGCCGCCCTGTATTTGAAAGCTCAGCGCGCCATTATTGCCGCCATTACAGGTCACCGAAGTAGTTTGTACATTACTAAATGCCAGTGGAATAGCCTGCACTTGCAAGGTATAGCACCCTGTGCGTGTACAGCCGCGGCTATCCGTCACGGTTACACAATATTCGCCTGGCCCGAGGTTAGCAATATTGGTAGTCGTAGCACCGGTACTCCAAGAAACGGTATAAGCAGGCGTACCACCAGTAATATTTAGGTTGATACCACCATCATTAATACCTTCGGCAGGCTCTTGTAGGTTAGCATTCAATACAATCTGCGGAAATTCACTCACCTGAAAATCACCAACCACCGTAGCAGACTGGCTTTCCGTAACCGTTACACGGTAGTTGCCAGCTGGTACATTGGTCAGGTTTTGCGTGGTAGCGCCATTGCTCCATTGATAGGTGTAGCTTGGTTGGCCACCTTGCACCGAAAGCATTACACCACCAGTAGCTGTGCCCGGACAAGCTCGATTGACCTGCGAAGCGCTTGTTGAAATGCGCAAACGCAGCCGCACGGTAGCACAAGCATTCACATTACAGCCCTGGCTGTCTGTTACCGTCACACAGTATTCACCTTCGACTGACAAGCCGGTGAGATTTTGTTGAGACGACATGAAGTTGTTCGGGCCACGCCAGCTGTAGGTGTACGTGCTAGGTGGACTCAGTGTGATGTTTACTGCACCGTCATTGCCCGCATCTATATTCGTTGGTACAATACTGGTAATCTGTACATTAGTATTAAAAGCTACATTGATAGGGCCTGAAGGTAAAGTGCAACCTCGTGCATCAGTGACCGTCACGGAGTATTGTCCAACCGGAAGATTATTCTGTGTCGTTACGTTATTAGGTAGCGAGCCGCCCCAGTTGAACTGATAAGGTGGAGTGCCGCCATCTACAGACAGGACAATACGTCCGGTGTTGGTCGTACCACATTCTACATTCGTAATAGCAACATTCGTGATAGTCACCGCCGAAGAAGGTTGGTTCACGGAGTAGCTCCGCGTGACCGACTGACCAGAACCCGTGTCCGTCACGGTTACGGAATATTGTCCAGCAGGAACATTTGTTAGGTCTTGCGTGGTAGCACCGTTACTCCACTGATAGGTGAAATTACCCGAACCGCCTGTTACTTGAATATCAATAGCACCAGTGGACTGGCCAAAGCAATTGACATTTGTAATATTAGGATTTTCACCAACATTAAGCACCTGCTGCCCTATTGTAATGGTAGCCGCACTGGTGTTAGCAGGTATGGCCTGTCCGCTGACGTTAGAAATTTCCAGCGCCGTAGGCGAGTTGGTAAAATTAATCATCGTAGTCGTTCCATTCGGAGCGATCGCGTTGAAGCAAACTTGGAACAAGGGCGCAGCATTGGGTCGCGTTACGCCAGCCACATTTTCATCAAACCACACCACGGTGACGATACCAGGTGTAGTCGGAGGGCTACTGGTTGGTGTACCAAACTGCCCTGCACTCAAACCCGGCAGATTGAAAGTTCCTACGGACACAAACTGCAGATGCGCTGGATTATATTGCAGCGTAAACTGCATCCCAATGATATCGGTGAATCGGTTGGCGCGTATTTCTACGCACACTTGTTGCCCAGAGGGTACGGTACGATTCGTTGCCCATATTCTGAAAGTTCCGTCATCCGGTACAACGTCATCATCCCCGCCGCCGCCACCGCCGCCGTTACCCGTTCCTACTGTAACAACACCGCTCTTGCTGTCGAATGGCACTTCTTGTAGATTACCATTAATCACTTCTGAAGTCAACGGGCTATTGCCAAAGCTCACTGTAGTAGCCCCCGTAGTGCCTGTGGCTATTGTAAAACAAATTTGAAATATGGTAGTCCCATCTGGTATCGTAAGCCCTTGTGCGGCGGGGTCCTCCCACGAAAAGGTAATCCGATTATTGGGTACGCCGCCAGAGCCGGGGGGTCCAAAAGAGCTAATACTCAACCCCGAAAGATTAAACCCTGTTATAGATGAAAACTGCAGCCGCGCTGGGTCAAACTGGATACTCGACTGCATCGAAATAATATTATTGAAACCCTCTACGCCTACCCGCAGACAGACCTGAGCGCCTGCAGCTGCCGTCGTATCCGAAATCATCAACCGGAATTTATCAGAATTGGGTTGCCCGCCACCGCCGCCAGGCGTGCCTATAGTGACCGTGCTATTTTTGCTGTTAAAAGTCACTTCTTGTTGGGCACTGTTGATGACTTCCGAAACGATTGGCGTATTTACAAAATTTACATTGGTAGTTGTATTATTCGCCAGAGCAACAAAGCACAACTGAAAGATATTTGTATTGTTAGGCACCGTCACACCTTCCTGTTTAAACCAGGAAAAAGTGATACGATTATTAGGCACAGCGCCCATGCCTGGCAAACCAAACGCCTGTTCGTTCAGATCCGTCAAGTTGAAACTACCTACCGATGAAAATTGCAGCCGCGCAGGATCAAATTGCAGACTGAATTGCATAGAAGCAATATTCGTGAAGCCTTCTACACTTACATTAAGGCAAAACTGCTGCCCCTGCTGCACACTGGCATCCGCGATGCTGATTCTGAAGGGAGTATTCCCGCCGCCGCCACCGCCACCGCCAGGTATCGTAACGGTACCGGATTGCGCGTTGAAGGTAAGCGAATTGCCTGCCGCATTGAAGATATCCTGAGCGGTCGGCGTATTACTAAAACTTACCGTTGTGCTGGCAACGCTGTTGCTAATGACATTAAAACACACTTCAAAGATAATGGAGCCATCGGCAAGGCTAACACCAGCGAAGGTATTATCCAACCAGAGTACAGACATCCGCCCCAGCGGCACGTTGCCCGACCCTGGAAAACCAAAGTTGCTGTCATTACTTTGCATGCCTGGCAGACCCAGATTCTGAACACTGACATACTGCAGGACAGAGGGATCATAGCTCAGCGAAAATTGCAATCCCGCAATTTGGTTGAAATTAGATACCCGAATGGGTAAACAAACTTGCTGCCCCTGCGAGCCAGTGGCATTGCCAACTGTAAAGGTCACGCTTTGGGCAGTCAAATGAGCAGAAGATAGCAGTAAACCTGCTACGAGGAGTGTAATGAATCTATTCATCGTGCTCGGAATTTGGGATGATGAAAAATCGGTTTATGCTTAGAAAAAAACTAATTTCTGTGTTACATAAAAATCAGGTGCAACCAATTGAAAATAATACGTTCCAGCTTGCAGAAACATATCCTTGTCCAATCGGAGCGTATGCGCACCATTTGTAAAATATTGCTGCTGTTCATAAATGAGCTGCCCTTGGGCATTGCGCACAACGACCCGCGCTTTCGTGCTCTGGCTGAGGCGAAAACGTATTTGAGTATAATCATGGAAAGGATTAGGATAGTTATCCTCTACACTGATCTTATGAGGGGCGCTGTTGAATAGGGTGGTACCAACGGGTGAAGTAACTAAAATTTCGCCATTGAAATACTTAGCACTAATCGCTTCTGATGAAGCATCTACAATCTCCCGCACGGCAATTTCGTCTGTAAAAGATATATGACTGCTGGTTTGTGGTGCGCCAATCACTTCAAAATTTATAGAAAACAACACCGCACTATCTGGCAGGCTGCGTCCATTCAAAGCAAAATCAAACCACGAGAAAGCCAGCATACCTTGCTGTGCCCGCGTATCGCCAAAGTTGTCCGTTTCGGAGCTTGATGCCAACACGAAATTACTCACGCTCACATAGCGTAGCACTTTTGGATCCCAATTTACAGTAAATTGTGTACTGAGTATGGTCTTGAACTCTACGACCCTGATGTCGGCTTTGAACATAGTACCGGAGAAAGTGACTTCGGTAGGAGCAATAAGCGTCGTCATATCGCCTTGCGCTTTCAAGGATAGCGCCATAGAAAGGCCGATAACACAGGAAAGGATTACTTTTCCTATCTTTTTCATATCATGGGATTATCATTATAATTTGTGTAGTAGTACACTTATCAAAATACGCCGCAAGATAAGAAAAAAACCGCAATAATGCGATAGAAAAGGGTAAGTAATTTTAGGAAAAGCTGTTAAAAAATGCTGCCAACTTGCTTGCCTCAAAACAAAAACGGGGAGCAACTACAAGAGCTGCTCCCCGAATGTCGTTCTTTATCTCAGTAGTTATTCAACTACAACCATCTTCTTGGTGGCTACGAACTCACCGCTCTTCAGCGTGTAGTTCAATACGCCTGCCGGCAGATCGTTCGAGTTGAGTATAATCGTATTATAACCAGCATCGTAGTTGTTGCGTACCAGCTTCAGTACACGACCCGTCA
>CALMSP010000037.1 GCA_937872405.1 uncultured Saprospiraceae bacterium | reverse complement strand
TTAACTTTGTTTCCTTATATTAATACGTCAACTTAATTTGAAAATGGTATTACAAGCAAAAGTCGGAAGACTGCCCTTATTCGTGCAACTTCCGACTTTTTTATTTTTTATGCTGTTTTATTTACAAGTCGCTAAATAAAACTATTATAATTACAAAATTACGACAACCCGAAGGCAGCCTTTACCTTGTCCACGTAGTCCAATTTTTCCCAAGTAAAAGTTTCCACTTCTACCTCTTTTCGGTTGCCCGAACCATCGGATAGAAACACCTTTTTGACTTGTGGTGTGCGGCCCATGTGTCCGTAAGCTGCTGTATCTTGGTAGATCGGATTGCGCAGTTTCAAGCGCGTCTCGATAGCATACGGGCGCATGTCGAAAATTTCGGCTACCTTTTTAGCAATTTCACTGTCAGGCAGCGCTACTTTCGCCGAACCGTAGGTGTTAACATAAATATTGGTAGGCTTAGCGACGCCAATTGCATAGGATACCTGCACCAGCACTTCATCGCAAACGCCTGCAGCTACTAAGTTTTTAGCAATGTGGCGTGTAGCATAGGCTGCTGAGCGATCCACCTTGGAGGGGTCTTTACCAGAAAATGCGCCCCCACCATGAGCACCCTTCCCGCCGTAAGTATCTACGATAATCTTGCGGCCGGTCAGTCCGGTATCACCATGTGGCCCGCCAATAACGAACTTACCAGTCGGGTTGATATGATAAGTGATTTTATCCGTAAACAATTTTTGTAAACCGGTCTTCAGTTGCGCCTGCACGCGCGGTATCACAATATTAACAATATCTTTTCGGATTTGTGATAGCATCGTTGCTTCATCCGCAAATTCGTCGTGCTGCGTAGAAACTACAATCGTATCAATGCGTTGCGGCTGGTGGTCATCCGCGTATTCGATAGTTACCTGCGATTTGGCATCGGGGCGCAGATACGTCATCATCTTCCCTTCGCGGCGAATGGCGGCCAGCTCCATCAAAATTTTGTGTGCCAAGTCAAGCGCTAAGGGCATATAATCTTCTGTTTCGCTGGTAGCATATCCAAACATCATCCCTTGGTCGCCAGCGCCCTGGTCTTCCGGGTTTTGGCGTTCTACGCCGCGATTGATGTCGGGCGATTGCTCATGAATAGCCGACAGCACCCCGCAGGAGTTGGCTTCAAACATGTATTCTGACTTGGTATAGCCAATGCGTTTGATGACATCGCGGGCAATTTGCTGCACATCGAGGTACGTATTGGATTTGACCTCGCCAGCGAGCACGACCTGCCCTGTGGTTACCAAGGTTTCACAGGCCACCTTCGAGAAAGGATCGAACGCTAAGAAATGATCTACGAGGGCATCAGAAATTTGGTCGGCAATTTTATCCGGGTGTCCTTCAGAAACGGATTCGGAAGTAAATAGATAAGGCATGTTTTCGATAATGATTATTGATTGTCAATGGATTATTCTAAAAAGCGATGCAAAAATAGAAAAACCAAAGCAGGTGCAAACAATTGGCGCCGATTTTTTAACGAATATCGCAAGTGAGCAGGTGTTCGGTTTTACCATCCAGCAAGGTGATGAAGCCCTCCAGCTTGTCGCCGATTTGCACGGCCCCTACGCCTGCTGGGGTGCCTGTATAGATGAGATCGCCCATTTGTAGTTTGAAAAATTTTGACACATATACAATAATAGCTTCGAAGGAAAACATCATATCAGTGGTGTTGCCATGTTGCACCACCTCATTATTTTTGCGGAGTTTGAACTCAATGCCGCTGCGGTTGAGTTTTTCAATAGGAATAAACTCACTAAGCACTGCCGAACCATCGAAGGCTTTTGCAATTTCCCAGGGCAGCCCTTTTTTCTTGCATTCCGACTGCAAATCGCGGGCTGTAAAATCAATCCCAAAAGCGACCTGCTCATAATAATCGGCAGCAAACTCAGGCTGTACATGGCGCCCGTTTTTACTAATTTTTAGTACAATCTCCGCTTCGTAGTGAATATCCTTAGAAAAATCAGGGTAGTAAAAGGGCTTATTATTGATCAATAAGGAAGAGGCGGGTTTCATAAATACAACGGGGTTTTCGGGTATCTCGTTTTGAAGTTCTTTTGCGTGTTCGGCATAGTTGCGTCCAATACAGATAATTTTCATGCGTATCAATTTTTTTCGCAAAAATAGCGATCCACTTTTACATTGCGGTGCTCCGCAGCCGTAAATCGTAAAAAACAATAAGACGGACAGGCCTCCTCCCACGCGTGCGCTACGAAAGAAAGCCTGTACAATCAATTGGCTTGGGCTGTTTTTAATTGGCTTTTCTTAGCTTGCCTGAGCCAGAAATCTGAGCATTGATTGCCGGACTGCCTTTATAGCGCACATCGCCGCTACCGCTAATTCGCACCTCCAAATTATCACTTACAGTAACATCGGCATTACCGCTACCGCTAATGTTAATTTTGGCGCGATACACCGGCAGGTCGAAGGCACGCATGCTACCAGAACCGCTGATAGACAGGTCAATATAGTCGGCGAGGCCTTCAAGTAAAATATCGCCCGAACCAGAGATTCTGGCAAACACATCTTCGGCATTAATAGCCAAATCAATGCGGCCGCTACCACTGATGCGCAGGTCGAGGTCGTCGGTCAGAAGTGTATTTTCACTGACGATATCACCCGAACCGGACACCCGCAGGGTACGCACGTCGGGCAAGGTGACGAATATGCGCAAATCGCTGCTGTTGTAGCGCATACAACGATCCGTGCGGACTTCCCAGATGCCGTTGCGGACATTAAATTCCATCTCGTCAATGACGTTTTGCTGTGCCTCTACCACCACGCGCTGCGTAGCGCCCTGGCGTACAAATACCTTACCGGAAATTCTCAGATCAATGCCTGAAAAGGGTGCCATTTCAATTTGTTCGGATACGATAGGTCCCGAACCGCGCCGGCAATTGCCGATTTGCCCGTCATCCAGATCAATAAAACAGCCTGGAATATGGATGAGCGCAACTGCGCAAAGCAGCGCGAACGTTATTTTTCTGATTGTATTCATGGTAAAAAGGTTTGGATTAGTGATGTAAAAAAGGTCGGATAAAATGGGTATCGGTTTTAGATATAATGTTGATTTTTAAATGCAATATGTATTAAAAAATGCAGGGCTGTCAATGACAAATACGGGTTGCTGGTGCTGATTTTTGTCGCTACAAAAAAGACAGGGCGCTACCACTTTTCCGTTGGTTAAAATATCGGAAAAAGCACAAAAATGTCGTAATTGCGGAAGCGCCTGCCACCAGTAGATTGTTTCAAGATTGCTACGGTTCGTTATAACTTAAAATTGTCTATTGCCAAACCAGCCAAAGCGAAAAGTTAAGGTGCCTACGCCACCGCTAAAATCCTCGTCTGTATATTTTCCGTTACCATTGGTGCCATTCACCCAACGGTATCCTACGGCGCCCGCTACGCGGAACCACTTAAAAACATTGAGTTCTAAGCCCAATTCAGGAGTCATGACAAAAATTCGGTCGGTGCGCAGCCGGTCAAAAGGATCAAAGTTGTCTGTTTTAATATTCACAGCACCCCAGCCGATTTTAGCGCTTGAAAATAAGTGTACTATTTTGTGCGGCTTGTAGGTATAGCCCAGCCATAAGCCGCCATGTCCGAGGTCTATTTGTTCGATATCGTTGCCATCCAGAACGGACTGTAAGTCAATACTGCCCATGCCATAACCGCCGAGGAAAGCACTGCCAATGACAACGCCGCCGCCGCCGCCGTAAGCGTTTTGTAGGGTACTATTCAAGCCAAATTCTACTATCGGGCCGCCAAAACCGCCCACTACTCTGGCTTTATTGAAGAGGGTTTCGTGCTGTGCCACCAGCAGCGTGCTGAGTAGCGCCAGTACAGTTGTGATGCATAACTTTTTCATGGTGCTTTTTTATTGTACAGATGCTAAGCCAAGCGCTACCCCCCTATCTAATGTCGGCTTTTTTGGCATATAATTTTACGATCGCATCAAAGCGCTATTGGGCAAGTGAGGAATTGCCTTTTTTACCTTAAATACTTTTGTATTCAATTGAAAATCAGCCGATTGTATCATTATTTAAAATCGGATACCAGCCTGAAATCCTACCCATAGCTTGAGGGTTGCGTCCTCGATAGTGCGTTCGGCGAGGGTATATGGTACGATCATGGAGCCAGGGGCATCGTATTGCGGGCGGTTTAAGCGGGAAATCATCATATTGGCAACAGGGCCCGCAAAGATGCTGGTATGTCGGCCGGTACGCACATCAAACAGTAATCGAAACTGGTTGAGCAGATTTAGCTCGCGGGTCCAGTTTTCTTGCTCATTGATGTGAATGGCAACTGCCTCCAGATTAATAAGAGCACGCTTGCCCAGCCCGATGGTTGTACCCAAGCCATAGCCTAAGCCCCAAGTGAGTAGTAGTTCGGTTTGTTCGTCGGCAGGCTCGCCGTTGGAAGGAGGCGTAGCGGGCATAATGGTCGCTTCATCGCGGCGGGCGCCAAAGTGGAAGATATTGTAAAACGAACGTGCCCCCATTTTAAAGCCTAAGTTGGCGTAGAGCGCTTCGCCTGCCGAAAATTCTATTCGGTTGTAGCCTTTTTTGACAAAAGTGAGCAAACTCAGCGGCAGCCCCGATACCGTATCAGAGGTATTAATCAGTGCCATTTGGAAGCCTTTCAAGTGTCGGGCACTATTGAAAAGCATACTTAATTGTCCTACTTCTACATCCCGTGCGACATTGAAGAGTAGTGCTAATTGGTTCTTCGTTTTGCCATGTGCGACGTTGAAGAGGGTGCCAACCTGCACGCCATCGGCTTTCCCTTTGGAAATATTGAATAAGCCGCCAGCCTGTACGCCTGCGAACTCTTGGCTATGATTGAACACCCCTGCTACTTGCACCGCTTCGGTGTTGCCTGACACATTGAAGATTCCGGCTACTTGTACGCCTTTGGTTTGGCCTTCGCTTATATTGAATAACCCACCGATTTGCGTGCCTATTACATCTCCCGCTACGGCATTGCCAAATCCTGCTACTTGCACGCCCGTCATATCATAGCGCAGGTGATTGAGAAAGCCACCAACCTCCAGCCCATCCACGCCGCCATTTACCCCCCAGAGTACATTCACAGAAAATTTGTTGGTCATGCTGGCACTGCGCAGGGCATTCGTACCTACAAAAGGCAGAATAGAAATCTGCGCCATTCGCGTTTCGTCAATCATATCGCGTCGTTGAGGAGGCAGCAGCAAGGCGTCTTTATCAAGATCAAATTCTGGAGGAACTGTGCTCAACCCAGCGCTCATCATATCGCGTTTTTCAATGGTGGAAAGGCTTTGGTTGCGTTCGCGTTGCATCTGCTCCACCAGCGCAAGCTCGCGTTGCATTTGTTCGATCAGGGCAAGCTCGCGCTCATTAGGTGGGTGAATAGGGCTTGTTTGTTTGACCGATTTGGGCAAGGTATTGAGTTGCGATAGTTGCGGTGGCTCTGATTTTGGCGGCGCAGCGCTCATTTTTAACACAATTTGCCCGCCAATATTGGCATACACAACGCCCGTTTCTGCGAAAAGCCGATCGAGGGCAGTAGATAAGAGTACGTTTTCTACTTGAATACTCACGGATTGATGTACGGGTATAAAATGACTGCTGTAAGTGAAGCGCACATCATAATGATCGCTAATATGATGCAGTATTGCACCCAATTTTTCCTGTTGGTAACGCAGGGTCACTCGTGTTTGCAGCAGCGATGCCTGTCCTATTGCTGCCCAAGCCAAGCTAAGCAGGATTCCTATTATAACAGATAACCTCATTCTAGTTGTACGCATCATCGAAGCAACAAGGGTTTCTAAAATGATTCGCGTTTTTTAGGGGTAAAGCGATTGCCCGATACAGCGTTGTGCCGTAGCCCAATGTCCTATTGGCAGCCCTTTCCGGTAATGACCAACAGGCTATCTGATTGAACCGTGATTTGCACGGGCATGGCAAATTCTATAATACGCAACATTTCTTCCAGCTTGGGCTGTGGATAGTCGCCATTGAGCGGGCAATCTAAGATTGCAGGATTATCCACTTGTATTTTTTGGTTAAAATAGCGTTCCAATATGTGTACGACCTCGCGCATCGGGGTATCTTGGAATCGCAAGCGCTTATTTTTCCAGGCGCTGGCATTGGCCGCCGGTGTTTCTGCTGTTAGAAGAGCTTGCCGTTGTTGATCAAATACGCCGGTTTTGCCAGCTTCCAGCAGTACTTTTTCTTGGACCTTATCGGCGCGACGCAATTCTACCTTGCCACTTACCACCGCTACTTCCACGCGCGCTTCCTTCGGATAGGCTCGCACGTTGAAAGAAGTGCCCAATACAACTGTGATTGCCTTGCCACTCTGAATGGTAAAAGGGCGTGCTTCCATACGTTGGACATCAAAAAAGGCTTCCCCTTCTAAATTCAAGGTTCTTGGGACAAAGCGTTTGGAAAAAGTAAGTCGGGTGTTTTCGTTTAGCCATACGGTACTGCCGTCGGGCAATTGCACTTCACGCTTTTCGTGTGCGGCCGTTTGATAAATCTGTGTAGCAGCATCAGAAAAACCAACAAGTTGCCAAATGCCCATTGTTACTACGGCTAAAATTATGGCCGCCGCAAGCAATATCACTTTATTTATAGACAAACGGCGTATTTTCGTGGATGATTTATCCGCCGGTGGATTCATTCGTGCTGTGCCGCCGCCAAACAGTCTTTGCTCAAGCTGCAACCAAGCCTGTGGTGTATCGGTGGTGGTGGGTGTAGTAGGATAGTCATCGCTCAGGCTCCATACCTGTAGCATCTCTTCAAAAAAAGCGCGGTTATTCGCATCTGTTTCTATCCAATTTAGAAGCAAATGTCGTTCCGCTGGCGAAATATTCCCTGAAAGATATTTGCCGATTAATGTTGTATAATGTGCATCATTCATTACCTGTTTGTTACCTGTGCGAAAGATGCAAAAAAAGAATGCTTCCCCCTATGGCCTTGTAATTTTTTTTTAGAATGATTTTATATTGCAATCGTTTATGAACGCCCTGCGCTACATTTGTACCATGTGGTTATTGCTTTTGCTCAAAATACGAATCAACTGATGATACCTACTACTGCTGAATCCGTTATACCCATTCGGTCGCGTTCTATCGAAGGTGCAGAAATTGCGTGGTTTGCTCCTATTTGTGATGGCGACGATGCCTATCTGGGCGTGCGCGACCCTCGCTATAAAAGTAGCTGGGCAAACGCCTCTAATATTCTACTTACCGCCGACCAATTGGGGTACCGAAATATCCTGTGCCCTTCGTCTTATCAGGTTGGGCAGGATACACTGACCTTTGCGGCGGCGGTGGCACCGCTCACCCAACAAATCAATCTGCTCACGGCTATTCGATGCGGTGAAATACATCCGCCTATGCTGGGCCGCGCTATTGCTACACTCGATCACATTTTACAGGGGCGGCTGACGCTCAATATCATTTCGTCCGATTTGCCGGGCACGGTGGCCGCATCCGAAGAACGCTATCAGCGCTCCCGAGAGGTGATTGAAATTTTAAAACAAGGCTGGATACAGGATTTTATTGATTTCCAGGGCGATTTTTATCAATTGCAATTGCCAAGCGCTCCGATGAAGCCGTATCAACAAAACGGCGGGCCGCTGCTCTATTTCGGCGGGTATTCGCCGGCAGGTTTGGATTTATGTGCCGCACACTGCGATGTGTACCTGATGTGGCCCGAAACTGAAGATAAAATCGAGGCGCTGATGCGAGATATGAGCACCAGAGCCGCAGGGTATGGGCGTACAATTGACTTTGGTTTGCGCGTGCACATGATCGTGCGCGAAACAGAAGCCGAGGCACGAGCCTACGCACAACGCCTAGTGTCGCGGTTGGATGATGATAAAGGCAAGGAAATTCGAGCGCGCGCCTTAGATGCGCATTCGTATGGCGTGTCGCGGCAAGCTGCAGTGCGCCAAGCTGCTGACGACGAAGGCTATGCCGAGCCGCACCTGTGGACGGGCATTGGGCGGGCACGTTCGGGCTGCGGGGCCGCCTTAGTGGGCGATCCGGATCAGATTTTGACAAAAATACGCCGCTATATGGCGCTTGGCATTCGGTCCTTTATCTTCTCTGGATACCCGCACTTGCAGGAGTGCCAACTGTTTGCCAGATATGTACTGCCGCAGCTTCAAACGATTTCCTTACCAGAAGTGTACAACCGAATTCCAACAGCACCACCGCTCACGCCTTTGGCTGCTGGCCCCAGAGTATGACGTGCAAAACATTAATTCCGAGAATCGGCACCCCAGATGAGCTTGTCGCGAATGGTTTGTAAAAAATTGACATCCAGCAATTGGACTAACCGAACGGGAAAATCATTTTTGCGTACTGCCAATTGATGTGCAGAAGTGATAGACTCAAAACGAGAATCAAGGGTGCAGAGAAAGTTTTCGGCACGCCCTTCTATTTCAAACGATATAATAGAATTATCAGAAATTACAATTGGCCGAACACTGAGGTTGTGTGGCGCTACGGGGGTGATGACAAAATTGCCCGAATTCGGAAAAATAATCGGCCCACCGCAGCTAAGCGAATACCCCGTTGACCCCGTAGGCGTGGCTACGATTAGCCCATCTGCCCAATAAGAATTGAGATAAGCACCATTGACATACGTATGAATCGTGATCATAGACGAGGTGTCGCGTTTGAGCAGCGTGCAATCATTCAGTGCAAAACGCATGTCACCGAAAAGGGGTAAATTGGATTCGAGAAAAAGCATGGAACGCTCGTCAATGCTATAAATACCACGATACAACATGCGAATGGCTTCCGGAATGCGTTTCTTTTCAATGCTGGCCAGAAAGCCAAGTCGCCCCAGGTTAATACCAACAATCGGTACGCCGCTATCGCGCACGAAGGCCAACGCGCCAAGTATGGTGCCGTCGCCGCCAAGGGTGATGAAAAAATCAAATTTTTTGACTGTAAAATCTAAATGTCCTTCAAAAACGCCCACATCGCGCCGAAATTGAATATGCCCTTTTAGGGATTCCAGATAAGGTGCATACACGTAGGCATTGATACCTTCGTTGTGTAGGGTATCGAAAAGCAATTGAATGTGCGGTGTATCGCTTTGCTTGTATTCGCGGCTGTAAACAACAACTTGCATAGTCACGGGGTCTTCTTAAAATGAGCATCAAGAACAGGCATTGAAGGTAAGTATTTTTGCTAAAGATGCAAGATTTGCGAGCGGCGAATTCTATATTTGAAAGAGAATGCTCAAATATTGAGATTTAGATGCAAAAACAAGCCCCGTTCGCGCAGGTGATTGAAGCTGTACTCTATTCGCAGTACCTTATCGTAAAAGAAAATAAAATCCAGCCCCGGCCCGCCACCCCAAAGCGGGCGATTGCTCATGGGGTTGAGGTCGCGCCGAACAAAAGGATCGTTCACATAGCCAAAATCGCCGTTTAAGGAGAAGAATAGCTTAATTGGCATGACCCGAAACTGCTGAATGGGCATCAGCCGACCAAAGTTAAGCTCCTGACGCAGCAGGCTGTAGCGCAGGCTGGTTTTAACGTAAGCCACATCAAGCCCATCTACAATGTAATATTCATAGCCGTGCAGGTAGTTGCGGCCAAAGCCCAGTCCTCGATTGTCGTTGTAGGGCTGCTGTTCTCGAATAAAGGACACCTTGCCGCCCGTGCGCAGCGACGCATTCCAACGTGCACCGATCGGAAAATACTGGTTGTAATCAGCGAGTAGCGTCAAGGCGTTCCGGTCGTTGAAAAAATCGAATCCGTCACGACGTATCCAGGCTACGAAATATTTGCCATACAAAGGATAGGGGCGCACATCGCGACTATCAAAAATGAACTGATAATTCAAAGAAACATAGCGTTGGAGGGTTTTTCCATGCAGAAAAAAGTCGGGGTTGAGTTCCTGCGCTATTACATCTGCAATGCGATTCTGGTTGTAACTAAGATTGAAGTGGTGGAATACACGCAGCCCTGGGCGGTAGCTAAGCCCAACTTCCGTGCGAAACAGCGTGTAGATAAAATTATCGCGGTCACGGTAAAATGCTTGTTTGTTGTTTTCAGTAGCATAGTTAATTTCTCGGTTTTGCGAATAAGACAACCCCGCGGAAAGCCCAACTGTTTGTTTTTTGTTGATGTAAGGCAAAGTATAGCGCGTAGAATAATTGTGTGTATAGCCATATTTGGCACCAATCTTCAGCCGATCCATGTGCCCGCTCACATTGGTATGCGTAAACTCCAAGCCAAAATTGACCCGCTGGAGAGAGCGATTTTGCTCTACCCACCAAACGTTGAAGTTGCGATCGGCTAATTCAAACACAGGCACTGGATAGATATACCAAGCTTCCTCCACCTGCACGCGCGCACGTACCTTATCCATTGGGTACTCGCCTGCCGGTTCGGCGCTGATGGTCTCTTTGTTGAACAAACTGGTGTTCATCACCAATTGCTCATTCTCCCGCAGTAGCATCTGAAGGGTGTGCTGCGGAATGCTATCACCGTCCCGAAAGCTCAATTCTCGCAGGATGATATCCGTCTTTGTTTTTTTGTTGCCCTCCACTGCAATGGTATCAATGTACACCAAATCGCTTTGCGCGCTTAGTGTCTTCATAGCACTCACCAACAGCAGGAAACTTAGAATCCGCATCTTATTGTAAAATGTGGATACAATTTAGGGTTTTTGCACAAAAGAAAAAATGCAGGAAACGACAAATTGCCGAATATTTTAGGAAAAGCGAAGGGCTTAGTAAGAATGGATAGGCAAAAATCAGTTTAAAACGCTCTAAATCAAATAATTACACATTTAGGTAAGTCATAAGCGAAGCGTAGCGTTCGCGAAGCGCATCTAAATAATCTGATTCGCTGTAAGATGCTTTTATATCATAATTGAAGCGGTCGAAGGTAGCAATGATGGGGCTAATGTATTGCGTATTCACTTTGATGGTCACTTCGATAGTGGACGTATCAGCATCAGATGCTACGAATGTGCTGAGTATCACCGCATTCTCCGATTCTACAATGCGCGCAATCTCCGCCATCGAATAATCGCGTCGGCTCACTTCCAGTACAATGATGCTACCCGGCTCCCGAAAAGCAACGGTGCTGGCAAAGTAATGGAGCAAGTCTTCTTGTGTGATGATGCCCACAAATTCGTTTTGCTCGTTCACGACCGGCGCCAGCGTAAGCTGGAATTCCGCAAAGGTGCGCATCACTTCATAGATGTGATCCCCGGATTTGATGTAGGGATGGTGCAAGGAGAGACTATACGAACCAACGGGTTCGGTGGCATCGAAGTTGAGAATATCATCCTCTGAGATAAGCCCGAGCAGTTCGCGGTTATTCACAATTGGCAGATGGCGCACATAGAATTCATGCATCATTTCCAATGCCTCTTCGCCCGAGTCGGACGTGCGCAGGGGAATAATGTCATTAGATACCAACTGTGCTGCGATCATATTATGGCCGTCTATTTTTGAATACAACGAATAAATACGCTGTTGTGTTGATTCTCAAATTGTTAAAAAAAACGACGCTGTCCTATTTCATCAGTTTTTTCTTTTGAATGGCAAAT
The DNA here is from genome assembly GCA_937872405.1 of uncultured Saprospiraceae bacterium. GTDB lineage: Bacteria > Bacteroidota > Bacteroidia > Chitinophagales > Saprospiraceae > JADJNW01. The sequence goes on along the minus strand of CALMSP010000037.1, from coordinate 4,815 downwards.
TCCTCTTCGGTCAGCAACCCCCGGTCGCGCAATTCTCCCAGTCGTTTCAATTGTTCCAACAGCGTATCGTTATTGAGGTCGAGTACAGGTTCTTGGGCGGCGGTCAAAGGCTGCACTAAGCGGAAGCCGTTGCGCTCAAATTCTTCGAATTGTGGTTGTACCCGCAGGTACGCCAGCGCATCGTGTTCTTTGATACGTTTGAAATCATTAAAACCAAAGCCAACAGCTTTGTCTAAATGTTCTAAGGCTTTATCGGTGTTTTCGGTGAGCGAATAAGCGCAAGCCAAATTGAAATGCACCGCTACATCTTTGGGGCTGATTTTCAGGGCTTTATGAAAGTCGGCGATCGCGTTTTCATAATCAAAATCCTTAAATTTTCGGATGCCACTGTTCTTTAACTGCTCTGCGACATTCGGCTGTGCGATAGGCTGCTGGCGCTGGGGTGCACGTGTTTGTTGGCGTGGGGCATCGTATTGTCGGGAGGTTACTTTTACAAACGATTTGTTGTAAGTTACATCAAATTTTGCTTTATCCATAGCAAAAAACACAATAGCGTCAATCAATCCGATAATCCAGATGAGCGGAAACCAAAAGAAAATCAGGTAAAAGAAACCTAATCCGACCTGCCCCAGATAGAAGCGATGTACGCCAAAGCCGCCTAAGAAAAGGGCTAAGATGCCTGCTATGTTCTTGTCTTTCATAATATCTTACCGGTAGTTTGCTCCTACTAAGTATTTGGAGCTATATGCTATGATGTAAAAAATCGGGTTGAATCTACAATTTAAATAGTATTTTACCAACAATTGTTGTACGCCAATGTGCCGAAAGCATATTTTGATAGACCGAATGCGGCATTGTATAGATAAAGTGCAGGGTATTCAGGCGTGCGCAAAGATTTTGCAGGTCAGAATCGTAAAATCGTCGGGATAAGTCTGATCCCCTTTGAAGGCTTCGATCCGCTCCATCAACAGCTTGTTAAAATTGGTTGCCGAAAGATCATAATTTTCCTTCACAAATCGGTACAGCATGTGTTCGCTCAAGAACTCCCCCGCCTTGTTGCGCAAGTCCGTTAGCCCATCCGTAAAGGCAAAAATCAGTGCGTCCTCCTCGATGTAGCAGGCTCCAACTTCTACCTCCGGTAGCCGATCGAAAGACCCCAGCATCGTGCAACCCCGATCCAAAAACAAGAAATTATCAACGGTAGCAACTACTGGCGGGTTGTGCCCGGCATTGACGTACTTGAGCAGTCCCTCGCGCAAGTCGTATTCAGCGATAAAAAAAGTGATAAACCAGTTGCCTTCTGTAATGAGATTGACCGAGTGATTCAGGTCGTGAATGAAGTCATCCAGCGCGGCCCGTTTTTTTATCAAGGTATGAAAATTTGCTTGAAAGTTTGCCATTAGCAGCGCTGCGGCTACCCCTTTCCCAGAAATATCGCCCACACAAAACACAAACTTGTCGTCGTCAAATTCCATAAAATCAAAATAATCGCCGCCGACGCCCATTTGAGGCTTGTAAATGCTCGACAGATCGTAGCGTGCTTTGGTCGGCAGGCTTTTAGGTATGAGCATCCGTTGCATTTCGCTGGCAAGCTCCATCTCGCGCTTCAGGCGTTCCTGCTCCAACTGGCGCTTGAATAGGCGTTTGTTTTCAATAGCTACCGCAATGATATTGGTAATGGTGGTGATAAATTGTATCTTGCTGTACATGTCTTCGTCTTCGCTGAAGCCACCAATGAACACATAAGCGATCGGGTGGTCTTTGTGTCGCACAGGCACAACCACATCAAACTCTTTGAACAAAGCGTGCTCGTTGTCGCTCACATTGCCCAATTGCGTGAAGCGCAGCAGGTAAGCGCTTACATCGGTTTGCAACAATTCAGGAACGATACCCAGCGAAGCCGTACACGACCAGCCACTCTCCTGCCGAATAAAAAGCGCCATCTTGCGGATGCTGAGCTCCCAACTTAGGAAATCCTGATACATGTTGTACAGCTCTCTGGCTGATACATTGTTGTTGATAGCCTGCGTGATACCCAGCAAACGATTGATTTGCAACTGCTTCAGGTTCAGTTCCCGCTCCAGCGCTTCATACTTGGATAAACCGGATTTGATGTTGGAAAAACCTGACATGCTTATGGTTTTCTAAGTTGAAATTTGGATTCTTTTACAGTAAAGATAGAAAAACCCCAACTTACTTTATAAATTTAACGATAAAAGCAGCAGAATGCTGTGCGATTAATCAAATAACTACGACTATCACCCGACGCCAATGAAATTGTTTTTAATATCTAAATTTATGAAAATCAGACGATAAAGGCATGAAATACATTACTTTTGATCAGCACCGTATTGCGTACAAAACAGAAGGGAAGGGCACGCCTCTGGTACTGCTGCATGGCTTTTGTGAGGATAGTTTTATCTGGGATGATTTCAAGCCTGCCTTGATAGAAGCAGGTTACAGCGTTACGTGCATTGATTTGCCGGGGTTTGGCAGTAGCGATTTACCTGCTGAGCCAAACATTGCCTGGATAGCAGATGCCGTACATGCGGTACTGGCGGAGCAGATGAACCAACGGGCCTTGCTGATAGGGCACTCTATGGGCGGCTATGTGGCCTTGGCTTTAGCTCATAAACACCCCGAACGCCTACTTGGGCTTGGCCTCTTCCACTCGCACCCGTACCCCGATTCGGAGGAGAAAAAAGAAGCGCGCCGCCGAAGCATCGAGATTGTCCAAACGAAAGGTACAGCCCTGTACGTCAAGCAATTGATTCCCAACCTCTTTGCGGAAAAATTTAGTAAAAGCAGCACGTTTGTTGTGGACAAACTCGTGCACCGAGCCGCAGGCTACGCGCCAGAAGGTATTATAGCTGCTTTGCAAGCCATGATGAACCGCCCCGACCAGTCGGATGTGCTCCAACGCTACCGAAATCCTGTTTTGTTTATTATTGGCACAGAGGATAGCGCTGTACCTTATGATTACAGTATGAAGCAAACTACGCTGCCGGAGACCGCCTCAGTTGTTGTGCTGGAGGAGGTCGGGCATATGGGCATGTTTGAGGCGCGCCGGAAAACGCAGCAAGCCATTCTCCAGTTTGCTGATTTTTGTGTTCAATTAGCGCAAACAGCCTGATGCAACTGTCTGCCTTTGATCCTTTACTGTTGCTGTTGGCCGCATTGCCGGGGCTACTCATTTGTTGGTACATCTATCGCACGGATAAGTACGAGCACGAATCCCGCGTGCACATTGCGTTGGCTTTTGCTTTGGGGGCGCTGGGCACCTTACCTATCATATGTATGGAGGCGTGGCTGGGCAGCAATCTGCACCACGACTGGCAGCCGTATTGGCTGAAAACGATATTCGAATCGTTGCTCATAGCCTTCAGTGAAGAGTTCATCAAGCTATTGCCTTTACTGCTGATCTTTTATCCTCGATCTTTTTTCAACGAACCGATTGATGGCATCGTCTATGCAGTAGTCATTGCTATGGGGTTTGCTACCACCGAAAATATACTCTATGCCTTGAAATACGGGCTGGGCACTACGATACTACGAGCATTTACGGCCGTGCCTGCACACGGCGTGTTTGCGATCATAATGGGCTACTATGCTGGGCTTGCCAAATTTCGACGACAACGGCAGGTGCCATTGCTGGCGAAAGGGCTACTGCTGGCTTTTGCTGCTCATAGCGTGTATGATGTGCTGCTATTTCAAAAAGTTTATGAAGGGCTAATCGTGTTGGCTATTGTGCTGGTCTGGCTTGGCATTTACTTCGAGCAGGAACTCATTCGACGCCACCAAAACAACTCTCCATTTAAAAAAGATGAATAATCAAGCCTTCAAAGGAAGGTCTTTCCATTGCCAAAGATACCGACAGGCATGGGTGCGCCAGGGCCGCCAGGGTTCAGCAATTTGCAGCAAGCGTTCGCGTAGTGCTTTGCCACTTTCCGGCAAATCGTAGAGGCGAATCATGGCATTGCGGATGCCCAGATCATCAATTGGAAATACATCAGGACGGTTGAGCGTAAACATGAGGATCATTTCCACCGTCCAGCGGCCTACGCCCTTAATTTGTGTCAGCTGCCGAATGATATCCTCATCGGCGTGCTCCGACCAGTCATATAGGATCAGATTTTCCCGCTGGAAAAATTCAGCAATGTGCCGGATATAAGCAGCCTTCTGACGCGAAAGCCCCACCTCGCGCAGTTGTACTTCGGAGAGCGCCAACACTTGCTTCGCTTCCGGGTAGCCTTGCTCAAACAGACCGAGAAATCGCGCCTGAATGGTAGCTGCCGCACGTACCGAGATCTGCTGCGAAATAATAGAGCCAATCAAATCCGTATAAACGCTGCCGCCCGCACTCCACTCGTAATAATCGGTGGATTGTATGACTTGAGCCAGTTTCGGGTCCTGAGAAAGATGGGCAATAATATTCGATGCTATCATGGCAGCAAGATAACAGAATTTCTACAAAAAGCTATTGACAACAAACAAATTGTTGCTTCGGCAGATGGCGGCGGTGTGCGACCATATCTCCCCCATTCCAAACATGCTTCCTATTTTTACAAAACCTTTTGTGGGTTTCAAAAACGGGGGGTGACTTTTTAAATTTGGACTTCGTAAAATTCGCGCGTCGAATCATTTTTCTTTCGCTGTCAATATAAATTCCAAATAATATTCTGAAATCGCATAGATATTGGTCGAATAATCACTTTTTTGATAGGCAATTTGCTGTCTCCTATCTGAAAAATGCGCGCTTTTGCCAAACAAAAATGCGTTTGGTGCGCTTCTTATGAGTGAAAGTCGGGGCGAAAA
>CALMSP010000036.1 GCA_937872405.1 uncultured Saprospiraceae bacterium | reverse complement strand
CACCGCGCGCCCAGAAACGACCTGTAGAAAGGGCTTCGGTGCTCCAAGTATTGTTGGTAGCATCGTACACTTCTACCAATTGGGTGGGTACATTTTGCTCCAACAGGAAGGCGTCGCCTACAAAAAACACCCGATTGCCCAGTACCAGCGCTTGTAGCAATAAGCGCGGCGCAGATAGCCGTGCCACCGACCAGGTATCGGTTGTAGCGTTATAAATATCTACATCGTCATACAGAACGGGCACGCCATTTTCAAAACCAAAACCCCCAGCAAAAAGTGCCAGATTACCTACGACTGCAGTGACCATACCTGCGCGCCGACGCGACAACTGACGCACGCCCCAACTGTTGGTGGTGGCATCGTATATATCAATGGTATTGGTAACTGTATTAGGAATAGCGCCCGCAAAATCGCCTCCTACAAAAAGCACTTTATTACCCACTACCGCTACGCTGATGTTGCTGCGTGGCTCGAATAAATTAGCGCTTGACCACTGCCCAGTCTGTGTATTGTAAATATCCACTGTAGGATAGACTTCACTATTGATGTGCCCACCGGCAAACAAAATCTGATTACTAACAGCTGCTACAGCGCCTACTACACGCGGCCGTGATAGCGTAGCAGTACTCCAGCTATCGGTGGCTAAGTTATAAATATCCACCAGATTAGAATAGACCCCACTCGCCGAACGCCCGCCCGCCAGCAGGATACGCCCCTCCCACGCAATGCCTGCCATGGGGGTGCGCGATTGTGCTAATTGTGCTGTACGCCAAATGTTAGTGGCATCATCATATACATCCACCCGATTGGAAGGGCTAAAGCCAGGGCGTGTACCTCCACAAAAGAATACTTTGCTACCCAGTGTAAAAGGTAAGGCATTGGCGCGCGCTTCAGAAAGCTGGGCGGTTGTCTTGGTGCCATTAGCAAAATTGAATATATCTACGCGATTAGAAGCAATCACCGAGCCTCCAGAGGTAGTGCTACCACCAGCAATTAGCGCTTTCTCGTGCACAATGCCTATCGCAACATCCCAGCGCGGCTGACTCAGCATTTCTGTAGTCCATTGCCCGAAAACAGCTACACTCCATAACAAACCCCATAAAGTACAACCGGCTTTAATTAACATAAGTGATTAATCATTTACCTTTTATTATTTAACATGATGCAAAATTATTACACCCTCATTCAGCCTCACTTACTCACCGCTTGAATGCGCCGCAAAAACAACTGCGCATCGCTCGTTTCTACTGCTTGTATTTCGTAGGTTTCGCCGTCGGGCATTTTCTGAATAAGGTCTTTCGCTTTCATCTTACCCAGCGCATCCATAAAGTTCGGATTATTAGAAGTGATACTCATAATACCCTGTTTGTAGCCAAAAAAGTAATACAATTCGCTGGGTGTTTTGATATAAATGTAGAGCCGATCATCTTCATTGCTGGGCATTCGGCATTCGAGGTGTACCGTCACCATTTTATGCACCGATTCACCATTGATGCTGGTGATGCCTACTTTGGAATCCGTTGTTACAAACGACTGATAATCAGGCTCCCATTTCATTTTCATCCGACTAAAAAGGAACGTGTAAGGATTGTGCTTTTTAGGAATATCCAAATAGCCGGAACTGGCAATGCCGATAATAGCCGACTCTACATCGCTATTGGCTGGAAAAAGTTCGGAGGCGGCGCGCCGATAAAAATTGACGTCGGTAAGATAGGTCACAATGCCACCGCCAAAACTGGATGACTCAATGTCGGTAGCAATAATTTTAAGCAATTGATCGGGTACAGAGAATTTCACGCCCAGCATCAGTTCGGCAGTCACGGGCATGGCTGGCTCTTCCCTTGGCGCTACCAAAGAAGCCGTATCGCTTACCATTTCCATATCCACCACAGGTGGGAATGCCGTTTTAGCAAAGCCAGCGGCGTCGGTAGTTATATATTTCAAGCCAGAGCCAATATTAAATTTGCCTTCCACTTCTATGCTACCATCGGCGTTTTTGAATTGCAATACATTGCCTCGCATGCTATTCGTCAGTATTTTTGCGGTATCGCCAAATACAAATTGGTCTTTCACTTTATCATATCGGAACACACCTTTGGCCGGCAAAATGGGCCGATCCTTACGGAAATGCAGCGGCATCATCACACGCGGATACACGCGGGCGGTTTCCTTGCTCAGGTATAGGCCCGTTTCGAGCGGCTCGCCTTCTTCGCTTTTGGGGGTGTCGTATCGGATCGCCAGATTACTTTTATCGCCTTCGCTGCGCACCGAAAACCAAGTACGCATCGGCAATTTGGGGGCATCCAATCGTGCAAAACCATTGAAACTGAGGGTTTTAGTTTCTGCGCTGAGGCTAATGGTACCGCGAAATTCGGTTTTGGTATCTATGTAAAAATTATCATCGGGCGTCACCTCGCCGGTTGCTTTGGTCACCGGTATGCGCTCGCTCATTTTGCCTTTGCCTAAGGGCTGCCCCACAATATCCGTGAATTCAATTTCCTGTTGTCGGTCGCCGATATTGTATTCATAAAATCCTCTGGCCCGATAGTAGCGACGTCCCTGTATCTGTACAGTAGCTCGATTGATGACGTGGTTGCGATTGATGGTATCGCACACGATGCGTGCATTGTCCAAAACTTTCATGATGCCGCCCGACTGCACTTCTACATAACCGCTATCGGGATAAATAATAGCATCCGCTGATATAATATGTGGAACACTACCTATTTGTAATTCACTGGTTTTTAAATCATAAAGTGCATTTTTGCCCTGAAAACGGAGTGAATCCTGGTCAGGGTGTACAGAAAGAAAGCTACCCAATTTGTGCGCATCCGATTTGAAATTAATCTTCTCCTCCTTCATGTCCCAGGTAAATTCATTCATAGAGGTTTCGTAGCGGTTGTAGGGCAATGCCGTCACCAAGAATTCGTCATTGGCTTTAAATGTTCCAATTTGCGCATCAAAATTCACATCGCCTTTCACGTTGGATGTGCGCAGGGCCAAATCGGCAGCATTGGGTGCTTTTATTTTTAGATCAGTCGTATCTGCTTTTGCCGAAAAGGCTCCAAAATCAAACAAGTTGGAGTACATGCTGGCCTTATCCCAATCAAGCAAACCCTTGCCCTTCAAGCCACCTGGCGTGAGCACTAAGGTACCGCCCAGTTTATGATTATCTTTATCAAACAGTCGGAAGGGCGCCGTTTCGGAGCGCACGTACATGCTGTCCACGTAAGGCCGCCATTCGATGCTGACATCCACGCCTCGCACGCGCGGCACCGCAACCGCCGTAGATCGGTCTTCCTCCAGGTTGAATTGATCAGCACGCGCCGACATGTCTTCTGGTTTGAAGATAATGTCTTTGGCGTCCACGGAAGCACCAAGGTAGCGCAGCCGCCCTTCGCCCAGCAGCCCTTTGTTGCTGAGGTTCACTTTGCCCCGGTAGTTGCCTTTGCCCTGGTACACGGGGTAGCCATCGTCTGGGGTTTTGCTAATAAAGCCTAAGGAGAAATCCTCTTTTTGTAAGCGCAACGTTTCCTTTAAATCTGGAAAAATATTTGCGGAATGCAGGGTGCCTTTGAACTGAATATCTTCGGCTTTAAATTTATCTAAGCTGTTGAAGCTGAATGGATCGAGGCGGAAAAAGAAAGAATCACGGCTGTACACGCCCCCCTGAATATCGCCCAAATCATAATACACGTAGGCGTTGCCTTTGGTTTGTAATGAAGGAAACGTAGCGATATCATCGCGCCCGGACTTATTTTTTGGTGCATCAATTAGTAAAGTGCCGCGTAGGTGCTCAATGCGCGAAGCGATAGAGTAGGCAATGGGCTGTTGTTTTTCATCCAACTGGTCGGTAGGTACAAACAGGTCGAAGTAGCGCACCGAATCTAAGGCAATTTCAAATTTGTTATAATTAAAATGAAATTCCTTACCTTCCAGTACGCCATAGCCCGCGAAGAGGCGCCCGTCGAAGTCCATGTCGCGGTTGGCTTTTATAAGTAATTGATTACCAGATGGTTTAAGCCCCACGCGCTGCCGATTGCTAAACTCCACAGTAGGCACACCATTGAGCAGAATACTGCGATTGCGCAGATTCATGATGGCGTTGGTACTATCCGTATCCGAGCGGATGCGCAGGAAATCAAAATCCACTTTCTTTTGATCGGCATTCACATAGTGAAATACCTTTTCCTTCACTTCCACCAATTGCTTGTCGCTGTCGTATTTTATAAAACCCTTCGACACCAAATCGTAGAGCAAGCTTTGAATATTATCCACCGTAAAACGCGCATTGATGCGTTTGGCCAACAAATTGGCATCAAGCAGCCGGGTTTGCTCGCGTTCAACGGTTGCTTTCATTAGCGCCAGCGGATTTACGGTAGCAATATTCTGAATACGTTGATAGTCAGTCGGATTAAAATAATCCAAGGATTCAAAATATACTTCGGTTTTGAAAGAAGGTTTTAATATTTTTTTACCAATAATAATGGAATCGCCATCCAGATAAACCTGAATATCATCTGATTCGATATTGAGTTGATGAATTGAGCTGAAGAAAGGGTTGCGGTCGCTGCCGCGCTCGCCGCGCTTGAGCTGAATTTCGCGTTTCGGGATGTTGAATCGCACATTCACGGAAGGGTGGTAAATAGAATCCTGCCCAAAATAGAGTACGGTTTCCACGCGCTCGGCTACGATCAGCTCGCCCCGACGAATGGTGAATAGCTCGGCATCACCTCGAAAGGTAATGCTTTGCCGCTCATCTTGCACCACCATTTTGGCTTGGTTGTTTTTGTCGCCTACGCCATATACGGTTGCACCTTGTAAGCGGAAGCCGCCTGTGAATTTGATGCCTTTGCCGATGTCGTTGATTTCTAAGCGATCCTGCATAGATTCGAAGCGCGGGTAAGAGCCTAAAGAGGCGTCGTTGCCAAATACCAATTTGTCGCTAAAAGTGCCAGGTATCATACGAGCACCGAAGAACGCCGGATAATGCAGCTTTGCGTTTTTTACTTCATACAGACTTTTGCGGGTTTCGAGTTCGTATTCACCGATTTCAACGTACACATCGGGTAGCCCGAGGCGCTCCCAAGTAACGCGGCCGCCTTTGCCCCGCCATAGCTGCTCTACCGGAAAGTATTCGCCGCTGGTCTGGGTGATTAGGATAGAATCTTGGCGGTGCAAAGCCATCAGGTTGAGGCTTTCAAAAAGCAACGAAGGGGTTTTTTGTACATACTTCCATTGGTAGCGGTCGGTGAGGGCGTACCAAGTGGTACCGAGTTCGGAGGCACGCAGGGCTTTACTTTCAAAAAAGGTTTTGGAAAAGCGTACAAATTCAAGGAAGGGATTCAGCCGCTGATTTTCAATATCGGCTAACATCTTATCCAATATCTGGTGCCAGTCTTTGAAGGTCTGTTCTGGATTTTCCGTTTTTTTTACCACCAGTAGGGCGCTCAGGTAGTCCACGAAATAAGGGTTGGCGCTCATGCGGTATTGCAGCATAGCGTTGCCGGTTTTGTGTATTTGCTGAAATTCTTCATCCGAAAACAAGCCGCCCTTGAAATTTTTTTCAAAATCCTTGTACAGGTCTTCGAGATTTTTCTGCTTGCTGGCAGTCATAAAATTGCTCAACTGCGCCGTAAACTCGTTGCGGTCTTCCGAAAATTCTTTCAGCATCTGGGCTTGCACATAGCTGAAACAAGCCACCACGAGGCTGACCAATAGGTATAGCTTTCTCATTATCAGGTTTTTATATAAAATATGATCGTTGCATGCTTCGATTCGGGATCGGGATGTGCATCCAACCTATTCAAAACGTCGAAATGTGGAGCAGTAGTTTGGTACAAGCGATTATTTTAACAATTGGAGGGCCACCCAGCCTTCTTGGTACAGCGTAGCCTCTACGGTGAAGCGAAAATCCAAGGCGACTTGACGGATAAAGTCTTCGTCTTGCTTTAGGATACCAGAGATGAGCAGCGTACCGTTGCGTTTGAGTTTGTGGTGGAGGGTTTGTAATGATTCAAGTATAATATTTTGATTAATATTCGCTAAAATATCATCATAACCAGAGTCGAGCACTGCGCTGAGTGTGCCGTGTAGTACATGAATATTGTCGGCATTGTTGATTTGTGCATTCTCCAGCGTATTGCGGAAGGCTTCTAATTCAATGTCCACGGCATCAATCATAGCCGCACCCAGCCGCGAAGCAAGGATAGCAAGAATGCCTGTGCCACAGCCATAGTCAAGCACTTTGGTGCCATGCAGGTGCAGGTCGCGCATGAGGCGAATCATCATCCAAGTGGTGGCGTGATGCCCTGTGCCAAAAGCCATGCGCGGATTGATGATAATTTCATGGCGCACACTGCTAAGTGGTGCGTGAAAATCGGCGCGAATACCACAGAAATCCTCTATCAGCACAGGTTGGAAGCCAGCTTCCCATTCGGCATTCCAATTGCGCTGCTCCAGCCACTCGCGGCTATACTCAAAAGGATAGCGGGTTTGGAGTTCGTTTAGTTCAGCTTCGACGGCTTCAAGTGGTTGATTTTCAGGCAGATAAGCTACAAGCCCGCCGCGTATTTCCTCGAAACTCTCGAATGGCAGCTCGTTCAGGAAAGCCAGCAGCACATCCCGTCGGCGAGCTTCCACTTTTATATGATACATCCAGTAGTTCATGGATTATAATAAAGCGCACGAAAATATAATATTTTTATTGCGAAAGGTGAATAATGTTGCTTGTTTTTATCAAAATTTCAATACACCATCACCTCTGCCTAACTACCGCATCTTCGGCCGCCGGCGTTTGCCGCCTGGGCGCATGGCCATACCACCCTGCGTCATTGCTGCCTTCACCTGTCCTTGCTGGCTGAGCGCTTTTTCCAATTGCTTTGCCTGCTCCCGGATGTTGGGGTCGCTTATTTTCAAGCCTTTCACATTGCGGAAGTGCATTTGTGCCTGCTGCCAGCGCCCTTTCGTGGCGGCGAGGTTTGCCAGTTGCATTTCGATGATGGCTTTTTCATTGTCAGTGGGCACCTTGATGTCACGGGCTTTTTTTAGCCACATTTCACCTGCATCATTATCCTTGCGGGCAACAGCCAGTGTACCTTTTATGATATAATAGTAAGCTCGGTTGGTAGCATATAATAAACGCGGCGAAAGCGTCATATTTAGTCGTTTTTCGGCGGCGCCAAAATCGGTGGATTGCATGAGCATGGCTGCCGATTGTACGGTACCCAGCAGTATATAGCCCACCAGCAGGGCAATGCCAATGAGAAAGAATGGAAAGGCATACCAAAAACCAAATGCTAATGTCAGCACGACCCCTCCGATGAGGGTGGCGGCAATGAGCGCCAAACGCAGGTAAATATTGATCGAAAACATAAAAATTGCTTATGATTAGTTGTGAATGACCGGGTTCAAAAAATTTTGCCAAAGGTAATAAAAACTCGGCGCTCTTTTTCAAAAGAGTTATTGCAAACAAAACAGCGGGCAGTGCATAAAGGTTAAAAACCCATAAAAAAATAAAGCGACGTCGAGCAATTACGACGCCGCTTTGAAATGTTTATACCAACTCAAAAAATCTTGATTATCAATGATTTATTGCCATTGTTTGATGAATCGGATGCTTTGCACCTGATTGCCATTGCGCACTTGTAGGATGTACATACCGTCGGGCAATTGCTGTATGGGCGTTTCAAACTGGGTGCGTCCGGGTGCAAGCTGCACATTGGTTTCATACACTACCTGCCCAGTAAGACTTAGGACGCGCACCAGCCCGCGCTCGTCCTGCGGTTGTGTCATAGACACTTGCACCTGTATGCGGTGGCTGGCAGGGTTGGGCGCTACGGATAGCTGCATGTTGGGTGTTGGTGTAGCCTGGGTTAGGGGTTGGCTGCCGTCAAATGGCGTTACGATGCGCACTTCTACGAAGTTGTCCGACAGATCGAAGCAGTCGTCACTAAGGTTGACAGTGGCGGCATTATCACCGATTTGGGCAGTCAGTTCACCCGTGTAAGCCAGGCCCCATACGCGGTAAGTACCAGGTTCAAAGCCCGTAAAATCAAAGCTGCTACCATTGGCGAAAGCCAGAATGACATTGTCCGTATCGGTAACTACGTACTGATAACGCACTTTGGATGCCCCCTGCGCCATAAAGGCTACGGTTGCGGGCGCGCCCTGCGTAAACTGCACGGAGCTGAGCATACCCGTAGTAGCTACCAACCCACCGTTCGGGCGATCCACAAATACCGTGATGAAATTAGCAGAAAGGGCATAGCAACTATCGGAAAGGGCAACCGTAGCAGCATTGTCGGCGGCTAAGGCCGTGAACTCACCTGTGAAGGATACACCCCAAATGCGATATTCGCCAGGCATGGCATTATCAAAATCGAGAATTTCATTTTCAATATTGCGCAGCAGAATGATGTTGTTAGCGTTGGTCAGAATGTAGCGATATTTAGCTTCTGCAGCTTGGCTATTGTTCTCCAAAGCGATTAAGTCAGCATTGAAATTATTTGGGCAAACATATACAGAATCATCGCCCAAAACATTGCTGATCATGCCGCCGTCAATCATAGTAGAGCGATACACAGCCACGAAGCTCGCTGAAATTTCGAAGCAACTGGAAGCCAGATCAACACCCAGCAGGTTGTCACCGATTTTTACCAACAGGTTGCCGGTGTACGATACACCCCACACGCGGTAAGCACCCACAGGTAGCTCCATGAAATTGATGGTATTGCCCTGCGGCATTGTTATTACGTCGTTCGTGGTATTCGTTACAATAAATTGGTAGCCTACGCGCTGGTTGCTGGTGGTGCGGAATGTAATGCTTGGCTTGGCTGGGCTTGGGCAGAAGAGCACGTCAACAGCGCCGTCGCTTGTAGCAATTTCGCCACCCACTACGCGGTCGCGCGCTACGGTGATGAAGTTTTCGGATACATCAAAACACTCCGAAGATAATTGCCCGCTGAGGATGTTGGTGCCAAAACCTGCGGTAAAGGTGCCGGTGTACGATACCCCCCACACACGTCCGATGCCTACACCCGATGTCTCAAAGTTGAATGCATTACCAACGATGCTGCCAAGGATGACATTATTTACATTGGTTATTACATAAATATAATTAGCGCCACTTGCTGTACTGTTGTTATTAAAAAGTATAACATCCGGCACGCCGTCACCGAAGCAAGTGAAAATCAGTTCGCTATTGCGGTCAGAACCCATGCGGCCACCATCTACCTGTTTTAGACGGATGGTTACAAAATTGTTAGAAAGATTAAAACAGCCGTCGCTGAGCGGTGCAGCCGTAATGTCATCGCCTGGAAGGACTAATAGTGTTCCGTTGTATGAGAGGCCCCAGACTCGGATTGCATCTTCAGTAAATCCGCTGGTATTCAAGGTGTTATTTGCTGTTGTGCCCAACAGGCGATTGTTGGTATCGGTAATTAAATAGATGTAAGATAGCACCGCTATTGAGTTATTGGACAGGGTGACTGACTCATTGGCGCAGATGGTTAAATCGTCTGTTCCATTGGCGGCTACCGTACCGCCCAGGGGCAGCGCGCGCGTGACGGTTACAAAATTATCCGAGAGGTTGTAGCAGTCATTAGAAATAGGCACATTCGTTACTACATCATTGATGCCTGCGGTGAGCGTGCCGGTGAAAGCCAAACCCCACACGCGGTAAGTGCCCGGCGGCAGGAAGCTAAAATCAAACCTGTCGCCAAGGATACCATTTCGGATAACGTTATTCTCATCCGTAATCACATAAATGTAGCTGCCGCGCGAGGTGCCGGTGCTATCAAATTGTAAGATATCAGGGATATTGTCATTCGCGCAGAGGAGCACATTGGTTTCACCATTTTCAAGTGACACGATGCCGCCTTTGGGCGTTTCCCGAATGATTTCGATGAAATTTTGCGATAAGCTGAAGCAATCGTCGCTTAGTTCGGCACTCGCTGCGTTGTCGCCGACTTGTGCGGTGAGGTTACCACTATAAGCCAAACGCCAGATGCGATTGACGCCTTCGGTTTCGCTTTCAAAGTCGTAGCTATTTTCTGTCAAAATTGCCTCAATGACATTGTTGCCATCGGTGATGAGCCATACGAATGCGCGGCCTTTGGCATTAAAACTAAAGAATTGCACGATGTCTGGGTTGCCATCGCTGGGGCAGGTAAACTGCTCGGTGCGGTTGTCGCTTAGGGCTACCGTGCCGCCAGTAGGAATTTCATTGACCACGCTGACAAAATTGTCGGATAAGTCGGCGCATTGATTGGTGATCGGGAATAGGCCTACATTCTGACCCGGCTGCACTAGAATATTGCCGGTGAAAGCCAATCCCCAAAGGCGGTAGCGCCCTTCGGGCAGTGCGTCGAAGTCAAAAGTATTGCCATTTACAATCGCCACCAACACATTGGCGTCGGTCGTGACTAAGTAAGCGTAGCTGCCACTGGAGTTGCCGGTATTGGTTAGACTTACCAAATCGGGTTTGCCATTGCCGGGGCAGAAGATTAATTCTTCCGTACCACTGTTGGCGGCAATTGTTCCACCATTCGTTTCTTCCCGGATAACGCTTACAAAATTAGCGGAAAGCGCAAAGCATTCGCTGGCCAAGCGCACTTCGGCAGCATTATCCCCCACTCGAGCCAATAAGTTGCCGGTGTATGATAAGCCCCACACGCGGTAACGCCCTGGCGAAGCGGCTACGTTAAAATCCACGCTATTGCCATTCAGCACTACCAAAATGCGGTTGTTTTCGGTTGTAATGAGGAACACGTAATTAGCGCCAGATGCCGTTTCGGCGGTGAAGGTGAGCGGGCCAGGCGTGCTACTGCTGCCACATACTGCTACTTCGGTGCGCCCATTAAGCAGGCTGACACTTCCGCCATCTACCAGTACTTGCTCGATGCGCACAACATTATCCGAAAGGTCAAAACACTCATCCGACAGTGGAGTGCTGGTTACGTCGTCGCCTTCCGCAGCCACCAGATTGCCTGTGTAAGATAAGCCCCACACGCGATACGTGCCAACAGGCAGCCCCTCGAAACGGAACCTGCCATTGCTAATGCCTACAATGATATTATCCTCATTGGTGATGAGGTAGCTGTAAGCCGCACCCGCCACCGATGTATTTGAAAAATCAAATATTTGTTCCGCATTGTCACCGAGGCAGTTAACTGCTTGACTTGCCCCGTCGCTAAGGCTGACGGTTGCGCCATCTACATCTTTTTTGATGATGGTAACGAAATTGTCCGACAAGTCATAGCATTCATCGGTGAGTACAGTAGCTGCAGCATCATCACCAATGGTAGCCAGTACGTTGCCTGTAAAGGACAAGCCCCACACGCGATACGTGCCAGCGGGCAAGGTTTCAAAGTCAAATTCGGCGCCATCGGCAAAAGCGACAATGATATTAGCCTCGTCGGTGATAACAAAAGCGTAGGCTTCTTCAATTGGCGAAGAGGTTACAAATAACCGTTCATCGGCTTCGCCGTCGCCGCATACGACTGCTTCCATGCTGCCGTTGCTTAAGGCTACCGTGCCACCATCCACTACAATCTGTGCAATACGAATGAAATTATCCGACAAATTGAAGCATTCATCCGATAAGGAAACGCTGGCTGCATCGTCGCCTACGGCTGCCGTCAGGTTACCGGTGTACGACAAGCCCCACACGCGGTACGCGCCAGCAGGCAGGTCAGCAAAACTAAAGCTGCCATTGCTGATGGCAATGATTATATTACTCTCATTTGTAATGAGATACGCATAATTAGTATTTGCATCTGATGTATTAAAAAAGGTGAATTCTTGCTCAATGTCATCGCCAGGGCAGGCAATGGCTTCGGTCGCGCCGTTGTCAAGGCTGACGGTTGCGCCATCCACATCTTTTTTGGTAATGATGACAAAATTGCTCGACAAATTGTAGCATTCATCAGTGAGCGCAACCAGCGCGGCGTTGTCCCCGACATTTGCTATAATGTTGCCCGAAAACGACAAGCCCCACACGCGATACATGCCCTCGGGCAGGGTTTCAAAGTCAAAATTCGAGCCATCGGCCACGGCTACAATGATGTTGCCAGTATCCGTAATGACGAAAACATAGGCTTCTGTGGACGCTGATGTGGTCGTGAAGGATAGCTCATCCGCATTGTCATCGCCGCACACTGTGGCTTCCGCAGCGCCATTCGCCAGCGCGACCGTGCCGCCATTCACAACTTTACGGGTAAGTGCTACGAAATTGCCCGACAGATCAAAGCATTCGCCAGCCAATGCGGTATCGTTTAGGTTATCGCCGATTTGCACTTGCAGCGGACCACTGTACGATAAGCCCCACACACGTACCTGATTGACTGTAATGGTCTCAAAATCAAGCTGATGACCATTGATAAAACCAATTACAATGTTATTTTCATCAGTAA
This sequence comes from uncultured Saprospiraceae bacterium, assembly GCA_937872405.1. GTDB lineage: Bacteria > Bacteroidota > Bacteroidia > Chitinophagales > Saprospiraceae > JADJNW01. The sequence goes on along the minus strand of CALMSP010000036.1, from coordinate 4,023 downwards.
TGATATAAATGAAGGATTCTAAAGAGGTAGAATTATTGCGGAAAGCCAGCAAATCCGGGCGGCCATCGCCACTACAAATGACGCCTTGGGTGGCACCCGATTCTAAGCTGATTTCACTACCATTTACAACCTTGCGTGTAATAGCGATGAAATTATCCGACAAGTCATAGCATTGATTAGACAAAGCAGCCGTACCAGCATTGTCGCCTATATTGGCGCTTAGATTGCCGCTATACGACAAACCCCATACCCGCAAGTCGCGGGCATTGATATTGGAAATATCCAAGGTATTGCTGGTAAAGGCGGCCAGGATGACGTTGCTGGTATTGGTGACCAGATAAGCGTAGTTGCTACCTTCGGCCGTAGAGGTATTGGAAAAGACCAGTGGCTGCGCGGCACCTTGCACCACGCAGCTTATGTTGCTACCTTGCACCAAGCTGATGGTTGCGCCGTCCACTTCGCGCTTGATGACCGTGATGAAATTGTCCGACAAATCATAGCAATCATTGGATAGTGGTGTGTCGTTAATGTTGTCGCCGGGGGTAATGGTAAGTAACCCAGTGTAGGAAACCCCATATACGCGGCACACGCCCTGAGCGGAAATTGTGAGCGTGGCGCTGCGGCCCGGCTCGATTAGGAGCACCTTGCCAGCTTCATCCGTCACTACGAATGCATAGGCATTTTGTGCGGCCGTATTGCTGATCACGCTCAGGGTATTGGCTCCTAAGTTTTCCGCGCAGATGGTTTTGCTCGTTTCGCCAGAGGACAAGGTGACCTGTCCGCCATCGGGGAAAGCTCGCGTTACTTCGATAAAATTATCAGAGCGATCGGCGCAGCGGTCAGCGAAAGCAATCGCCGTGATGTTGTCACCAATTTGCGCTGTGATATTGCCTACGAATGAAACACCCCATACCCGTGCCAAAGAGACATCGAGGGTTTCAAAATCAAAACGATCACCTTGCACGAAGGCAACGATGCGGTTGTTGGCATCCGTGATTACAAAGCGATAGAACGGATCATTGCTCGTACTCGTGAAGATGACAACATCCGAGACCCCGTCTTCTGGGCATACGAAAACCGAACTTCGGCCTTCGCTGGTGGCTACGGTACCACCGTTGGGTGTGATGCTGCCTACTGGAATAAAGTTCTGCGTGAGTCCCCAGCAAATGGTGGCTAATTCTGCATTAGCAATGTTCTGCCCTACCTGCGCTGTGATGTTGCCAAGATAAGCAAACGCCCAGACGCGCAAGCTGCCTTTGCCAAGTCCTTCAAAGTTAATGATGTTACTGGTGCTAACCAATAAAATGGTATTGGTTTCATCGGTCACTAAGTAGGCGAAAGGCTGCGCAAAAGGGCGTACTCGAAAGCGTGCCACATCGGGAATGCCGTCGCCTTCACAAAAAAACAATTCGGACTGACCATTTGTCACACTGATAACGGCATCCTGAATACACCATTCTTGACGCACCTGCGCGCCTACGCTTTGCCAGAAAATAACCAGCAAAAACATCAATTGTATCAATCGAAGATTCATAGAGTGGATTTTTTATGCTCCGGTTTTGAAATTATGTTACGTTAAATTATTGTTTGCAAGATTTCTAATTCATCGTATGTTAATACCTTCCAACCATCCCATAGTGGGTTGACGTAGCCCGCTGTTGCCGAAAATGAAGGACACCTTGGCCATACATCATGCACAGGACACCCTGCGTCTGGCTTGAGCAGACAGAAGGGTACATCAATAAAGTGGGTACGTGGGGGGATTGAGCCTCTCGGAAAACATAATGCAAGGTGTAATCGGCTGAACCGACCGCGCAATACTTCTTGCAAGGTATTACATTTTTTTCTTTGTAAAAAGTATCTACACAAAAATCTTTGTAAAAAGGCTTACTTTTATGACCTAATAGCCGGCCTACTCGAAGTCCATTTCTGGGCGTAATTCCTGTATTAAACACATTATAAATGCCTTTTATGCGTTTTTTGAGCACATTTTGCATTCAAAAGTGCGAATTTCGTTTTATTTTTGAAAAATGAAAGCATCTTTGATAATGGTGCAAAACGGGGCTGAAATTTCGCAAATCTTAAAGATTTGCGAAATCTGAAAAGTAAAACAACGGATTTGACCCACTGCCAAATCTTTAAAAACGCAGCGTATCACCATAAGACAGTCGCGTCTTCGGGTTACCTTTTAACGATGAGTCCCCCTTCCTTATCGCTAAGAGTATGTTTAAAATTCGTTTTTGAAGTCGAAAATGATCAGATTTGGGTTCTCCCGAAGCGTTTTTTGAGCTGCATAGCAGCGCTACGGAGCGAGAAAAAGGCAAAGTGAGGTTCCATAGATGAACATTTGCAGACCAAAGTATGAAATTTAAACATGCTCTAAAGGACTGTAACGGAGGCTTTGTTGTGTACCACGTATGCAGGGCTTTCAATTGATCACTATCCAAAACCGGATTCATGCACATAGCGTTGTACTTCGCCTGGCTGTTGGTACGAACGACCCTCCTGACAGAACCTGACTTGCCTGCGCGAGGGGTGAGTGAGTTTGGTTTTGCGGCCCCGCTCAACCAGAGCATCCGCACGAATGGCAACTACAGCGCCTCCAGCCTTGTAAGGGATATTTTTGCCAAAGGAGCCTGCGAGAATATCAGCAATATCAAAGCGATAGGTGACCCCCAAGGGCTTGGCTACTTCGACCGTGGCGCGGCGGTCATTGGTATGGAACGAGGTATTATCCTGGCTACTGGCCCCATCTATAATGCTCATGGCCCTAATATTCAAGGCGATCGAAGCGGCGGCTTTGGCGATACATCGGGAGATCCTGACTTGGATCAGCTTGCTACGGGGCGGGTATTAGATGCAGTTGGCATCGAATTCGACTTTGTACCGCTCGATTCCTTTGTGCGTTTTCGTTATGTGTTTGCCTCAGAAGAGTACTGCGAGTTTGTTGGGAGTGTATATAATGATGTGTTCGGATTCTTCATCAGTGGGCCAAGTATCAATGGCAGCTTCTCCAGAGGGGCGCGCAATGTGGCGCTACTGCCAGGCTCTAATGATTATGTGGCTATCAATTCGGTCAATCACTTGCGCAACGCCAACCATTTTGTGCGCAATGAATTAGAGCGCGACGCCCGCCAGTGCGGCTTGGAGCCTATCCAGTCGCCTTATCATAGCATGACAGAGTTTGATGGCTTTACCAAAGTATTAACGGCTTCGCTACAACTCATTCCCTGCGAAACCTATCATATTCGCTTAGTAGTGGGGGATGTATCTGATAAATATTATGATTCCGCAGTATTTTTGGAGGCAGAAAGTTTCAATATCGGTGGCACCGTTCAGCTTAGTGCTCATGGGCATAGCGCCAGTACTGCGATTGAGGGTTGCGATGATGCCTATTTTTTGTTTCGACGCGGCGAGCCGGAAGGGATAGATAAAGCGCTAACGGTGCGTTTTAAAATTGCAGCCGCAAGCACGGCCATAGAAGGCGTTGATTTTGAGGCGCTTCCGCGAACAATTACCATTCCTGCCAACCAAATGTCAGTCCGATTACCAGTGCATTTTTACAATGATGGCATAATAGAACCGACAGAGGCTTTGATATTAGAATTGGACATCCCCTGCGCTTGCTATGGAAGTTCAGCTACCATGCTTGTAACTGATCCGCCACCTATTTTATTGCAAATGCCCAATGCTCAAGTATGCCGCGATGTGCCTACTACACTTACGCCAACTGTGAATGGCGGCATATCACCTTACACCTACCGCTGGAGCAATGGTGCGCTCACCCCCAACGTTACGATAACGCCCGGAACCACTCCCGTGTACAGCGTTACAGTTTCCGATCGTTGTGGTAACACTCAAACGGACAGCATCCGATTGCGCATCGTGGATCCGCCTACGGCCGTGCTCAGCGGCTACGCCGAAATTTGTGCAGGTGATACGGCATATCTACAAGTGGCCCTAACAGGTGCGCCACCTTGGCAGTTGCTTTATACTATAAATGGTGTACCGCAACCCAATAGT
>CALMSP010000035.1 GCA_937872405.1 uncultured Saprospiraceae bacterium | reverse complement strand
CACGCTTGGACATCCGCGGGCTGCGCCCGGAGGAGGCACTCAAGGTGCTGGAAGACTTCTTCGATCAAGCACTGATGACCAACTCAAATCACCTGCGCATTCTGCATGGCAAAGGCAGCGGCGCCTTGCGCAATACGGTGCGTACCAAGCTTCGGGAGTACAATGTACCCATGCACATTAGCCATCCGCACCCGGAGTTCGGCGGCGATGGGGTGACGCTGGTAGAGTTTAAATAAGGAAATAGGATGATTGTTTTTTGGGGTATAAAAATTTGAAAATCAGATTTTTATAAAAAAATTTAAAACAAACAGGATATATGAAAATGCGCACCATACAAATGCTACGAGAAAGCGAACAGCCATGGCGCATAGGGAAGCCCTTCAAAGTGCTACATGGTCTTTACTTGTTCTGCATTTGCGGATTACTGGTGGCATTGCTATCGGGATGCCAAACGGATAGTTCGAGGCATACTTCGATGGAGCTATTTTGGACGGATTTTCAATCGGCTGTAGCCAATGATAATCGTCAGGCGGTGGCGCGCATGACCCACTTTCCGCTCAAGGGCGCGGAGCCTTATCTTGCCTCATTCGATATGGAGGGCATTAGCCAGGCAGCGTTTATGGAGGTGTATGACGGTATTTTTGATAGGCGCACCCGCCAGGTGATTGCCGCGATTGCTATCAATGAATTGGCGCGCTTCACCGCTGATGACGAATCCATTGTGGAAGTAATGGGATTCCCAATCGGAACCGAATTTTACAATTTTACAGTTATGTACACTTTTGACGAAGGCGAGGACATACAAACAGAAAGTTCTGTGACTTTTCATTTCGCTAAGGTAAATGGGCGTTACCAGCTGTGCTTTTTATTGGTGGCCGGCTGATGTGGTGATTGTTATACGACTAAACAATTAATAACCAGCATTTTACGATAATCCTAACCATCATTTAGGTTAGAATACGCACCTGCAAAAATTACACTTCTTGATCGGTTTACTTACTGGGTGTAAATAAAAGGCCCCCCTTCAGAAACTTCCGAAGAGAGGCTATCCCAAAAACCGATTAATCACGTATTATATCTTGAATGCAACAATATTTACATATTATAACAGGCCAAACCCCTTCAAAGTTACTATCAAATGTACGGATCCTGCAAGTTTTTTAATAAAAAAATCTCTACAGGCATAAAAATTTGACTGCCAAGGTTTAAAACAATACAAAAAGCATAATTTTTATGCTAAAACCAGAAGAAACAGCTTATTATAGTCGCCAATTGCGACTACCGGAATTGGGTAGAGCCGGTCAAGAACGTTTGGGTGCAGCCCGTGTGCTGGTGGTGGGTGCCGGCGGTTTGGGGGGCCCGCTATTGCAATATCTGGCGGCGGCAGGCGTCGGTCATATTGGCATTGTAGATGGCGATACCGTACACCTGAGCAATCTGCACCGGCAGGTATTGTATGGGTATGCGGATATTGGACGCAAGAAAGCGGAGGCAGCCCGAGAACGCTTGCTACAATTGAATCCGCACGTTGAAATCGTTGCTTATGGCGAATATTTTACAGCGGCGAATGCCCTTGATCTGCTGGTAAATTATGATGTGGTGGCGGACGGTAGCGATAATTTTCCTACGCGATATTTAGTGAATGATGCCTGCGTGCTGATGGGTAAAGTAAATATATATGCTGCGGTGTCTCGCTTGGAGGGGCAGATAGCTGTATTTAATTATTTGTATCCTGACGGGCGGCGGGGGCCGCACTATCGAGACCTCTATCCAGAGCCGCCTTTGCCAGGGTCGGTGCCCAATTGTGCTGAAAGTGGCGTGTTAGGGGTGTTGCCAGGTATTATTGGTGCCATGCAAGCTTCGGAAGTAATTAAAATTATTACAGGTATTGGCGAACCACTGGCAGGCAAGTTGGCCCTATTTGAATTGACAACTTCAACCTGGCGGGTGCTGCACATGATGTCTCACACGCATACACCTGTAACGAAGTTGGAGGACAATCCGTTTTTTTGTGCTGATAATCAAGTGGTTACGGCCAATCAACTTCGACAGATGCAAGCAGAAAATATAACGTTGCAATTGATTGATGTGCGCGAACCAGAGGAGCACGAGCGCTTTCACATTGGTGGATGCCTAATACCGCTCAGCGAAATATTAGAAAGAATTGGCGAGCTTGATCCCAACAAGGTAACTATTTTGTATTGTCAAAGCGGTCGGCGTAGCGCACTTGCCTTAGCCTTGCTGAGTGCAGGGGAAGGTTTTCAACACCTGTACCACTTGGAAGGTGGACTGGATGAGTGGTAAAATATAGCCGAACGGATAGATACAGTTCGGCCATATTTTATCTTATGGCCGGCATTAATTTTGTTGCAGGATATTTTCGATCGTCCGAAGCCCTTCTTTCGTAACTTTATACTGTTTCCTGGCTTGCTGTGAGTCGCCTTGCTTGCTGAGTTGTTCGATATGTTTCTTTTTCACTAAGGCGCTAATGGCCTGCGTAATATTTGATACGCGTTCGTTGATAAGTTTCAATTCTTTCTGTACCTGAGCGGAAGAAATTTCGGTAACGTTCCGCTTCTGCTGCAAGAATACGGCAGATGCCAATGCCTTTTCGGAATCAGAATTTGGACGGATTGCCCGGAACAAGTCTTCAAAATTATCAAAAGCAGCTACTTTAGTTGGCGTGGTTTCTACTGCTGGGCGGGTGCCTTTCTCAGGAGCACTTGCTGGGGCGGTGTTTTGTTGCGCAGGCGTTGCTTGGTGGGCGTTTAGCACCAGTGTTGTCGTGCCCAGACGAAATTTGCTTACAAGCCAAGTTACGACCCTAATTTTTTCTTCTGCATTTAATCCTTCCATTAAGTCCTGTAGTTTCGACAGAACTTCGATTTCCCGATCCATTTTCATGTTTTTGAATTTTTTGTGTGATTTAAATTAATTGAAATTAAAAAATAGCTTCCAAATGGGCAAGGGGCTATTTACTTTAGGGCTGGTTTTTTAATGTCACGCTGCAAAATACGGCTATTAGGTTTATAATTCAAAATTTTTTCGCAAAAAAAATTATAAAACCATCATAAAATCATTCTTTCTGTTCCTGGAATTTCAAGGATAAGGTCTGTACCATAAGCACTGGCGGGGGTTTGAAAGCCAATAGGCGTATCATGATGCAGTACTCGTTTTGTAATAATTAGGCTGGTCAGGGCAGTGGTTGTATAGCCTTCCGGTGTAATAAGTCCTGCCTGGCGGAGGTCGCCTTGGGCGTTGCGTACCTCGCCCCAGACCAATGTTTTGGCTTGTGCGCGCTGCTCAGCATTGGGGCCGGCGGGGCGTTTTTGAATTTGTTTTTTTACAATATTACGAACGAAAGGTGTGCGCAGTAGCCAATTAATATATCGTTGCCTTTGAATCCATTTGTATGCGGCGGGTTTTATGCTGGTATAGGTTTCTATGTTAGGAATGCCAGTTGTATAATAAGCCGTAGATACATCGCCCCAAGGAATGCTCATTACAAAGCGGCGAGCCCCAGGAAACTCCACATACATGGCATGGTGCCCCATCGGTACATTAATAATTTTACCGTGTTGCCGAATGGCGCCGCCTTTGCCAAGATTTTCGGCCATAGTCAGGGCGGTACCATGCGATACACCACCACCTAAACCACTGAAAGCCAGTTTCAAATGGGTAGCATCGGGAAGCTGTTGTTTAAGAAAAAGCGCCAAACAATCGGTTGGCACAACATCAAATCCGGTGCCCGGCAGTAGCATAACGCCCGCAGATCGAGCCGCATCGTTGAGTCGGGCCGCCATTTCAAATACAGCGATTTCGCCCGTAATATCCAAGTAATGCACACCCGTGCGCAGGCAGGCTTCGAGCATGGGGCGAGCCGTGTGTATGAAGGGGCCCGCTGCGTGCAATACAACTGGTACTTCGCGCAGTGCCGCTTCAAGTGCAGCCGTATCCTGAATGTCGAAAATACGATAGTCATAGCCAAGGCGCTTGGCTAAGGCACTGATCTTGTCTGCATTGCGTCCGGCAAGTATCGGTTTCAGATTAAAATTGGCGGCTTCCTCCGCAATGAGTTGTCCGGTGTAGCCATTAGCGCCGTAAAGTAAAAATTGCATAATGAAGGTTTTAGGTTTGTGAGTAGATTCAAGAATACGTCCTGATTTATTATTAATAGCTTGTTTGTAAATTGTTCATAATCAATTGTTTAATGTGTTATTTTTTATGTTTTGGTATAAATGGCTTTCGTATTTTCATGTCAGGTTGCTCAATGGTTGCATCTCGCTCACCATCAGATTGCAGCCGCGTACATCGCTGTGATCTAAGCGCCCCAGTATTTCAAAAGAATTATCAGGATATACCTTACCCAGATCATCCGTAGCGATGAATGCGATGGTATCCAGATTGGCTAAGTCTATGATATTAATGGCGCCGGTTTTGCCAGGTTGCTCTGGGGAGAGGGGGTCCGTGATTTGTCGGGTGTACACGCGCATGGTCGGTGCTGGCCGAAAAAGTCCCTTACCCTGAGCGTATCCTTGCGACAACAGTTCTGTCATACCATACTCAGAATGAATCTGTTGTACCCGAAAGGCACGGCAAAGGCGCTCGTGCAGGTCTGCCCGAATGAGTTCTTGGCGTCGCCCTTTCATGCCGCCAGTTTCCATGATGATAGTGCCTTCCAGATTCATCGGATGGGCTTCGGCCAGGTCGAGTAGCGCGAAGCTCACACCAAGTAGCAGCGTAGGTGTGTTTGTTTTTTTGCATTCCTGTAAAATCTCAATTAGTGCTTGCGTGTTATACAAAAAGAAGCCGCTGTGCGCATTGGCGGAGCGTTGTATAAAATCATTGGCCATGGCAATGAGCGAAGAGCCGCTGCGTTCCAGATAAGAAGGCAAAAGTGCCAACGTGCAGTAAGCTGCTGGCTCGCCATAGAAATGTGCAAAGCCACGCCGACAGTTGCGCAGGTAGTCCTGAACGTATCGCACAGCGTGACTGCTAACGGTACCCGTACCGGTACCACTGCTGGTAAAAACGACTTCTGGTGTCCAAGTACCTGTTTGTATGATGTGATTTTTAAACAATTGAATGGGTAAAAAAGGAATGGCTTGCAACGTATGTACTTCATGGGGTACAACGCGCAGCAGTTGGAGGTACGCAGCGTACAACGGATTGTTAATTGCCTGATAATGAAATACTTTTAAGGCTACTGCGTCGAAATCGCTATCCGAAACGGCATTCACTTTTTTCGCCAATAGCTGTCGAATCTCGTTCAAGGTAATTGCAGATTGATTAAAATATTGTAATTTACAGTGAAAATATTGTACAAGATATGAATATTACAAAAAAAATTTTGACTTTAATGATGATATGGGGGCTTTACACTTGTACAGAACCACCCAATTATCCGAAAGAGCCGCGCATTGAATATATCGGGATGAATAAAACGACGATTGCGCAGGGAAGTACCAATGCTCCTCGCGATACGCTGGTGATTACATTTGCATTCACCGATGGCGATGGTGATTTGGGCAGCGACACCAATAACTTATTATTGCGCGATAGCCGCGACAACAGCCCCACGCCCAACCGAATATTCCCGATACCAGAACAGGGTAGCGGCAATGGTATTTCGGGGGAGATCACCATTCGGGTGCCGAATAAGCTGGCAGGACCCAATATCTGCTGCATTTTTCCTGATCGGCGGGGTTGCCAGACCGACGCGCGTTTCCCAACCGATACATTTTCTTATCTGATTCAAATGACCGACCGAGCAGGGAACGAGAGCAACATTATACGTACCGAAACGATTACAATTCGTTGTCAGTGAGCCAGTTAATATCTTTACGAAGCCGCGCCAGCGTAAAAGCCTCTGGGCTATTAGGCTCGGGCTGGTAGTCGTATTGCCAGTACGCTACCGGCGGTAGGCTCATGAGTATTGATTCGGTGCGTCCGTCGGTTTCTAATCCAAACTTTGTGCCGGCATCCCACACCAGATTGAACTCTACGTAGCGCCCCCGCCGCAGCATTTGCCAGCGTTGTTCGCGTTCGCCGAAGGGCAGGTTTTTGTTGCGCTGCAATAGATGTACATAAATAGGACAAAAGGCTAAGCCCACCTCTTTCCAAAAGGCTAAGCGCTGCGCTTTGCTAAAGCCATCCTGCGCTCCAAGCCGATCAACAAAAATACCGCCAATGCCGCGCGTTTCTTGCCGATGCCGAAGGTAGAAGTAATCATCCGCCCATGTTTTGAACTTTGGATAGTAATCCGCATCATGCCTGTCGCATACGGCTTTCAGCTGTTGATGAAAAAAACAGGCATCTTCTACGTTGATGTAGTGGGGCGTTAGGTCAATGCCGCCGCCCAGCCACCAAATGCCAGTATCTAACTCAAAATATCGGATATTCATATGAATAATGGGCGTCATCGGGTTGGTGGGATGCAGCACAACAGACACGCCGGTGGCAAAGAAATGCGCGCCTTCTAATTGCAAACTGTGGCGCATCCGCTTGGTGATAGCACCATATACCGCTGAAAAATTGACGCCGCCCTTTTCGATATGCTGCCCCAGGAGTACACGAGTACGCCCGCCGCCGCCACCAGGTCGCTGCCAGATATCTTCATGAAAAGTGCCGCCACCATCAGCTGTTTCAAGCTCCTGGCAAATATGGTCTTGTAAAGATTGGAGCCAATTGGCAATGGTGTCCTGCTCAGAAGATAGCATGATTTTTAATTATACTTAAAGATTTGATAAACAAATAGTTGTGTCGTAACTATTGAATCGTTTTGACCAAAAATTTGCCATTGGCATAAGTAGCAATGACCTCGTATGGGTAAGTGTCGCCCGCCATGGTTTCGTCAATAGCAGCATGGTAAATCAGGATGGACGCACCATCGGGTCGAGCATATAGGTAGTCGCCAGCACCGGCCCACCATCCCCCTACCGCACTGAGCGCTTCTGCTGGGATCGCGTAGGCTTCGTAAGCATCCGGCGCGATGTCGCTACAAGGGGCACTCATATTCAGCAGTTTGGTTTTTTTATGTTGAATGAGGACATACACCGCCGACAATGGCTCCACATCAGAATCAGAAAGTGATTCGCAGAGGAGCTGTACCTCAATAGCTACGGTATTCTTTGTAGCGCCTTTGTCATGGTCTTGTCGGCAGCCGAGCGGGAGCACTGCTAACAAAAGCAGCCATTTCAGGTATTTCATGAAAAATTTGGTTTTGGTCGGATACATCTTCATCATAAAGGCAAGGTACGCCAAAATCTAAAAAAAGTGAAACCACTACACCGAAAACCCCATCAATAGGCGAATTCTTGCAAAGGCATGACGGAACCAGCATGTTTTCTAAATTTTTTTTCTAAGATTCTATCAAAATACTTACCTTACACTGTGGTAAGCAAAAAGATAGTGGTCAGATCATCTTAAAAATATTTTAAAACACCGATAGACAAAGACTTGCACGGCACTACTGTTGGGTTATTATATTTTGATAAGTATGTGCCCTATCGTTATGATGTGCTTTGTTGTAAATATTTTATTTTGAGTATTTTAATAGCGTGTCAATAGCAAATAAGTATGGTGCTGGGTCAAATGGATGGATGTGATTTGATTTCCTAAATCTTTGAGATTTGCGAAATCTGAACAACAAAACAACCGTTTTGACCCACTATCATAAGTATTATATCAGGTAATAAGAACAGGCCGCTTTTTCAGTAAAACCGTAGCTGTAGCGCGCGTTTCTCCGGCAAGGCTAACATCATTGAGAAAGCTGCACAGGAGATGAACGGCTGGCCGACCTCAAGGCGTCCGCCCTCATAGCCCATCCAAAACCCAGCAAGTTTCCTATACGCACCAGCACCCAACAAGCCCGCCGGTTTTGCCTGCACTGCGCTCGTAAGTCACAACATGCCTTTTATGGATAAAATAGGCAAAGGGTTCCTATATGGAATCATGTTTTTCTTTGCAGGTTACACGTTGTTTCACCACCAGAACTTCTTTCGCGGGTTGGTGCCGAGCTTGTCTGACCTGCCAGTTATTGTAAATCTTGATAATTTCAAAACCGGTGTCGAACTCGCCGGACAAGATTTTGCTACGCTGCTCGAAAAAGGATGGAACCACAGCAACGTGCGTCGCAGCTTATCGCAACCACACACTGCCTGGGCTTGGCAGCGCAGTGCCATTGAAGCCAAACTCCACGACCATTTTGGTGCGCGCCAGGCAGCCCAACGTCAGCGCTTCTTAGATTACATCGAACAGTACGCGCCGCTCGCCCTTTCGGAAATGGCACAAAGCCGCATTCCGGCCAGCGTGACGCTCGCACAGGGGATTCTGGAAACCAATGCTGGCGATAGCTACATTGCTCGGGCCGCTAATAATCACTTTGGTATAAAATGCTACAAACGCCCAGATTACAAAGCGGATGGCATAATTGACGATCGAGATTTTTACCATCACCAACTGGCTTATGGTTGTTTGCAAATGAAAGACGACCATGTCTGGGATCGCTTTCACAAATATCACACGGTGGAGCACAGCTATCGGCACCATACGCTCCTGCTCACACAGGAAAGCCGTTATAATTGGATGATCCGCGAGTACGGGCATCTGGTGGGCCAGTATTGCCAAGTGGAGCCGCACTGGCTTGGCCGCGACACCGTACCGTATTATGCGGCTTGGTGCATTGGGTTGAAGAAAAGTGGTTACGCAACCAGTCCACAGTATGCTCGCAAATTAACATACATTATTCAAACGTATGAATTGTGGCGATTTGATTATCAATTGATCATGTCTAACAATAATTCTTAATTTTTATAATAATTAAAACCACATCATGATGAGAGATTTACTTAGCTTACTCGGATTTTTGTTCGCCGGATTTTGCTTTTTTGCGTGGTATGGTACGCAACGAAGCGAAGCAACGCCTCCCAATGACTTTGCCGCCGCTGGAATATTCAGAGGCGAAGACCATGCTATCAGCAGGCAACCTTTGCAAACACCAACAGAGCTGCCGCTTTCTAAATCGGGGGCTACTGTATCGGCCGCTGTGCCAGTAGAGCCAACGACCTCAAAACCCGCTTCAGATGCACAAATGCGCCGTCGGATCAAAGACCTTTCCGATTTGGCAGTATTACATGCCATGGATGACCAACGACTTATTCCGGCAGGGGTATCGCTTGCTTTGCTCATCCAGCAGTCGGCGGAGAAAGGCAAGCAACTTCACGAAGAGAACCTGCGTAAAGTGATTGATTATCTGGTATCTATAAAATACAGTGCGAACAAAGATGACTTAGCGCGCTATTTTAAATACGCATCTAATTCAAAAAAATGGTTTCAAGGGTTAGCGCTAGCGCGGCACGGCGGGCATCAAGAAGCGGAGTTGTTGCGCATATACAATACGTACCAATTAGAACAATATGATCAGGGCGTGCGTAGCTATGTGACCGCAACCGGTAGCGAGCAATTGCAGTTTGACCGGAAACTAACACCGCGCACCACGGCGCCTGCTGTACTTGAAGATGCTGATAATGAGGAACTTAAACGAAATGTTGCCCATGCCAAAAATCGCTGGGCAGAAAAAGAAAGCAAAGGAACCGCGGCTGAAGTTACATTTTTACCCGCCAAAAATGCAGATGGCAAAGCAACCAACGCTGTCCGAAAGCGCGTGCAGGCATTGGCTCCAGGCGAGTCGCTTACTTTTGATGATCCAACGCAGTACCATGCTGCTGTGCGCGAAATGATTGCATTGGAGCAAGGATATGATACCTGGAGCAGCTACGAATTGCACTTAGGTAAAGATAAAGCGGGGCGCGTATTCCGCAAACGTGCAGAAAAGGGCGGCCTAATGGCTACCGGCACACTCAAAGTAACCCGCGAACGCTGATGCTGTATCGGAGCAATAAGACAAAACGCTTTGGCTTTATTGCTCCGCTCAGTTTTTTACAGGCGCTTACCCGATTGGTACCGCACGATACGGGGTTCCTCGTAGCGTGGTGTTAGAAATTGTTGCATAAAATTTCTAACAGCCACTTCTTCCTGAAAGTCACCAATCGTGTAATGGTAATGGTTATCCAGCATGATTTCCATGATGATATTTCCATGTCGGAAAAAAACTTCGCTGGTGTCGGGTAGCAGGGTATCCGATACAATAATTTCGATACGAAACCCAGTGTAAGCTTCTGGTAGCGACTTAGCAGGATAACCTTCCGGCTGGGTTGGCCTTACTTCCAACGTTGTATTTGCTGTGCGAATAGCGCTTTGCGATGGCTGCGAAACATTATTTTTGGTTTCTAACGGGCGGTCAAATTGTTCTCGTTGCGACCAAGCGCTAACGCAGCAAAGGCAACACAAACAGGTAGCAAGTAATAAACGGGTATTTTTCATGCTGTTTCGGTTTTTTGAAAATCGGTATTTTTAGCTTACTTGCGTAAAATTACAGAAAAACATATGAGTCTTCGCATTATTTTTATGGGAACCCCCGAATTTGCAGTGCCTTCATTGGATATACTGGTACAAAATGGCTACGATATTGTAGGCGTAGTGACCACAACGGATAAAGCGGGTGGCCGTGGCGGCAAGCAGCTACTACAATCGGCAGTGAAGCAATATGCATTACAGCATAAACTCCATATTTTACAACCGGAAAAACTAAAATCGCCCGAATTTTTAGCTGCCCTAAGTGTATTAAAAGCGGATCTTCAGGTAGTTGTAGCATTTCGGATGCTGCCGGAAGTTGTCTGGGCAATGCCGCGCCTTGGCACTTTCAATTTGCATGGTTCGCTGTTGCCAAAGTATCGTGGCGCAGCGCCGATCAACTGGGCGATCATTAATGGTGAACGCGAAACCGGCGTCACGACTTTTTTTCTGCAACAGCAAATTGATACAGGTGATATCATTTTACAAGAAAAAATGCCAATCGGTGATGAAGATACCGCTGGCGACATCCACGATCGTATGATGTACCTTGGGGCGCAGATTGTTTTAAAAACGGTACAACTCATTGAAAATGAAAAGGTTGCAACAAGCATTCAACAAGCTATAGAAGCCACTCATGCGCCCAAAATCTTTCACGATACTTGCTCCATTAATTTTCATCAAACCGCGTGGCAAGTGCACAATTTTATCAGAGGGCTGAGTCCGTATCCTGCGGCGTGGGTTGTGCTACAAGGGCAAGAATGCAAAATTTTGAAAGCCTCGCCCGAAGTAATTGCACACAAGCTGCCGCCGGGGCAATTTGTATCTGATAATAAAAAAATGCTGAAAATCAGTGTGTTAGACGGCTTTGTGCACGTACATGAATTGCAGTTGCAAGGTCGAAAACGCATGGATACCGCAGCATTTCTCAACGGGTTTAAAGTCTAAAATCCAGCTTATGCAAACCCCAAAAAAGCCCGCTATAGCATAATTTTTTTAGCAAAATTCAACTTAAAAGCAAATTAAAACTCCGCCTTCTGAAAAGAAGCGGATTTTTTTTTGTCAAATTGTGTAGAGCGGCAAACAATACACAGCACCATGCTGGCGAAGGTGTGTGATTTGCGTATTGTGCAAAAAATAGCGACAAAACTTAGCAGTAGAAAAAAAAAATGATGAAAATTTTAAAAAATTGCAAAAGAAATCCAAATTTTCAATAAGTTTGCAGGCAGCGAACAAACGTTAGTTTTATTGTGATTTCAAGCGTAGCCCAAAAAACTTGTTGCGCATCTTTCCCAAAAATCCAACAAAAATTAGGCGCTTCTGCAAAAGAAAGCCATCGAAAAAAAACACCGTAACACAATTATTCCAACACTTAAAACCCATTTTTTGTATGAAGAAAGCGCTATTTGTTTTGCCGCTTCTGCTCTTCGCTGTATTGGCTTTAGCGCAGGAGAGAAATGTCAGTGGGATCATCACTTCTGCTGACGACCGACAACCCGTAATCGGGGCTACTGTATTAGTAAAAGGTACTTCTATTGGTACCGCTACCGACCTTGACGGTTCGTTTTCCTTACGTGTTTCTGGCAATGACGCTGTGCTGGTTGTATCCTACACCGGATTCAAGACCATAGAAGTAGCTGTGGGAAGCCGCACCGATCTTAACATTGTGCTCGAGAGTAGTGTCGCTTTTTTAGATGAAGTAGTTGTGACTGGCTACGGATCGCAAGGACGGCGTGTACTTACCAGTGCCATTAGTTCTG
>CALMSP010000034.1 GCA_937872405.1 uncultured Saprospiraceae bacterium | reverse complement strand
TTGTTCAGCCATTGTAGCGGCTAACGATTCCATCAATAGGGCTGCTTTTTTGTTGCTCATTTTTTATCGAGAATATTTTTAACCTAATTTGCGGAATATTTTTTCGTCAATTTATGAACCAAACTTCGCCCGCGATTTCCGAAAGTATTTGACCCAAGCGTATGGCTGTCGGTGCCAGCAGCGGTAGTCCATTCTCCATTCATTTTCAAACGCCTCACGCTCGAACGATATATTCAAATAAGCCTCGTGCCAGTCATTATATTGCCACAGCCGTATCAAATACTCTATCGCGTACCAAAGCAAAAACGGTATCCAGAGCAACTCTCGCTGCTGTACGAAGTGTATCCGTTCGTGATTTATAACAGTTTTACTTAGTGTGCTTCCGCGCTTTGCTAAGATAACGAAGAATAACGCGATTGCGAGATAAGGATAATTCCGTGGCAACACATACCAAATAACCATTTTACTTTTTTTTGTTGCAAAAATAAACAAATTGTTATAAATTGCCAACAAAAAGATGCCTCGCCAGAAAAGAGTTGACTTCCCAAATTTTAGCAACATACAGGCTGATATAAATTTTTTCGTAAAAAAATTACCAGATTTAGTCGGCAACACTGCTGTTAATTTTTACAAAGACAGCTGGAATAGAGAAGGATTCATTGATACAAAAATTAGCAAATGGAAGCCGCGAAAAAGGACAACAGGTAAGCAACGCCGCATACTTGTTAAGTCCGGTCGGCTACGTAGATCGTTGCGCTACCGAAACCTAAGCAGGGTAGTTGCTATTTTTACGGATGTGCCTTATGCACAAGTACACAACGAAGGTGGCAAGCTAACTGCAAGGCAAAAAGTAAAAGCGCACACACGTAAAACGAAGCGCGGCAGCACCACAGTAAAATCACATATTCGCAATGTAAACTTCACCATGCCCCAACGACAATTTATGGATGTGCCAGGAAAGCCTATCTCACGGCTTTTGCAGCGGCGAATAATAGCTCTTACAGAGCGTGCTATCGAAAAAATTATCAATAAAATGTAAAACCATTAAAACCATGTATAGAGAAATTTATTTGACCCTTAAACAGCATTTAAGCACGGATGTAGTGTCGCTTAAATTAATTGAGTGGGACTTGTCGCAATATGACCAGGTGCAGGAGGATGCTGTGGTTACTACACCATCGGCTTACATCCGCTTCGATGACATCGAGTGGGGAACCCTCAACCGCTACGTGCAGCGCGGGGTGATGAACTTTTCCGTAAGCCTAGTGAATCAAACCGCTTTTGGCGATGGTCAAGATATGACCGACCAGAGCTACATCAATCACTTGGCGACTGAGAACGAAATATACAGGTCTCTGCAAGGTCGCCGCTTCAGCTTGCAAGATGTGCCTGGCATCAACTTATCTGAAGAAGACGATAATCCCGTGCTGATTGAAACAATAGAGCGCACTGGATACGAGCCACACAGCGAGTTAGACAATCTAATCGTAACAAGACAAAGCTTTAGGGCTACCGTGTTTGACTATAGTGCGCATCCAGAATATCAAGAGGTGACGGCTGATTTGCAATTCGATGTTAAACTCAAAAAAGATATAAATCATGAATAACTATCGGATACCAACTAACGAAGTAACAAAGCGCAAATACAAAGACATTCAAGAGCGCTTCAAAGAGCTGAGCAACAAAATAATAAAAATAGAAGGGCATGAAGTAAAGCTGCGCTATGCAGATATTATAAACATTATCAAAGAAGAATTTTATTATTCACAAGAAAATGCAGTAATCAGAATTATCAATACTCCGATATCCGAAGAAGAATAAAACCCAAAAGCCCCGTGCAACGCGGGGCTAACATTATTTTATGTTCCATCCTTTTTTATTACCGCTACCAGGGCGGGTGCCGCCAAGTCCTTTGCCTTTTTTACCGCATACTCGCTCAATTATAGTTAAACCATTTTTTGCATCAATGCGCAGTAAAAAGCGTGTGCGTTTTCGCCACTCATGAAGCTCACGCTGTGCCGTCCACCGCCAGCCTGCACGTAAACCGTCTTTGCAAACTTCATAAATCCGCCCTTTTGCAAAGAAACCGAGGATATGCACCTGAAAGTAATGCTGCTAATCACCTGCTCACTACTGTGAAACTCTTTTTCGACAAAAAGTACACGCTGATTAGTGATTGCAGCGTAATCAGTAATGAGCGCGTACAGCGCTTCGATTTGCTCGCCCGGCAGCAATAGCTTTTCTACCTCTTGCGCAACGCGAGGGTCGTCTGTTTCAAATTTTTTCCAAAATCCCATAATCTGATGTTTTTATTTAGTTACAAAACTAAAAAAAAAGCTCATTATATACAACAATACGCTTATCAATAGCAGCGCCAACAAAATCGCAATGCCCCAGAAAACGCTATAATCCTTTTTGTATCTAACAAAACGCTCGGGGAAAACACGCTTAGCGTCTTCTTCGTACAATAGTATATCGAATGTGCCGAACTCATTCGCAAAGTCAATAACGCCAGCCTGAGCCAGGCGTGCAATTGCGTTTTCAAGCTGTACTTGCGTTCTAAACTTTAAGGTGATTTGCTTTTTCATATTTTTGTTATTGAATTAAAAAAAACCGGCAAGGAATCCCCCTCGCCGGTAGCAAAAATGTGCTTAATGTTCGGGAAAACGCTCTACTTCTAAGACATCGAAAAGATTATGCTCATTTTTAGTAATGATGTAATTCTTTCCTTTTTCGCTGCCTTGGGTCACTATCTGCAACACTTGTGCTTCTGTAAGATTTGTCATTGTCGTCTGCATCTCTGGGCCGCTGCACCCTATCGAAAAGGTCGATAAAACCAACAGTGCAAAAAATAATTTTTTCATAGATTACTTGTTTTTATAGTTGCTAATAAAATCATTCTACTTTTTTCACGTATTGCACAAGTAGCAAGTCCATTAATGGATTATCTTTCTTATACATTCGTCTTATTATTTCTTTGCACTTTGCGGCACTGTAGCCAGTATCAAGCCGAGCGATATACTCGTTTATCGAGTTACAATAAAATGTTTTTACGCCAATGATATAGGCTTCGCCCAACTCTTTGTATATACTTCCATCTTTTAATACCACGCTTACGGTGTCACCTTCTTGCCAGCTACCCGCTAAGCGTAGCGTAGTGAAGCAGTTGCAGTTAAGTTTTTTATTCCAGTTGTAACTAAATCTTAGCACCTTCGTCTTTATTGGTATCATTTATTTTTTTTTTGAATTATCAATATTTACTTTTCCGTATAAAAGCCTGAGCGCCAGCGCCTTTTGCGCGCTATCTTTTATTTCTAATGCGTCGTTTCGTTCTTTTGTACGTAGATGATTATTTAGTTGCACCTGTGCCCTGCATTCTTGTAGATTTGCATTATGCTTATTTAGCCAGTCCAAAACGATTGCCGCATCAAGGCGATTGTAAATAACTCCGTAAGCCCCTTTTATCGCGTTACGCATCACGAGTGCGACATCTTCCAACCGCATTGCACCATATTCTTCAAGAATCAACACTGCGATACCTTCAATCTGATTTGTAGTAAGAGAATTTGATATATTCAGATTATCTAATAGCCAAATTATCAACAGTTGTAATTCGTCAACAACGCCTTGCTCGTCTTCTTCTGCCAATGCACGCAGCTGGGGGAGCTGTGGCAAGGCTTTTAAAAAGTTGCTAAGTTCTGAGCCTTTTCGGATAATAAAATCAAGATCAGAACGCTGACCAAGCGGCTTGCGCATTTCTTTCCTATACCTGTGTCGCCAGTATTCGATTTCATTTTCGAGCCGGTTGCGTTGTTCTTGCTGCTGCTCAAGCTTATCTAAATTTATTCTACTAATCGCCTTTGTGATTAGCACGGGTGCGTCTGCGTATAATGCTTGCCTTAGCGGTTGCAGTTGCGGCTTTTGCTTTTTGCTGGGTAGTTGCTCCATTCCTTAATTGCATCAGTATTTCAGGTAGATTTTTTTTAATACTACTTAATGTTATTTGATTTTGTAGAAACGGTGTCAGTTGTTTCCAGTGGCTAAGAATCCAAGTCCATGCATCCAGCGCAGTAAATTCAGCGGATTTCACGTTGTCGCCAAGGTATATAATTATTTCCTTCAAAGCTTTCCCTTGCTGCCCGTTCATCATTGGCTTTACGCCAGCTGCTGAAATGTGAAAATCAAAATAAACATCTACAAATGACTTATAATCAGGCACTTTACCTTCTTTTTTGCGAGCTTCATTGTCAAGTGACTCCAAGCGTTTGAGCGACTCTAAAATACCATTCAAAAGCTCCAATAAATCAGCATCACTATTGTCATTTATCGTCATCTCTACTAACCTGATTTGTTCGTTTAGTTGCATTTGCTTGCCGCTTTAATTCTTTGTTATAAAAAACAGTTACCTGATTCAACACCTTTATTGCTTCCTTTACAGTCAGTTTGTGCAAAAGATTTTTTTTAGGATTGTTTTGTCCTGTTCGATGCTGCACAAAATGCTGTATTCTACGCATATTCGGTTGTCCATCATCCATCACATAGCCGAGCAGGCAAAGCAAGTGTATTATTTTCTTACGCATTCGCCCTACTGTATTGTCTTTTTCAGCCTGCAAGCTTTCTATAAGAAACTGCGCCTCCTGTTCTGTCAAGCCTTTAGAGCTGCTCGTACGCCCGCCGCTTGCAGCAAGTATCATTTCCTGCTTGTTGTTGATTAAATTCAGTTCGTTCAACAATGCGTGTAAGCGCTTAATTTGTGCCACTGTTATGTTCATGTCTTTAGCTTTTTTTACCTCGTAATGCAATCAGTCCGATCATAGCCAAAACCAAAAACCAAGTAATTCCTCGATACACACGCGCTGTCGCCATACGCTCACGCGCTTTATTCACTTCGCGTGTTTTTTCGTTTAGCTGCTTATTCAAAGCCTCGATTTCTTTAGCAAGAAGAGCCTCATAGGCGGTGTTTCTGTATTTGTAGCAAGTATCAACATACTCGAATTGCACGATTTTTTTTTGCACTGGCACAAAGGAAGTATCACGCCGAATAATAATCGTAACACTATCCGATGCAGGGCAAGGCACTGTATCTGTATGTACAAAAAACCAAGGACCTGACGACACAGTGTCAACTCTTATTCTATTTACCACAATGACTGAATCTGCGCATGGAAAATTGGCTGCACAGCGCTGCGCCAAGTCAGCGCTGTGGCATCCAATAATAAACAAACAAAGTAAACATCCTAAAACCCACTCAACATTGATATAGCGATTCATCTTATAGTAGTTTAAAAGGCCACCAACTAAAAGCTGGCGGCAATATAGTTATGGGAAAAATTTGGTGCAATAGAGGGAGTCGAACCCTCTACCACGACCCTTTTGCACGTGTTTTTGCCACGGAATCCCCCCGAGAGAGGATGCAAAAACGAGAAATCAAAAATGGCTATTCCTCAAGCCTTTCCTGAAACCAAACGTTATGCTGGCTTAAAATAGATTTTAGGAGTGCCTATTTCGGGAGATACTCCGAAAGCTGTCAGCACAGTGCGCAAATCACCATCGCTCGCCCAGTTTTGCGCTATGTAGCTAACGTTCAGCTTTTTGGTCACGTAGTCTGCATCAACTTTATCAACGATTGCTAACTCCACTTTAGAGAGAGTTGTCCCGTTTTTCACGATTAGTTTTGCAGGCGTGGCGCGAGTGTAAGCTTTTACGACACCGAGTTCAGTCTCGCCTGTTTCTTCAACGTACTCGCGGAGAGCATTTTCATACTCCGCCATTTCGTTTTCGAGCTGTGCTATTGCCGAGCGCACGTTTGCCCATTTATTCGCAATGCTTCTCGCCATCGCAGTGGTTAAAACCTCTTTTGTTTTTGCCATAAAAGTTCTATTTAAAAGTTAACAATATTTGCAGAGCCGGGAGCAAGCGTATGCTCTAAAATTGCAGATTTCGTAATTGAAAGCAATACATCTACGCGTGCCGCATGAAGCTTTTTGAAGTCGTTGTACTTCTTCAATCCAAAGTATAAATCGCCAAAACGACGTAGCAAGACTCGATTTGCCTCAGAAACTTTGCTCACGTCGCTGTCAATTATTTTCAGTACATCTATGACGATTTGGTCACGTTCGCGTCGGTCGAAATATGTAACCACACCATAATTACATCCTTCTGGTACGTCATTGTCATTTTTCTTTGCATAGTCCACAATGTAAATCTTTCGATTTACGGCTTCTTTTAGCCATGGACAATTTGCTGTATCCGCGCGTTTTTTAATCAGATTAAAAATATCCGCCATCGCATTATTGAGACGGGCGCGCTTGTCGTCGCTTGTTTTCAGAGAAATAGTTGCTATCATTATTACCGATTATTTCAGCCATTTTACCAAGTTCTTTATGTCAACGCTGAATTTACTTACAGCTTTTGCAAGCTGTGTTTCGCCATACTGTTCAAAATCAATTAAAGTAATCTTATTCTTTCGACAAAAATCCAAGATATCTAAATCGTTCATGTGCCAAACCCAGCGCCACCAAACCCAAAACTCCTTTTGTTTCCAAATCTTTTTAGCGCTTTTGTTTCCGTGCTTCAATCTCAAAAAATCCATTCCGATTTCGACCCTTAAATTGAATACTTGCTCATAATCTGTATCACCTATTTTTTCTATAATCTCGTCTTCGACCTCTTGCATTCTTTGCTCAACTAACTTCATAGTTCTATTCTTTTTGTGTCTCGTAAGCAATGTCGCCAACATGCAAGTCAGCGAGTAAATCTCGACTAATTGCAACACCGTCTCGTACAGCAATCATGTGCGCATTCAGAACCAAATTTCTAATTGTACCGTAGTCGTGTGCGTATTCGTGTATGTAAGAGATTGCGTTCTGATCAGTTATGTTGTAATCTTTACAAATAGTAGAGATGATGCTTTGTGTAGGGCGGCGTAAGGGCTGCCAATACGCGATACGCCGCTTCAGCTCTCGAAACCCCATGTTGTCGCGCCGAGCCTGTCGGTCTATTTCTGTTTTCAAGTACTCTGTGCCGGAGATTACAACACCTGCGGAAAATTCCGTTTGGTCATATATAACCTGTAGTAGCCTCAAGCAGCTATGTGTTAGTTTACCTGCATCATCTATAATCAGTAAGGGCTTGCTGCTAGAATGTAGTTTATTTAGTATGCCTGCCATCATATCCGCCATGCTGCTGCCAGCATTTATCCCCATAGCACGCTGTACTGCTTCCAAAAAAGTTCGCTTTGTCATCAAAACTGTTGCCAGCACATAGTACGTATCGGCATTTTGACTTGTGTAGTACCGAAGTGCTGTTGTTTTACCAGCACCGGTATAACCAGCTATTGCCATAAATCGCCTGTTGTCCCGAGCGTCTTCGCACAATTTCGTAATTACAGCGAAGTTATGAGTTGAGCGCAGCCGCCAAGAATCTATCTTAAAGAAAGCACGCAGCTTATTTATTGCTTCCTCTGAAATTAATTCCCAATTGCCCTGTTTTAAATTTATCACGGTTGCGTCTGAACCGTAGCCAATCTGACTTTTCATTTTACGTGCAAGCTCAGCTTGACTCATTGTTTTGAGTGCCTCCAAGACTTTTTGCTGAAGTTCATGTTTAATGTCCATGTTTGTACTTTTGTGCTATCTATTAAGAAAAATCTGAAGACTCACTATCGTCTTCCAATGATTTTAGTATAAAATCCTTTTTATGAATGATTGAAGTGCATACACCAGGTATTTCAAGCGCCGACAAAAAACAGATATCTGACCTCATATCATCCATCAAGTCAAAAAACTCGTCGTAATGCACTATTAAAATACCGCCATCATCTTCCGCGCAGGCAAACAAGTACACTAACTCATTGTAGTGCTTTATCATTCTAGCACGTAAATAATTTATATCGTCTGTCCTTTTGTTCATTTTTCTGGCTGTTTTGCGAATTCGTAACTGCCGGAATACTTATCCTTTAGTTGCTGTTTTGAGAGATTTTTTGCAGGTAAAGTAATCAATAAATAATACCTAGTACCGTCTTCTGCCGTTTTAAAAGACATAGAAAGAGGAAGCTTTACATGTCCTTTGTAGCAGAAGTAACTTTCAAACGCTCTTACCATAGCAGCACAATTAACAGCAAGATGACCGTTTTTACAGCTACGAGTCCTTATTGCATCTTGATGATCAGCGATAGGGACTATTACATACCAGTCATCTAAATTTTGTTCATCTTGTACAAACATAATTCCGCAGCCAGCTGACATCCCCATCAGCGAAATAGCGGACTTGTTAAAGATTATTGATCCTGAGCTATAAATAGAGAGATATGCACCTCTCGCCCCCCCCGTTCGGGTTAATTTATTGAAAACTTTACCATTAATCATATCTTAATATTTTGATACATTGAAAAGGTGAACTAACTAAGACCCATGCAAGTGTTTTCGACAATAGTTTTTACCTACTGAAGCCTTTGAGCGACAGTTCGGCCAACGGCATAGGTCAGAAGTATTCCTAAATTGTCGGGTGCATTTAGTTACCAAATCTTCGATTTGAAAGACAGCGCACACATAGCGCTCAACGGTTTCCTTTAATGTCAGTACAATTTTCATGATTTTGATTTGTTTTAAAAAATTATTCAATGATACGCCCGTCAGCGTCGCTATCGTCGTAAAGCGACCGTGGTTCTGAACTTTTATTTATTGTCGGCTTAACGATTGCTGCATTTGCTAGCAAATCATCGAGCAGCGCGCCTTCCATCTTGTTGTAGGCATCTTTGTGTAGAGTACGATGATTGAGCGGCTCAAAACCAAAGATTTCAATCTCAGCAGCAATTTCCTCTGAGTGTTGCTGTAGTCGCTGCCAATAGGCTCGTCGTTGTGTAATGTTTTTGCTTATAATTTCGCCTTCGCCGTACTGTATATCCACGCGCGCCATTGGCGCTTCGTACTTGTGCCGAGCCGTTGCTACATGCACGCCACTTTTGTATAGAGCAATATATTCTAAATCGTCAGGGTCGTATTTTATATTGAAGCTGTCGCCTATGTGCTTCATACGAAAATCCATATCCTCTACACCGCGTTCGCATTCTACCTCGTAAGTGTAGCGTTGTTTGTCTATCTCGATTGTAATCCCGTCCTTTGTATAGCGCGCCTGATTAGTCCGTTCTACCCAGAAACCTTCAATCATCAGCAGGAGGTCCATTGGCTTGCGTCGAGCGCTTTTATCCTTGTAGCGCTCGGCTGGAGTGCGTTTGTACTTCTTTGAAACAGTGTTGTTCATTGTTTCCACCACCAGCCGAAACTGCGCCACCACTTGGTCGAACGAAGGGAGCTCGCCGGCTCGTAATAATTGAGCTAAAAAATCAGGGTTTGCCTTTGCGTCTAAGCTTTTAGCGGTTATATTACCTCCTTTAAAGTTTGGCAGATGTCGCATATTATGCTGCTCTAACCTCCCCCAGATTGCCTCAATCACTTTTGCTTTGCCAGAATAGGGTGCTGTCGGAAAATGCAGTTTACTCAGCTTGTCAAACAATTGCTGAGATTCCTTTCCTTTGTTGGCGCTACTGTTGTCGTAAGCGATTTGATGCGGCGTCATCATTGTTTTTCGTACCGCGTCTCGGAAAGCCGACTGTACAATTGTAGCCGTTTCTGTGTAGCCTACTGCCCAGCCGATGATAGCGTCGCTGTAAGCATCTGCCACTACGTAAGCATACAGGTCGCTGCGGGGCTTGCCATCTTTTCCGGTATAATAAAGCTGTATTGTCGAGCCGTCACTTACCCAAAGAGCATCGGCAAAGGACGGGCGTCTCCGCTTAATCGTTCGCTCGTGCGCATTTTTCGCCGCGTCCTTACCATGCCGAGCCAAATATATCACCTGCTTGTACTCTGGCATATTCACAATCTGCCGGACTCTCTCGTAACTAACTGTTCCCCAGCCACGCTCGTCGGCTTCACGATTGTACACATCGTGTACGTCCATCACCGTCGGTTTTAGCGGGCTACTGTACAAATAAACGATTCGTTTCACCTGCAAGCCTTCCAGTTTTTGCCGGTTGCTGTTGCCGAAGCTGCGTGGCAGCAAGCTTTCACGTCCGTCTTGTTGCCAAGCTTTCACCTTTCGTTCCAAGCTGCGCGGATTACTTACCCGTAGCCCATAAAGGTCGCGCTCGCCCAGTAACTTCGCCATCCACTCCAAAAACACGCTGTAACGCTTATACTTGTCTTTCCAATAATCGCTTACACTAAGTCTAAGCCAGCCGCAAGCCTCGCATAGCTGCGAGACCTTAGCCGGTTGAATCCCTTTCCCATCTTTTGTCGGGCGTACATTCATAAAGTAAGTACGGTCTTCCGGTTCTACGCGCGCCAGCGCTTCGGTTATCAGCCGTTCCGTATAGTATATGAGCCAAAGGTCGTTGTAATGATACTCTACCCGCAGCCGTGTTACTTCCGGCAATGCTGCCACCGCTATCCAGCGTTTGCGTCCATCCGTTTCATCCGTGTAATGCCGCCAAGCTTCCGACGTGCCTTTTCGATATCGCTCTAATCCTTTCCAAATTGTGTTTAGTCCGCTATTAAGTTCGATTCCCATCGCTTCAGCTATCGCCGCCACACTGATGCACAACTCTCCGTTTGTTTTATTGAACCGAAAATCCATTGACTATCTTGTTAGTAGTGTCGCTATGATTCTGAAAAGTAGGGGCTGATAAAACCAGCCCCAGGAACCTGCAAATTAGAGAGGACAGAAGCCTCTCCAACTCGCCTTAACCATTCAGGCGCGCATTGATCTGCTTGCGGATTTCGCCAAGTTTCTCATTAATCAAGCTTTTTACTTGCTTCGCTTTTTGCATCTCCATTTGCAGTTCCTCCTCACGAATTTCCACCTTGTCGAGCATGGCAATCAAGCTGCTAATGTTCTCAGCGCCTTCTGAAAAAGTAGATTCAACGCTTTGCACTTGCTCGCTTTCGAGCAGTTTCACCATCTGATTTAATTGCAGGTTTTTCATAGAAAAAGGATGTTTTGGTTATAAAAAATATCACAAAAAGTTATGCAGTTGCCAGACGCAGCGCTTCTGACGTTAGTTGCTGTATCCGCTGTCGTTGCGCGGCTGCGTTTTCTTCGTACTCATGTAGCACTTTAGCGGCTACCTCCATCAGTTCCAAATCTTCGTATTCGCCTTTCAGTACCTGCCGCACCCAGTTCCGATGATACCCTTGCTTTCCTTGCGGCGCTCTGATTGCCTTCATGCGATTCGCCACGTCCTTTAGTGCGCCGTAGTGTTTTTTGAGCCCTTGGTATAAATTTTCGGATAGTTGCTCTCTCGTTGCCATTCTTTTCCTACTTTTGCTTCTATTGTTCTATTGTGTATCATTATTGATGCAAATATAATCACTTTTTGTGATAAAAACCAATAGGACTGACACTTTTTGTGATAAATATTTTTAAATACATTTATATTAGATTGAATAACAGTTGCTTACACAAGGCGAGAGGCTAAAAAAAATTCGTGATTATTTAGAATTAAGTCGTCAAGAGTTTTATGAACTTATTGAGATAGGACAGTCGTATCTATCAATGATTGAGCGCGGAGAGCGTCCAATTTCGGCGAGAATAACAAAAAAAATTGCTTTGAAAATCCCTAGCATAAATATCGATTGGCTCCTCACCGGCAGGGGAGAAATGATTAGAAAATCCTCCGATGATTCTATTGTGCAAAGTACAGGGAAATCTGTACAGGGAAATGAGGGTTTTGTACAGGCAGTTGAGCAATTTGGTGTAAACGACCCACCAGGCGTTTATTCAGACCTCCAAAAAGAAATTGCTTGTTTACGTCACAGAATCAAGG
Source organism: uncultured Saprospiraceae bacterium (assembly GCA_937872405.1). Lineage (GTDB taxonomy): Bacteria > Bacteroidota > Bacteroidia > Chitinophagales > Saprospiraceae > JADJNW01. The sequence continues at coordinate 268 of CALMSP010000034.1, read as the reverse complement.
CTTTAGAACAATTTATATCTAATAAATTTCCAGATTTTGATACAGGTAAGTTTAAAAAAGAAGATTAAAAAACCTCAAATTGCACAATTTGAATTTGTATTCATGAATTACACACACATATAACTTACTGTTAAACAATTCTTTGTGTTTTTTTGTGTTTTAGTAATTGTACAATTTGTATTTGCCCCCTTACATGCGTACGCTTTGGATTGCTAATGAGATCGGAAGAGCACACGTCTGAACTCCAGTCACTAGCTTATCTCGTATG
>CALMSP010000033.1 GCA_937872405.1 uncultured Saprospiraceae bacterium | reverse complement strand
TAATTAAAGACAGTTTGATATCATTTCAACGAAGCCCGCTCCTGCGCTTTTTGCATGGGAGCGGCTTTTTTATGCAGTTTATTTAGTGAATTTACTACACGAATGTAACGCTTTTCGCTGCTTGCTATTTGCTTTTCGCTATTAACTACTTGCCATCACCTAATTATTTATTCTCAAAAGCTCGTTTTTCAAAGTTTTATAAAATTATAAATGAAATTTTTCAAATTGTAAATGGCATTATACCATTTTCAAAAAATAAAGGCGCCTTCATTTTCTGACAATAGAGACAGATTATCATGCTCGGTCGCTACTCGTCAAATCGCTTTTAGGGTGGTATTAGTCATGTTGGAGTAAGTACTCGATTTTAGCGGCTAAGGTTCGGGCGTGCCCTTTTTTTGACTCGAATGACCAGCCGGCAATGTGCGGGGATAGTACAACTTGGTCTGATTGGATGAGGTGATGAAACGGGGTAGGCATGTCGTTCAATTGCAACATATTGAAAGAGGTTTCTTCGTATTCTATTACATCCAGGGCGGCGCCGCGTACTTTTCCGCTGTGCAAATGTTTAACCAAATCGGCAGTATTCAATATCAAACCGCGAGCGGTATTTACGAGGTAAATGTTTTTGCGAAAGTTATTTAAAAAGGTGTCATTTACAAAATAATGATTCGCTTCTGAGTACGGGATGTGCAGGCTAATGATATCGCTCTCAGCAAAAATGGTGTCTAATGATACTTCTTGAGCATGGGCATCGCCATATCCTGATTTGAATTTATCATACGCAATCACATGAGCATCAAAGCCTTGTAAGCGTTGTGCGAAGGCACTTCCCATATTGCCATACCCAATGATACCAATCGTTTTGCCTTTGATTTCGACGGCACGATTGCCTTCGCGGCTCCATTGCCCGTAGCGTATCTGCCGGTCGGCGCGAGCAATATTGTTCATAAGGGCGAGCAGCAGCCCCAGCGTATGCTCGGCTACGGTGTCGCGGCTGCCTTCGGGCGAGGTGAGTACGGCTATGCCTTTAGCGGCAGCGTATGCTACATCAATGTGCTCCACGCCCACCCCTTCGCGCGCAATGAAGCGCAACTGAGCGGCTTGGTCTATCCATTGGCGCGTTACGGCAAAGCGACTCCGCAGCACAATACCCCAGCATTGAGGCAGGAGTTGTAAAATGGTTGCTTCTGATGCCGTGTAATGGGGCAATATTTCAAAGCCCAGTTCGATAAGTCGGTTTTCTAAAAAAGGATGTGGCTGGTCTATGAGTAAAATTTTCCGGTAATTCATATTGTAAAAATAGTTTTCGTTATTGGCTGATAATGAATGTAAAATTGCCCTTCAGAACCCTATCTGAAGAGCAATTTGTACATGGTGTCTTCAAAAACGGGGTAGCCTTATGGCTTACTTTTTTTGACATTTAAACGCCGCGACATCGCCTCTACTTCTTGCCACACCCGAATTAGATTGCCAGAGCAGATTTTTTCAATATCTGGAGCGCTGTAGCCGCGCTTTATGAGTTCATAAATAACATTCGGATATTGCGAAACATCTTTAAGCCCGGTGGGCAGCGAGTCGCCTACGCCGTCGAAGTCAGAGCCAAAGCCAACATGGTTGATACCTGCGATGCGTACCACATGGTCAATATGATCTACTACGCGCTCCACATTAGCATATAAACTTGGATTGGCGTTGCGGAAATTTTCAATAATTGGTTGGGCTGCTGAGTCGCGGTAAGTTAGGCCTTTTTTATCCAGCAGTTCCAGCAGTTCGGCACGTTTTTTTTCTTCATTGCGGCGCACTTTTTCGTCGAGGAACCCCGAACCAAAGTTGATCATAATGACGCCGCCGCGCTGTCCGAGATAGCGAATCATATCATCGCTCATATTACGCTTGAAAGATGGCGTGAAGCGTCGGGCGGAAGAGTGAGACGCTATGCATGGTGCTCGGCTGAGGCGCACCGCCTGGTAAAATGCACTATCGGATACATGAGAAATATCCACCATAATGCCAACCCGATTCATCTCTTTGATCACTTCCCGTCCAAAGGGGCTAAGCCCATTCCAAGTGCCGGTGGTATCGTAAGAAGAATCGCAGATTTGATTATCCTTTCCGTGCGTCAGGGTGATGTAGCTGATGCCTCGATTGCGAAAATATTCTACATTTTTCAGATCATTTTCAATGGGCGCGCCATTTTCCATGCCCATCGGTAAAGCAATGCGGCCGCTGCGTTTGATGGAAGTCAGATGCCGAGGCGAGGTAGCAATGTTGAACTTATCAGGATGGGCTTCAGCAATGGTGCGTACCATATCAATCAGGGAATCGGCGAAAGCCTTTGCACCTCCTGTTTCCTGGTAGGAGGAAGGGATGTAAATAGACATAAAGGGTGCATCCAAGCCGCCTTTCTTAGCGCGTACGTAGTCAAAATCTCCTTCGGCGCTTTCTACCGGAATGCCAATAAATTCTTTGGTTGGGCGGAAATTTTTGGTCACTAAGCGGTAAGGTAAATCTACATGGCCGTCGGCAATGATAAAGGCTTGTGCCAGCGAGTCGGCGATGCGGCGCATGTCCTCTTCGGTTTTGCCTGCCCATGGATTTGGCTTATCCGTTTGCGCCAGCATGGGGGGCAGCAGATAGCCAATAAGTAGTACAATTAGAGTGCTATTGCGAATCATAAGAAGCTAAGGTTTTGATTAGCGAGCAAAGTTACAGAACTCTACCCATTTTGCAATATTGCAAATAGAAAACGCAGTTTGTTAAAAGTTCGTTTCTGTGGGTAAAGATTTTATCTTTGAGGATGTGTTGGGATATTAGGATATTATGATATTGGGAGATTATGATATTATGATATTGGGGGATTGTTTTACGAAAATTCTAGTTTACATTCATTGTGGAACGTTTGCTTCGCTTTAAAAAGTCGGTTTTTTCGTTGTATTACCTGCCGGTTTGGGTGTTGGTGGGGTATGTTATTTTGACGCATTTGCTGTATTTTCCGACTTGGCAATCGGGCTTCGTTACTGATTTTACGGGGCTTGCTTGGCGCATCGAATCGCACCGCTTTATAGACTTTTTCAACAGTTTTGGGTTTCCGGCGCTACAACCAGTACTCAACTTCTTTTTAGTACTTATGTATAAAGGCTTCCATATCAATGGTTTGCCTTGGTATTTGGCATTCACATCGCTGCATATCGCCAATGCGTGGTTGGTGTTTCGGCTCATGCG
>CALMSP010000032.1 GCA_937872405.1 uncultured Saprospiraceae bacterium | reverse complement strand
AGAACCCAAATCTGATCATTTTCGACTTCAAAAACGAATTTTAAACATACTCTAATACAAAGGTAAGGCAAAACCCTCGAAGTAAAAAACAGGCGGTTCTGTATCCTCCGCAGGGTGAAAACATTTTTAAAATGATGCTTTTTTAAAAATTAGAAGCATTTTAATTGCTGACAATCATAATTTTAAGCCTGAAAATAAAGCACATCTAAATAAACAAATCCATTTCGCGCGTATATATTACAACTGAATAAAATTATTAGCCATAGTCGTAACACGCAACTATACAAAAGCAGACCTAACGGCACCATTCGGATGCGCTAGAAAGTAATAATGGCGGCGTTCATAAAATTGCTGCTGAAATGCGGCTAATGATAGTGGCGGTTCATGACGCAGCCAGCGTTGCATCAAATTAATCTGATAGCCACAATGAGCGAACAAGTCATAAATTTTTTCTGGCGACGACTCATAAAACTCCGAAGCACCCAGTCCATGCTCAAAAATTACAATCGGCTGGTCGCGTTGCAAGTGCTCGCGCGCGCCCTGCAGCACCCAAAGCTCGGCGCCTTCCACATCTATTTTTATCAAATCAATTTTCACATCGGGCGATAGTATTCGATCCAATGTATCCGTCTGCACGGTGATCTGCTGCGCTACTTCATTAGGGCGATCGTACTGGCGCTGGCGCAGCCCGCTGTAAGAAGGGTTGCTCACGACATGATTAAAACTTGCCGTTCCTACTTCGTGGCTCAGCGCCATGTTGAAAATGGTACATGGGCTGCCGTAGTACTTCTGCTGTAGGCGTTCGTACAGTTCCGGGATGGGTTCAAAGGCAAAATGTGGCCCTTGGGGTGCTGCACGCAACATGATATCGAGTATTTCACCTTTCAGAGCGCCAACATCCACGCCACTACCCTGCCCAGATAGCACAAGCCGAATCACTTGTTTCGTTTGTTGATCATATTTTTGATTTTGCGTAAATGCAATGGGGATTTTCTTTACAAGTTGCTTTAATAATTGCTTCATAAGCGCTTACTTTTTACCCATTATTTAGTGGTTTGTAAAGTATATCGGTAGTTGGGGGCTGAAAGCGATACTAAATGATTTTGTACAATTAGTCATGTTCAGCGATAATTTGCTAAATTTCAGATCTTTAGTAAATTTTTGATTATCAGCATTTTAAAAATTAAAAATCTTTGTTTTTGAACACCTCTATTGAATTAGCGATAGTGGGTCAAAACGGTTGTTTTGTTGTTCAGATTTCGCAAATCTCAAAGATTTACGAAATCACATCCACCCATTTGACCCAGCACCGAATCATCAATGATTCATACTATGTACGATTCTCAATTTTATAAAATACTGAAGAACAATACTTTGAGGATATATTACAAATAGTATCAGAACACTCATTCGGGTAGGCACGCTTTATTGATACCCAATACATATTTTGCCACTACGCCAATGCTATGGGCAGCCTCAGCACCTTTAAATCCGGTGATCATGTCATCTTGAAGTTGCGTGCGCGCCAATTCCGTAAGTACTGCCGACACTGGCATGTACGACCAGTGCCATTTTTCTTCGTTGTACCCTTGCGGGCGCTCGCGATCCTTGGGTGAATAAGGCTGGCAATAGCCGTACCGGTGCGCATGAGTACGCAGCCAATCGTAGGTTTTCTTGCCTTCGCCACTCAGGAAATGCGCATCGTTGAGGTTGTTGATATCAATATCCGTACCCCAATGGTGGCGCGACGTACCTGGCATAGAGCTATATTCTAATATTTTGAGTGCCCGACGGCGCGGCTCAGGTAGCGTTTGGGAAAGATCTTCGTCATCCACGAGGCGCGCACCAGTCCACTTCGCTTCCCAAATAGCTTTTTGTGCTTCAAAATTGCGCGTAGCAGATATGATGGTCAGTCGCACACCATCTTTCAAAGCATCGGCGTGCATTTGCCGAAAGGCGTCGTAGGCGTCGCGGCGCAAATAACGGCTCGTATTATCGGCGTAAGGCGGCATTATTTTCACAAAATCAGGGTGCGTAGTGGGGTCAAATTTGCCCATGAGGTAAGCAATAGTAAATTCCGGTTGGGGCGGTGCGGCATAGGTTGGCGCCGATTCAATTGGCTGATTGGCTGATGCCAGGGCCGTTGCTGCGCTTTGTTCAGCAGTGGTTTCTTTCGGTTGATATTGGCATCCTGCGAGCAAGGCCAACACTAGCAAGTTATTGAAAATCAAGCCTAAATGGTAGATCATTTTTAAAACATTAAAGTTTTTCAATCATCGTTTCACGGTGCGTTTTTCGCGCCATTCAATAGTCAAATTCTATCTGTTCGGCAGGGTAACCGAAAAGACATTTTTCCCGAATCAGGGCAGCTACTTTAGCCGGAACCATATGTTCCCAGCCGCTTTGCCCCTGTTGTATCATTTGCAATACTTCTTTAGAGAAGATGTGTAAAGTTGATTTATCAAATTTATTTACATCTATAATTTGATGATTATCAAGCAGATGCTGGTACAAAAACTTTACGCCCTCTGGTACAGGCACGTTGCGTGCCGTCATCAGTTCGTCGCTTCCTTCTTGCATCGCCGGATAGACGTACATGTTGACATCGCGGGTGAACACCTCGCCAAAAGCAGCCAGCAGCCTGCCGTCTAAGTTGTCGTAATATTTGCGGTGGATCAATTCGAGCAATTCGCGCACGCCGACCACCAGTGCTAACTTTTGGATTTTATAATCGGATAAATAAGCAATCAGTTTCTGATGTTGTTGGCAATTGGAAATCATGACCGTTTGCCCTAAGGCATTGAGCAAGTCGGCGCGATCGAGGAAATCCTTGTCATCCAATTCGTCTTCTGCACGCAGGTTGTCTAATGTGATTTCCGTGAGTAGGTAGCTTTTACCTTGCGCCGCTTCGGGGTCTTCTCGGAATTGCTGATAGCTGGCCCGAATCATATCCAAATTGACCAAGGTAGGCGGTCGGAAGCTGCCTCGCACGATCATCAGGTGCTTTTTGTATAAAAATTCTGAGGCGTGTACGGGGCGAGCATCAGGGCCAAACATGGCTACATCGGTTAGCCCATTTTTGACAGACAGCAGACTGAGCAAGCGGTTATCCACGCTTTCAAAGTCGGGTCCGGTGAGGCGGATCATATCAATCATCACGCGCCCGTGCAGGCTATCCATGAGCGATTGCAGCATGACCTCCGGCTTGTCGTTGTAGTGGAAACAAGCATACACTAAGTTGACACCCAATATGCCTATGGCCTGCTGTTGCAAGCGATTGTCGTTGTCGAGCATTCGTACATGCAGCACCCAATCATTTGGCTCGCTGCCAGCGTGCAGTTGGAATCGAATGCCCAGCCAGCCGTCGCCTTTCACCGTTTTGGAATAGTTGATCGCGGCAATCGTATCGGCGAATACAAAGAAGTTGGTGTTGGGGCGTTCCATGCGCAGGCGCGCACCCATAAGGTTGTATTCGTGGTCGAGCATTTTGTACAAGCGCGACTCGCAAACATAGCGACCGCTCGGCTCGGGCCCGTAAATCTGATCAGAATAGACCTTGTCATAAGCGGACATGGTCTTGGCAATGGTACCTGCCGCGCCGCCCACCTGAAAAAAATAACGGGCTACTTCTTGCCCGGCGCCGATTTCGGCGAACGTGCCGTAGATACTATCGTCTAAGTTGATTTCTAAGGCTTTTTGTTCGGTTTCTAATTGTTGACGCATGCGGTTGAGTCATTTATTATGATATTGGGTTGGTGATAATCTTTTTAAATTAAAAAACTGCTTTTCTTTTTTTTAATAAATTGATTTTCAATGTTTTATAATGTTTAAAAATTAGGACTATGATGTAACAAGTATAATAGCGGCATCATATATCCGTTTTTTGGGCTATGTGCTGCGCAATGCGTTCGGAATCTCGGTAAATAACGCCAAGAATGCCACCAGGTACATAATTATCATATCCGATAAAATATAGTCCTTCGAATGCTCCTTGCCCGATACAACGCTTGGGCAATCCATGGGTATCCAATTCATTATCAACATTTTGTATGATTTTTTCCAAGCCAGCTCGGTAACCAGTGGCAAGTAATACCGCATCGAAAGGATGCGTTTCGCCGTTGGTAAAAGTAATCGTTTCTGTATCAAAACGAGCGATGCTTGGCAGCACGCGAATTCGTCTGGCTTTGATCATTTTTATAGTGCCAATGTCAATCACAGGTGTCTTTCCGGTAAGGCGTAGTTGTTGAGCTGGAGGCATTTGGGGTGTATGAATGCCGTAGCGCGACAGGTCGCCGACCATGATGCGGCGCAGTTGCGTACCCAGCCAGTCGCCCAGCCAATTAGGCAATTTGGCCAATCGTAGGGCCGTGTGTTGCGTAGGGCCGGCAAAGGTATCGCGGGGTACAATGTTGACAGGACCGCGTACCGACAAATATACTTCCACGCCTTGCTCACAAAGGTCGAGCGCGATTTCTGCACCCGTATTGCCCATACCTACTACCAATACGTGCTGCCCGCGGAAGGGTTCCGCATTTTTGTAATGCCGGCTGTGCAGCACCTGCCCCTGAAACTGAGCTTCGCCGGGGAATTCTGGTCGGTAAGGTTCACAGTTGACACCTGTGGCGATTACAATCTGTGATGCTTTCCAGGTTTGCCCCTTCGTGCTACGTACCTGCCAACCAGCAGTAGCTTTGTGAATAGCTTGGATCTCCTGCCCAAAGTGTGGACGAATATCAAATGTTCGAGCATAATCTTCATAATATGCCACCAGCATTTGGCGGGGCACGTAGCGCGGATAATGCGCAGGAAAAGGTAGATGCGGCAGGTCCGACAATTCTTTTACAGTATGCAGATGCAATCGGTCATAGTGCTGATGCCAAGAGTGGGCAATATGCGTGCTTTTTTCTAACACCTCGAAAGGGATACCCAATTTGCGCAGGCGTCCGGCAACAGCTAACCCTGCTGGCCCTGCGCCAATAATAAGAACGTTATCCGTTTGCATATTCAAATATCAGCATTTACAAGGCTCACAACCACTTCAATACCAGATCAATCATACGCTGTTTGAAGGCGTTGTAAGGTGGCAAAAGTAGCTCTAATGCGCTAGGCAACACCTGTCGGAGTACACCTTTCGCATTAGAAAACGCTTCGAATCCGAACCAGCCGTGTGCTTTACCAATGCCACTATTATTCACACCGCCAAATGGCAAATTATTATTAAAAAAATGAATACCGGTATGATTGATCACCACTGCTCCAGAGCGGGTTTCCTGCACGATTTGCCGAATGTAGCGGCGACGGCGACTGAAAATGTAGAGCGCTAAGGGGCGTTCGTTCGCATTAACGTGGGCAATTGCTTCCGGTAAGGCTCGGAAAGTAAGCACGGGTAGTAGCGGCCCGAAAATTTCCTCTTCCATGACTTTTGCACCTTTGGGCACGTCGGTCAGTATAGTTGGAGCAATATAACGGGTAGTGGCATCGCTTTGCCCGCCAATTGGCACCTGTGCACCGCTATCCACTGCTTCCTCCACGTAGGCGTGTAGGCGCTCGAAGTGGCGACTATTCACAATACGCGCATAATCAACGGATTGTGAAGCATCCTCCGAAAAGAATTGCTGTATGTATTTTTTAGCGGCAGCGATAAAATCGGCTTTCCGGCTTTCATGTACCAGCACGTAGTCGGGTGCAATGCAGGTTTGGCCATTATTGGTATATTTTACCCAAGCCACACGCCGCGCCGCCATATCTATATCCGCCGTTTCATCAATAATGACAGGTGATTTACCGCCTAACTCCAATGTTACAGATGCTAAATGTTTAGCAGCGGCAGCCATTACCAGTTTGCCGATGGCAGGCGAGCCTGTGTAAAAGATATGATTGAAAGGCAAATTCAATAGTGCTTGGGCCGCATTGGCATCACCTTGTACTACGGCTACTTCATCCTCTGGAAAAACCTCACCTATCAAACGGGCCAGCACCGCCGAAATATGTGGTGTCAGTTCGGATGGTTTTAAAATGGCACAATTGCCGGCTGCAATGGCGCTCACGAGGGGCCCCAATGTTAGGTTAATCGGATAATTCCAGGGCGACATAATGAGTGCCACGCCCTTAGGCTCGTATTGTATGAACGAGCGTGTGCCCAAAAGTGCAAGCGTGGTAGGTACGGATTGAGGTGCCATCCACCGGCGAAGATTTTTGATGGAATGGCGAATTTCACTCAACACGACATATATTTCTACCATATCCACTTCTAAAGGCGGCTTGCGAAAATCAGCGTACAAGGCGGCTCGAATGTCTTCCCGATAGCGAAGCACGGCTTGTTCTAAGCGACGCAGCGTTGCGATGCGTTCGCGGGCATTCGTGCGAGCTACCCGCCATTGATTGGCTTGTTGGGTATCAAAAATGCGCCTCAGTTCGCTCAGCGACACCTGCGGCTCCATAGTTGCAGATTGCATAAATTTAAATTATTAAAATGCGTTTTAAAAACATTCACAATCATTTATACCACTTCTCGGAGCACTTGGGCAAAGCCTTTGACTTCCTGAATCGTGCCTGTGCTGACACGGCACCAGGTGTTGAGTGGCGGAAACGGACGCCCAACCTGCACCCCGCGTTTTGAAAATTCGGACTGTATTTCCTGAATAGGTTTGCGGGCATTAAAAAATACAAAATTCGCGTGTGATTTTACGTAAGATAACTGTTGTGAATCTAACGCCGCATACATGATTTGTAGGGCTTCGGCATTTTTTTGCAAACTGAACTGGTAGAATGCTTCATCCTGCAAGGCAGCCAATGACGCAGCAATGGCAGGTACACTGGGCCCAGCCATCGTATTCTCCCGTAGTCGCTGCGCAATATCGGGTCGCGCAATTAGGTAGCCACTGCGAATACCCGCCATACCGTACACTTTAGAGAAGGTACGCGACACAATTACATTCAGGTCTTGCTTCACCAAATCCACCATAGAAGGATAGCCCGGCTCGGTGACATAATCGAAATAGGCTTCGTCAGCAAATACAACCGTTCGCTGCGATAGATTTTCACAGAATGATTTCATGCGCGCGGCAGGCAGTAGCGTGCCCGTCGGGTTATTCGGATTGCATACAAACACTAAGCGTGTATTGCCGGTAAGGCGCTTCGACATAGCGTCAATGTCATGCACCAAATGCTCATTGAGCGGTACATAGTGAACATAAGCGCCAAATTGTTGTGCGTATTCCATGAGCGCCAAGTAGGTAGGTTGCGCCGCTACAATCTCGCTACCGTGCAACCCGTAGGTGAGTCCGGCAGCTTTCAGCCCTTCACCCGAACCCGCCGTGAGCACAATATGATCGTTCGTAACGCCGTGCCGCTTGGCCAGTGCTTCCACCAGCTCGCGCGCATACCCCCAAGGGTAGCGACACATGTTATCAAAGGCATCCATCATAGCCTGACGCATTTTTTGCGAGGGGCCGTAAGGATTTTCATTGGCGCTAAGCCGGAGCGGGCCATTAGCTGTGTTATTACTCACGATGCGCAACATGTTCGCGCCTTGCTCGCGAGCAAACGCACCGCCACCCAGCATCGAGAATGCCCCGGCCAAACCAGCCGTTCTCAACCATTGTCTTCTGTCCAGATTTGCCATTGCACTTTTTTTTGGATGGTAAAATAACAAATGTGCAGCAAAATGCGCTACAACGAGCTGGATTTTTCTATATTTTTTCTACAATGCACCATTTTTACAATGCAGCAAAACTTCATTCGGCAAAGCCAATATCAGCCGCATAGACTGCCACCTTTTTGCCCGCAAGATGCGGTAATTGTGGGGATTTGAATGGCAATATCCCAATTTGCAAAGGCGGAAACACCTGGCAAATAGGCTGCGCGGAAAGGTCGTCATAACTGACAAAGCAAACCCAAGCTTCGGGCTTCCGCAGAATAGGATCGGTACGTGCTGGCGACCGTTGAAATGTCCACGACAAGCCATAGCGCTGCGCCGCCGATAGGCGTTGAGTTTTTACGGCCAAACCAACGCCGTTGATGTACAGGTCATCATCCCACGATTTTTGCCTGCCTTCATAAATCGTATAATCGGGCCCTTCCACGCGGCAGTCATACTGTTCAAAAGCCTTACGCACGGCGGTTTCGCCCAATTTACTGATGTAATGATCATCTTGTATTTTTACAACATTGGCTTGGTTACTGTCGTGGTAATTAACCGTAACGATTACCGCATCCGCAAATTGAGCAGCCTGCGCAAGGTCAGAAGCGGCGAGTAGAATATCCAAAGGCGTGTGGAAATATTTCATACGTGTAAATTTGTTACCAAAAATATGATGCAAATATAAAAAACGTGTGCTTCTTGTGTAAAAAACTATGATATTATTTTATATCAATTTCAATTGAAGGCGATGTATTTCTTTGTGTGTAAAATCCTGTTTTTAAACGCATTATAAAATTAAAACATCTAAGTATTGGAACAAAACTAAGTTTAATTAAAAAGAGCAAGGAGAAAAGTTAATATTTAATTCCTTGCCAACAGTAGTCAAGGCTAAGAGTATGTTTAAAATTCGTTTTTGAAGTCGAAAATGATCAGATTTGGGTTCTCACGAAGCGTTTTTTGAGCTGCATAGCAGCGCTACGGAGCGAGAAAAAGGCAAAGTGAGGTTCCATAGATGAACATTTGCAGACCAAAGTATGAAATTTAAACATGCTCTTAGTAAACACTGTAAAATAAAAGATCGGCACTGGTGTAATTTTCAGGTTTTAACCAACGCTGTTTCAATTCTTTCCATAGCGGTTCAATGAGGTTAAGATGCGGCGAATAAGGAGGCAAGGAGAAAATAAACAAGCCTCTTTGTTGCCAAATCTGGAAACGTTCTTTGATTTTGCGGGCAGTATGAATGCGAGCGTTGTCTAAAACCAGCACGGTTAAGCGCTTGATTTTCAGCGAAAAGGTATCCAAAAAATCCAGCACAAAATCGGCAATCATGGTTTTTGGAGTGGTTTGGAAAATCAACTCCTTGCTGCGAGACAACAAACTAAAGTAGTTCAAGGCTTTGCCTTTGCTGGCTGGAATCGCAATGGATTCATCGGCCTTTTTATAGTGTCTGAGGCGGTTCCGAACTCAATGCTACTGCCCGTATTGCTCCCATCTTTTTAGCAACAAATTTAATACTTTATATCCGTTTTTTTTTGTCCCGTTACTTATAAAATAAAAGTCATACACAGCACTACGCCTTGATCGGCCCACCAGGAGGAGGACTAAGATCAAGTACGCGCAGCCGGCGCGATTTGCCAAAGCGCAGTGTTTTGTAGCGAAAAATTTTGGGGATGAGCCAGCCTAAGGCCCACGAGCTTGCGGTTACAGCCGCATCGCCCCAGCCATAGCGGGTGTCCGGATTGCCATCGGTGAGCGTGCCAATCAAGGCATTAGCCGACCATGATGCCCCAAAAATATACAACATGCTCCGCATGGGCTTGCTCCAGCCCAAAGGACGCCGCATTTTCACGATTTTGGATACATCCACGTACCGATCTTTCATGACCAACAGATTATCTTCTACTTTAATATCCTCAATGTAGCCGCTGTACCACACTTCATCACCTTGCAGCTTGTAATGGATCAGCTCGCCAATGTATATTTTTTTGGTTTTGGCGCGGCCATATTTCTCTAATTGCAATACTTTCTGTGCCGCTACAGAGCTCATCGCGAATAGGAATAGGCTGCAAACGAGGATGATTTTTCGTGTGATCATAAAAAGTTTTTTTGGTAAAACGCTCGGTACCCAAAGCCGGTTCTCCAGCACATCTATATAGAAAAAATTTGGAAAGCGCTATCCTTTACAAAATGCGCGCATTCGTTCAAATCGAATGAATTTTATTTTCAAAAAACTGACATTCAATTATTTAAACATTAAAAACAAATCCAAAACAACTTCAAACCCGATTATAATCATGTTGCTTGCGCTTCATTTCAAACGACCCACTGCCAATTTTCTATCGAATATTTTCTAATTGCCGCCAATATACTTATTTTAGAGGCGACACCGAGTACCCATTCACAAGCGATTTCTAAATATACAATGACGTCCTTTTTTTAAATGTACTTCTTTTTCAGGATTTTCCGGCATTTCATATCTGTTTCAATTGGAAATGACATAACACATTTTACAAATCAAAAATCGGACTTCGTAAATCGAAAATCGTATCATCGTATGCCCATGGCAAAAGACAACTATCACACCTTGGTATGGGAGGTCACTCGGCGGATACCGCGCGGCCGCATCTCTACCTATGGTGCTATTGCCGATTACTTAGCGCTGGGGTCGGCTCGCATGGTGGGTTGGGCCTTGCATCAGAGCCTCGCCGGCCAGGATGTACCCGCACACCGAGTGGTGAATCGCCGAGGCGAATTGAGCGGCCGCAACTATTTTCCTACGCCTACGCTCATGCAAGAACTGCTGGAGCAGGAAGGTGTGCAGGTGGTGGACAATCAAGTATGCGATTTCAAGCAGTTGTTCTGGCATCCGGCAGATACCGACCGCCAGCACCGCCCCACAGAGAAACAGCAATAAACACCAAGTGAGCGGCTGAGCGGCAGGGAGAATCCTTCTCTGGTGCAACAATGAAGACGTCTTCATTTTTTGAAACCGGTACAATTAACAAATATTAAAAAAATTTATCTTGTAAAATAATTGACAGGACTTTCGCTTTTTATTATATTTGTGATGCATACCTACAATTTTTCCATCATTCTCAGAGAGGTTTTCTAAAAAGAGGCACAACCCTTGTATTTCTGGGTGTTTTGATGCTTAGCTACGGTTGTTTATTTACCTAAAGGGCTTAAACAGGTATAGCAAGAATAGTAAGATTTCTTATTGTGTATTGCAATAAGGCTGACTTTTTATTACATTTTATTAACCTGAAAAAATCACAATTATGACTACGGGAGAATTTCAAAATCTGGAGACGTTGCCAGATACTTACTTGAAGGAACTACAGCGTCAGATCAAAGATTTGCTCGGACGACGCCATGCCAATGGCTCGCCAGCGGAAGACACAGAACATGCGCCTGAGTTGGATGATGTAATCGAATCTGTAGCGGAAACCAATACGCTGACGGAAGTTACCTTACCGGACACAGAGCTACCCACCTCAGAAACAGCGGAAAAGGATACCGAAATACCTGATTTTCCAGAGGTTTTAGATGTAGAGGCGCCTGGTGCGGTAGTGATGGAGGAAGAAACGGAAGCCTCAACTCAAAAACAAGATGAGCCTATTATGATAGAAACGCCGGCCATTGAAGTGAAATTGGACGAAATTTACACCATCAAGGTGGTAG
>CALMSP010000031.1 GCA_937872405.1 uncultured Saprospiraceae bacterium | reverse complement strand
CGCGTTTTCGAGGATATAAGTGCTTCTATCATTGAGTAGCAAAATTACTCAATTTATAGAAATCAACAAGCGTATGGTTATCTTTTTTTATTGAAATCCGTCATGTTGTTCGTTTTCAAGTAGCCTCCAGAGGCATTTTACAACATGTTTAAACGCTGTCTGACTAATCCCTACGCTTTTTCCTGTTAATTTTGTCGGCGATTTTACTGAAAATCCGCACCTTTGCAAACGAATGTAAAAGATTATGCCTGCATCGCTGCATCATTGAGCGATAGGTCAATCTACGATATCCAAAAAATCCATACCACCCATCAGGAAACTGCGCATGAGAATCAAAATTGGTATCTTTTTCGGTGGACCTTCCAGAGAGCGCGAAATTGCTTTTGCCGGCGGCCGAACCGTATATGACAATCTAAACAAAATCCTCTTCGAGCCGATTCCGATTTTTGTGGATAGTCACCGAAATTTCATTCTACTCGACTGGAAAAACATCTATAAAGGTAGCATTCGCGATTTTTACCCGCCAGTGGATGCGCTCCCGCCATCGCCACACGGATTTCAGGTTTATGTGGAGAGTCTTGGTCCACTCAGCCCCGAAGAACAGGATGCCGTGATCGCTAAAATTGGGGTGCGCATTGAGCCTGAAGAACTGCCCAATCTGATCAATATCGCTTTCCTGTCACTGCATGGTGAATATGGCGAAGATGGGCAGTTGCAACAGCAACTCGACAATCTACAAATTCCTTACACAGGCAGCGGGGTACGACCCAGCCAAATTGGTATGGATAAAGCGCTGCAGAAAACACTCATGGCGCAGCAGGGCTTTGCCTGTCCGGCAGTGTTGGTATTCGATCATAACACCTGGACAGGTGGCCGCATATATGACTTATACCAGCAAAGTATAGATACAGTGGGCTTTCCGATGGTTATTCGTCCGGCAAACCAAGGCTCTTCCATCGGCGTATCCATTATTGATGAGCAAGCCGGATTAGAGGGTTTTGAAGAAGCCGTTAATCGTGCTTTTTTCCGAGAGATAATCACCGTGCAACGCTGGCAAGACAGTAGTGAATTCGAGCGACTTGATTACCTGCGCTTGCTCACCGACATACGCGACGGGCTGGGCTTCCCCATGGATGTGCATTTCAAAAATGAAATCAGTACTTTTTATCATCCAGAGCAGTTACTCGCTTACTTGAACGAGCAATCGGTAAAAGCTGATTTAGAATTGGATGCCTTCGTGTTGGAAAGCCATTTCAGCGAGCGCGAAGTGATCGTTGAAACATTTATTCGAGGTAAGGAGTTCTCCTGCATCGTTATCCGCAAAGAAGATAGCGCCGCAGTGGCGCTCCCCCCCACAGAAATCGTGAAAGGCGGAGAGGTCTTTGATTACCGCTCTAAATACATGCCGGGTTTATCGCGCAAGCTAACACCAATTGACTTGCCGGATGCGCATATCAATGCCATTCGAGCAGAAGCAACGCGCCTATTCGAATCGCTGGGCTTTCATGTGTATGCGCGCATTGATGGATTCTATACCCCAGAAGGCAAAATTTTCCTCAATGATCCGAATACAACATCTGGTATGTTGCCTTCATCCTTCTTTTTCCATCAGGCGGCTGAAATTGGGCTTAACCCTTCACAATTTCTTACATTCATCATACGAATATCGCTCCAGGAGCGCCTAACCGAACATCCTCAACGCGAACATTATCAGATGCTGCTGGAACTCTTGGATGAGCGTATCAAAGACTTGCATAAAGAAGCTGACCAACAAAAACGTATTGCTGTTATTTTGGGGGGGTATTCGTTTGAACGGCATATTTCGGTAGAAAGCGGGCGCAACATATACGAAAAATTATCCAGCTCGGACAAATATGACCCCATTCCTGTATTTCTCACCGGCGAGGATGGCAATTTTCAGTTGTATCAATTGCCAATCAATTTGCTGCTGAAGGATAATGCCGATGATATTCGGGACAAGATTCTGCATTTTCGAAAACATCCACTGATTGAATACATCAAGGGTGAATGTTTTGAAATTACACAAAAGTACAGCTCCCGCGATGTCATCTTTGAACCCAAATTACTTTCTTTTCAAGATTTGAAAAAAATAGCCGATGGCGTATTTATTGCGTTGCATGGTCGCCCAGGCGAAGACGGACAGTTACAAATAGAACTCGACAAACTCGATTTGCCTTACAATGGCTCGGATGCGGTATCTTCTGCTATCACGATTCACAAGCATCGCACCCTGCAGACCCTGCGCCGAAATGGCTTCCAAGTGGCAGAGCAATTGGTGGTTAAGAAAACAGAATATGAAAGCAACCCAGCCGAATATCTCAATCGCATTGAAAGTCGCTTCCGCTATCCTTTTATAGCCAAACCAGTGGACGACGGTTGCAGTTCGGCCGTGAAGGTAATCAACAATCGCCAACAGATGGAAGCCTTCACCCGATTGATGTTTCGCCCTATGGGTCAGGAAGGAGAAGAGGCTCGACGCACACTAAAACTCAAACCCAAAGAAGAATTTCCGCGTAAGCAAGAGATCCTGTTGGAAACGCTTATCACCGCCAATGGCGCGCAGCAGTTTATGGAAATTACAGGCGGTATGCTTACCCATTTTTTGCCCGATGGTAGCATCCAATACGAAGTATTTGAGCCTTCAGAAGTGTTGGCCAGTGGCGAAGTGTTGTCGCTGGAGGAAAAATTTCTGGCAGGTGAAGGCCAAAACATCACACCGGCACGCTTTAAGCCTGACTATCAAGCGATTGCAACCCAAGTAAAAGCAGATTTGGAAAAAGCAGCCCGCATACTCAACGTGCAAGGCTACTGCCGCATTGACGCCTTCGTGCGCGTGTACGAAAAGCATCCGATAGAAACCATTATTATTGAGGTCAATTCGCTACCCGGCATGACGCCCGCCACGGCTATCTTCCACCAGGCGGCAATGCATGATTATAAACCCTATGATTTTATTGATAAAATTATAAGTTTCGCTTTCCAAAAAAAGAATCGCGCACCTCTACCATCTGAACCGGAAAGCACCCCAACCGATACGACCACAGTAACCGAGGTGCAAGCATTTCAACCCTTAGGTGCAAATACCACCACTACCCCCCTTCCTCCTAATGCCCAAAAACCAGCCCCCAGCTTAGCAGAGCGACTACGACAGATTTCGCCGTTTTCACCAGAATTGCTCTGGGGGAATATCAAATACATTGCCAACGAAATTTGGCTCTTCCTAAAATCGCCAGTATTCTTGCGCAACTTCCTGGCTTGGCTGGGTATGATGATCGCCCTAGTATTTTTGATCAATATCGCTTTGCGTTTCTACACACGACACAATGAATCGGTGCAGGTGCAAAGTTATATTGGCATGACCATCGAAGAAGCGACCCGCCGCGCCAATGACCGAAGCTTTCGGGTGGTAATAACAGATTCTATTTTTATCGTGGACAAAGCGCCAGGTATTGTACTCGATCAAGACCCTAAACCCCTATCGAGGGTGAAGCAACGGCGCCGAATTTATCTTACCATTACAAAAAGTACGCCCGACGAAGTTACCCTGCCCGAACTCATCGGCAGCTACAACTACGATCAATATACTCGTAAGCTCCGCCAGCTCAATATCCGTTTTACGGTAAAGGAGCGCCAGTTCGATGCTAAATTGGAAGAAAATACGATCCTGCATTTTTATTACAATGATCGAAAAATCACGGATACCGACCTACGCCAGGGCGTAAAGGTACCTATGGGTTCTACCCTTGAGTTTGTTGTCACCGAGCGCAGTTCCGGATTTGTAGAAATTCCTGACTTAGTGTGTAAAACTTATAATGCTGCGCTATTTCTCATCAGTAGCAACAACCTGAATATTGGCAATATCTTTGGCGATGCCTCGGATTTGAATAATGCCTATGTTTGGAAACAAACGCCAGCATATAGCGCTGGGCAAACCATTCGCATGGGCGAGCAAATAGATATCTATCTGACTCAAGAACGCCCCGCAGGCTGCCTTGGCGAAGATGATAATACAGGCGACAATTCTAATGATGGCAATGATGATTGAACAACAAAACTAGGCATTGCTCGTTCTCCTGTCATTGTAAATTCTGTGTCTATCAAGACAATACGGCACAGCAAAATAGCGACTTGGTAATGAAGCGAATCGTATATTTGATAGCAATATCTTTGACCTTAAGCACCGTGCAAGCACAAATTGATCTGGTGCCGCTTGCTCGGAATCTAATCATAGCAAAACAGCACTTAGAATCTGTTCAGGCATTACCCAAATGGGTGCAACAAGCCATACCAAGTACCACTAAAACCATCTGCGCCGTAGAGCAGCCGGGCGTGAGGTATGTACCCACAGGTAGCGTTGCTCGTATTCGACTGCGCGCCGATACTACCGGATTAGGCTCAGAACCAGGAAATTATACTTGCTTAAATTGCGATATAGCAGATTTTGGTACCGCTATCGTCATTGGTGATACCTTAGTATATACGGCACGAGGCGATGTAGGCGGCGGAGAAGACCGTTTGAACATAGAATTCTGTAATCCAGTGGGATGCCGGACACTCCCCCTGCGGTTGGTAGTGCGCCGAAACGGTCGCCAACATTTTCAAGAGCCTGTAACGCTTAGCGCTAATACGACCGCCTTGTTGGTAGCCAATTCGTCTTTGTTACCTGGTCGCCAGGTTGCTTGCAACACCCTTACAACTTGTGGCACTACTTACGATACACGCGGACGCGACGTTCGGTTTGCCTCTGATACGCCAACCAATCGGGTGAACTACCTCGCAGGTCCCTACCCAGGTCTTGATTCGGTGTGTGTGGTGCTCTGCGATACTTTTGCCATTTGCGATACCTTTCGCTTTGCCATTCGCATTCAAGAAGATACGCTTCGCCTGCCTATCATGGACGATTTTTCTTACACTGGGCCCGTACCTGACCGCAGGTACTGGCTCGACCGCGACGTATTTATCAATAATGATATGGCCGAAAATCCGCCCTCTTTCGGCGTTGCTACTTTCGATGGTTTGAATGCCAAAGGGACACCCTACGGCGATGGATATGGCGAATCGGATCGGCTAACCTCCAAAAATATTGACCTGCGTAATACTGGTGATACCTGGCTCACCTACTGGCTCCAAAGGCGTGGCTTAGGCGACCGACCTGAGCCACAAGACTCGGTTGTGGTGGAATTCAAAGAAGCCTCTGGGCGTTGGAGGAGGATGCGCTCGCATGAAGGCGCCCCGATCAGTCAGCCAAATACAGCCGATGAACCATTCCGATTTCACCGCATCCAGGTGCCGCCAGAATTCAAATATAATGGCTTTCAGTTCCGTTTTCGTAATTATTCCGATCGGACGGGCATACTGGATACTTGGCATCTTGATTATGTGCGCTTGGATGATAACTTCATTGACTCCATTTTCAACGATGTCGCTTTCACGCGGCACCCCAATTTCATCCTCAAAAGATACAGCAGTATGCCCTGGCGGCACTTCAAAGCGAATGTAGAAGGCGAACTGCGTAGTGATCTTCATGCCGGCGTCTGGAATCATGCCGATACTCGACTTAATGTTGGTCCTTCTTCTGTGCGGTTATTTGAAAACTACTCCAATCGCCAGATTTTTATGGTAACTCTTTTTAATGGAGAAACCGTCAATGTTGATAATGGCCGACCGCTGTCCTTTACCTTCCAATTTAATGGTGATCCCACAGGTTTTCCATCCATTGTGCAAAGCTATACCGATGCGATGAAAGACCCCGCAGGCGTATTTGATGACTTTGAGCAGCTGCAATTTCGTATGACTTATGCGCTATCCAACACCCCGATTGCTGGTTATGAAGCTGTTGGACGCAATAACACGGTGAACCGTGATAATATATTTGAAAATTATTTTGCTTATGACGATGGTACGGCAGAGGCAGGCCTGATTGCCCAAAACGGCGTGCAGGTAGCCGTAGAATTTCAGAGCAACATCGAGGATTCGCTGCGTGCTATTCGTTTTCATTTTCCGCATACGACCACCGATATTTCTACGCAAGCGCTCAACATCCGCGTTTGGATCGGCAATTTGAAACCAACGCCCGACTATGAGTTGCCTTTCCAGCAAGCTTACTACGCCAATGCTTTTTTTGATACACTACAGGGATTCACGACCTACGTATTTGAACAGCCAATATACCTCCCAGCAGGTAAGTTCTATGTGGGTTGGCAACAGGCTACCCCCTGCGACGGAACACGCTGCATACCAGTAGGTTATGATCGCAATTCACCACAAGGAAAGGATTTTATGTTCCGCAATCTTGGCACAGGCTGGCAGCCTTTTCCAATAGCCTTTCTACCGGGTTCGATTATGATTCGACCTATTGTGGGCAATACGACGCCACCACCGACAACCGATACCGATGAGGTGATTGTACCAGAAGCTACTTTTCGGTTATTCCCCAACCCCACCCGTGAAGTATTGCAGATCATGCTTAGCACGGGCGCGTATTCGGATTTTCGGTACGAAGTTATCAATGCTTTAGGGAACCGAATGGCCACCGGTGTATTGCAGGAGCGGTTGTTGATAAATAATTTGCCAGCGGGCGTCTATTTCTTAAAAATTCTTGATAGCCGCACAACCCGCATTTGGACAGAACGGTTTATTATTGCAAGATAATGGATGCGCATATTTACAAATCAGCATAAAATGGATATTACAGTACAAGAACTCAAAGAAAAACTCGAACGGGGCGACCGTTTCGTGCTCATAGATGTGCGCGAGCCGCACGAACATGAGGATTTCAACGTTGGCGGTGACCTCATCCCGATGGGCGACATCCCGATGCGATTACACGAGTTGGAAGAACACCAAGAAGAAGAAGTCGTTGTTTACTGCCGTTCTGGCCGTCGCAGCGCTACGATCCAAGCACTCCTACAACAAGCTGGTTTCAAAAACGTGCGCAATCTTGAAGGCGGTATGCTGGCTTGGGAAGAAGCCTTTGGCAGATAATCGGATGCAAAGTATCAGGGTTCATATTTTAGCACAAAATTTAAAATTCATTGGGTGTTTCTTTTAACCCCACCTTTAATTTTACGTTTTATTACTGTTATGATATAAAAAACTAATAATTACATAATATTAACTTAACGCTTTGTGAGTGTTGATTCTGCTACCTTTGGCAAAAAACGCTCACTATCATGAAAAACAACTTAACCCTCTTGCTTTTGCTGCTCCCCTTTTGGATGCTGGCACAATCTGGTACAATTAGCGGTATTATTGTAGATGAAGCGGGTTTGGGTATGCCTGGTGCTGCTGTTTACATTGAGGCAATCAAACGCGGCACTGCCACAGATGTACAAGGTCGCTTTACTTTAGTAGGTGTACCTGCTGGTACTTACGAACTCAGCATTTCTTTTATCGGTTATGAATCAGTAACCCAAGAAACGACTTTGAATGCTGGTCAAACTACTATAATACGGCTGTCGCTCAAACCCAGCTCGGTCTTGGGCCAAGAGGTAATTGTACTTGGCGACCGCCTCAAAGGGCAAGCCAAAGCCCTCAATCAACAACGTAGCAATGCCAACATTACCAACATTGTTGCTGCCGACCAAATTGGCCGCTTTCCGGATGCCAACATCGGAGATGCTATGAAACGGATTCCTGGCATCACGGTTATTAATGACCAAGGAGAGGCGCGGTTTGGCTTAATTCGCGGCACAGAACCTCGTTTCAACTCAATAACGATTAATGGCGAGCGTGTTCCTTCTGCTGAGAGTTCTACCCGTACCGTACAGCTGGATTTGATTCCTTCGGATATGATTCAGACGATCGAAGTAAACAAAGCCCTAACACCCGATATGGACGCAGATGCTATCGGTGGCTCGGCCAACCTCGTAACTCGCGCAGCCCCGAGGGATCTTCGCTTATCGGGCACACTTGGCTCTGGCTACAACTTCCTGTCGGAAAAACCTATGGGTATTGCTTCGCTTATTATTGGCAAACGCTTTTTTAACGATAAATTTGGTGTTATTGCCAGTGGCTCATTCCACAATCATGACTTCGGCTCGGACAACGCAGAGTTCGAATGGGATCGCACAACTCAAGGAACACCCTTTCTTACTAACTTTCAGATCCGAAAATACGATGTGCAACGTATTCGCCGTAGTGCTTCGGTTTCTTTGGACTATCGCCTGGGGGCTAACTCTACCATTTTTCTGCGTAGCATGTATAATTTGCGTGATGATTGGGAAAATCGCTTCCGCATTATCTACTCTGGCTTGAGCGCGCCTAATGCCGACGGTTTAACGCGGGGGCGTGTAGAAGTGGAAACCAAAGGAGGTGGCAAGGACCAGAAATTCCGTCGCCAAGAACGTCAAATCACAACTGCCAATACCTTATCGGGCGAGCACTTATTAGGCGGAAAAGTTAGATTGGATTGGTCAGCGACCTACGCCTATGCGCAGGAAGATCGCCCCAATGAACGCTACGTAAGCTTTCGAACAGCCAATCTACCCTTAGCGTCCGGTTTGCGCCCGAATACCAGCAACCCAGAGTTTGCCTTCGTTACGCCTGTAAACCCCTTAAACTACGAAACGATTCCTTTTCGCCGTTTTCAGTTGCGCAATGACTTTACGGATGAGCGCGACATTAATGGCCGTTTCAATCTGCAAATTCCACTTTCTTCCTCTTCCGACTATGCCAGTGTGTTGAAGCTCGGCGGGGGGATTCGCAATAAGGTCAAAGATGTGCAGCAACGCCGTGGACTATTAGTTCCGGAAACCCCTGTACGCTTCAATGATTTGGAAAACCAAGATTATTCAGACGATAATTTTCTGGCTAATGGCGGCGGTACAACTTATCGTGTAGGGCGCTTTTCCGCACCAGAAGCCTTGGAAGGCTTTGAACAACGATTCCGTGCTAAATTTGAGGAGGATGTGGAAGGCAATTTACAAGCCAGCTTTGATGGGGAAGAAACCATCACTGGTGGTTATGTAATGCTTACACAAAATATTAGCCCGCGCTTGCTGGCAATTGCCGGTGTACGGGTGGAAAACACCAATGTAAAGTACAATGCTACTCAATTCGACCAAGATAATAATGCGTCGCCGATAAGTGGTACCAGCAGCTACACCAACGTGTTGCCTAGTTTGCATTTGAAGTATGATCTTAGTGCACGCACCATCCTGCGAGCAGCGTGGACGAACACCTTGGCGCGCCCCAACTACGAAGACCTGGCTCCCAGTCGTATAATTGATATTTCGGAAAATACGATTTTTTCTGGCAACCCAGCCTTGAAGCCCACTACTTCAATGAACCTCGACCTGATGGCAGAGCATTACTTCCAGTCAATCGGTATTATTTCTGGCGGTGTTTTTTACAAAGACATTAAGGATTTCATTTTTGCCACTTCGATTCAAAACTACCGAGACCCCATTTCTGGCAATATATTCCAACGCGCCACCACGCCACTCAATGGCCCAAGTGCTGCGCTGTCCGGATTTGAAATAGCTTTCCAGCGGCAATTGGATTTTCTGCCTAGCTTCTTGAAAAATTTCGGCATCTATTTGAATTACACCTTCTCGGATTCTAATGCCGACATTATTTTCTTTGATGAGGATGAAGAAACCAACGAAGTATTCTCAACATCCCTTCCGGGCACTTCAAAGCACAATTTTAACAGTTCTTTATCTTATGAAACCAAGCGTTTCCAGGCACGCGTGTCGCTCAATTATCATAATGGCTTCCTCGATCCAGATGACACCTTTCTGGCATTGGCAACTGCTGGCACTACCGATCGTCGTTTCTTAGATGAACAGTTGCATGTGGATGCCAATGCATCGTTTGCCATCACACCAAATTGGCGTATCTTCTTGGAAGCCAACAACTTGACTAACCAGCCGCTACGTTACTACCAAGGCATTCGAGAACGCACGATGCAAGCAGAGTACTACAATGCTCGCGTACAGTTAGGTATCAAATTCGACTTTTTCAAAAGCTACGAATAAAACAAAACGAACAACAATCTTTCATTAACTGAATTACAAAACGTGTCGGATTTTCAATCATCCGACACGTTTTATTATTAAATTCATTGAACTATGTTTATTCGAACCTTTATCATTCTTACACTATCAATAGTAATATTTGCTTGTCAGCCACGGAGCAAGCCTGACGCCCTCCAGCCCGATTTTGTTACAGATGCCACTTTTGTGGATACTGACGATCCCGCAATTTGGATTAACCCTGCCGATCCTATGCAAAGTCTGATTCTTGGTACAGATAAAGGAGACAATAACGGCGGTATCTATGTCTTCGACTTACAAGGTAAAATGATAAAAGAAAAATGCATCATTGGGCTACCTCGCCCTAACAATATTGATGTAGCGTATGGCTTTGTACTAAATGGCGACACTGTTGATATTGCTGTCTTTACGCAAAGAAATGGCGACAATATCCGCGTGTTGCGCCTACCCGATATGATGTTTATTGATAATGGCGGTATTGATGTTTTTGTAGGAGATGATGTGCAAGCCCCTATGGGCATTGGTTTGTACAAGAAACCGACCACGAGCGAAATTTTTGCCATCGTCAGTCGTAAAAGCGGCCCGAACGGCAGCTACCTCTGGCAATACCTTCTGAGTGCCGACAGCACTGGCGCGGTGACGGGTAAAGTGGTTCGCAAATTTGGCGCATTCAAAGGAGGTAAAGAAATCGAGGCTATTGCTGTGGACGACGAATTGGGCTATGTTTATTATGCTGATGAAGGTGCTGGTGTGCGTAAATATTATGCCGATCCGGATAGCAGTAATGTGGAACTGGCTTTCTTTGCGCAAGAAGATTTCAGAGATGACCACGAGGGTATTTCCATTTATCCCACTGGCCTAAGTACAGGCTATATTCTCGTATCCGACCAGCAGGCAAACCGCTTTCATGTATTCAATCGCGCCAGCCCGCATGAGCGCGTGGCGATTATCCCGATGAGTACCCACCAAAGCGATGGATCAGAGTCTACGAGCTTTGCTTTTGGTGATTTATATCCAAAAGGATTTTTCGTTGCTATGTCCGATAACCGTACTTTTCAGATTTATCGGTGGGAGCAATTGGAACGGTACATTTTGAAAAAATAAGAAACAGCCCTTACTTCATAGTTCGATCGTAAAAGGTTTTTTGACAGTTTTTATTCCTGTTGCTTTACAGAATGCTTTTTTGGGCAGTAAAATACCGCTCAACACTTGATATGTCGAGCGGTATAGTTTTCAAGGTTTGATAAGCCGTTCCGGTTTGTTTTTTACATGCGTATCTAACCAAGTTGTCATCTCCCAGAGGGTGTGCA
>CALMSP010000030.1 GCA_937872405.1 uncultured Saprospiraceae bacterium | reverse complement strand
GAATACAGTGAGCACCAACAAGATGCTCCAGGTGTTTTTAAATTTCATTGTTCGACGAGTTTTTTTAAAAATTAGACAGCAGTCGAACAAATAGTTTTCCGAAAATTTAATAGAAAGCCAAATTTTTGAATAGCAGGACGCTTTCTCTTGAAAACCGATTACATTTTATTTTCATCGGCAAAACTAAAATAGCCGCGCTCCGTGATGATCAAATGATCCAACACAGCAATATCAAGCGTTTCACCGGCTTTTTTCAATTTTTGCGTTAGGTTTATATCTTGCTGGCTGGGTTGTAGGTTGCCAGAAGGGTGATTGTGTACCAGAATCAGGCTGGAGGCCATGCTCTCGATCGCTTTGCGGAAGACGATTTTAGCATCCACCACGGTGCCGGCCACCCCGCCCAGGCTAATCTGCTCGCGGCCGATTACTCTACCGGCGCGATTGAGCAGGAGAATCCAAAATTCTTCGTGCGACAAATCCATTAGAATGGGTGCAATGAGTTGCCAGGCGTCGCGGCTGCTTCGAATCTGCGGTCGCTCTTTCACATCGGTCAACTGGCGCCGGCGGCCAAGTTCCAGCGCTGCAACAACTGTGATGGATTTTGCTTCCCCCATGCCTTTGAATTTAGTCAATTCCGCAACAGATCGGCGTCCGAGTTCGTTCAAGTCATTGTCCAGCGATTGCAAAATGCGTTGCGCCAAGCCAACGGCGGTTTCGTCGCGAGAACCAGAACCCAACAAAATAGCCAATAACTCTGCATCGGAAAGGCTTTGTTTGCCTTTGGTGAGCAGTTTTTCGCGCGGGCGGTCTTCTTCAGCCCAACTTTTGATGGTTAGGTTTTGGTTGGAATAGGTTGCCATGCTGTAAATTTGTTTTCTTTTTTAGACGCAGAAATGGCGCAAAGGCTACATGTTTTGAGCAGAAAAGCAGACTTTTAAAGCAATTTAAAATGGTATTATACCCTTTTTAATTGGAAATAATGCACTCATTTGTTTTTAAGAGCTTGTTTTTCAACGTCTTACAAATTTTAAAATCGTAATTCTAAAATCGGAAGTGGTATTATGCCTGATTTTAGCTTCCAGCGCGGCGAACGACTCAAAAGTCGTAAAGTTATCGAGCAACTGTTCAAGGGGGGGCAGTCGTTCGCACAGTACCCATTGCGCATTGTGTGGATAGAGATGACGCCTGCTCAGAGTACTTTCCCTGCACAATTTGCGCTTAGCGTATCTAAAAAAAAATTCAAGCGAGCGGTGCATCGCAATCGTATCCGACGGTTGGTGCGCGAATCATATCGTTTGCACAAGCACAGATTGTACCAACGCTTAGGCGAGTTGAAGGGAAGCACTAATGACCAAGCACTTGGCGCCAGTTCTTCGCAGCTTGCCCTCATGGTTATCTATACATCCACGGAAATACTGCCTTTTGCGGAGATCGAAAAAGCTATACAGAGCGTATTGGAGCGGCTTGGTAAAAAGTATCGAGCGCAACGGCCCACCGCCGGCTGAAGCGATGTTTACATCCAGGTGGTCTTGTCGGCAATGGGGGTGCGCTTGCCCGGCAGTTCTGGCATATCATGATAGCCCATATAAAATAATCCCAGACAGCGTTCGCCAGGTTGCAAACCCAAAAACGTGTCGGCTTCCAAAGCCGCAGTAGGCGTACTCCAGTAGCTACCAATGCCATACGCAGTACAAGTAAGCCACATATTTTGTACAGCACAAGCTACCGCCGCTACCTCTTCCCATTCTGGTACACGCTCTTGCGGGTCGCGTTGCATACAAATAGCGATCGCACAGGCGGCACGCATCGGGTTTTCTTGATTTTTAAGATAAGTCTCTTCGCTAAACCGTTCAGCGGGAGTGTTATCTTTATAATAATCGGCGAGGTACTGCCCTAATCGTGCCCGCGCATCCTCCACAAACACCTTGAAGCGCCAGGGTTCGGTGAGCCGATGCGTAGGCGCCCAATTAGCATTTTCCAGAACCACTTCAATGATTTCTTTTGAAATGGACCGATCATTATACATTTTAGGAAAGATCGCACGTCGTTTGCGCATCAGATCACTGATTTGGACAGGTGTCAAGCTCATGGTTGCAACTTTTCGCCAAAGATACATGTTGAGGTTTGTAAATGCTTGCCAAGAGGGTATTTTTTGGCTGAAAATTATTCCCTCATTCGAGCAAGCCCGTTTGGTGCAGCACCGGCAATTGGCTGCTGTAAGCTTTGGCAATATGGTCGTTGGTGAATGCCATGCTCACGTCGCCAAAAGCCACCAAACGCTGGTTGAGCAGAATCACTCGATCAAAATAATTCGGTACCGTGGAGAGATCATGATGCACCACTAACACGGTTTTCCCTTGCTGGGCTAAGCGTTTCAAAATGCCAATAATATGCTCCTCAGTGGTGGCGTCCACGCCCACAAAAGGCTCGTCGAGCAGTAAAATAGCTGCCTGCTGACAAAGCGCACGCGCCAAGAATACGCGCTGCTGCTGCCCCCCGGAAAGCTCGCCGATTTGGCGTTCGCGCAAGTGCTCGATGCCCAGTTCTTGTAAGGACTGCCGCGCAATGGCATGGTCTTGCTCGTTCAGTTGTTGCAGAATTTTCTTATGTGGGTAGCGGCCCATCAGCACAATATCCATTACCGTAGCCGGAAAATTCCAGTCCACCTCGCTGGTCTGAGGCACATACACCACGCGCTTTCGTACCTGCGTAATTGGCTGATTTTCAACAAGAACTTCGCCGGCATTGGGTTCGATCAAACCCAAAATTGCTTTAAAAAGTGTGGATTTGCCCGCGCCATTGGGCCCAAGTACGCCATAGGTATAACCTGCAGCTATCTGTAGGTAGATATTGCCCAGAATGCGCTTGCGATCATAAGAAACGGACAAACCTTTTATGGAAATAGCGGGTGTCATTTTTTGTTTTTTGCTAAAAATATTACAATGCAATAATTTTTTGAAAAAATATGATGCAATTATTGATTCAATTTTTTGAAAACGACATAAAATCCTGTTAATAACAACAGACCCGAAATCATACCAAATATCAACCCCATGCGATTGTCATGTGCGGGTGGCGTGAGTTTGGCATCCTTTTCCAATAGTGCCTGTACGATGGTATCGGTATTATACTTCAGCATATCGAGGTAAGACGGCGCTGGACTTTGGGCATCGCCAATAGAATCAGAATACAGATTGCCGCCAATGCGGATTTTATTGTCCTTCGCCAATTGTTGAATCAGGCGCGGGTTAACGGTGGTTTCTACGAAAATAGCAGTTATACGACTCTCACGGATGATTTTGTTGAGCCGAACGATGTCAGCGGTTTGCGCCTCCGCATCGGTGGAAGTACCCAGCACGGCTTCTACCCGAATGCCATAGCGCCGGCCATAGTAGCGAAAAGCATCATGGGAGGTGATGAGAATGCGCTGCTGCTCAGGTATGCGCTGGATTTGCTCGTGGATGTAGCGATCCATGTCTTCTAATTGCTGACGATAGATGGCATAGTTGAATTCAAAGGTTGGCGCGCCCTCCGGATAGAGGTTCAGCAGTGCCTTCTTGATGTTTTCGATGTATTGCAAGCCAAGCCTGGCGTCCATCCAGGCGTGCGGGTCGGTCGAATTTTTATACTGTGCGCTTTCAATAGGCACTATCCTTTCTGTGACGGTAACGACCGAAGCCTTCGTGCCGGAGTTGGCAATGAGTTTATTAATCCAACCTTCAAAGGTTAGCCCATTGCGGAGTATGAGGTCGGCATTAGCCACCAGACGCGCATCGCCAGGGGTGGGTTCATACACATGTGGGTCGCCGCCAATCGGCACAATGGTGCGCACCTCTACCTCGTCGCCAGCAATTTGCTGCGCCATATCAGCGAAAATGGACGCCGTAGCAACTACCAAAGGCTTGTGCTGCGCGTGTACGGTGGCCATTTGGCAGCCAAGGAGCATCAGGACTACTCGACACAATTGTTGAATCATATATAATAACCAATTACGCATTTTATAAAAATGCACCTAACAACTAAATAAGCATCCTGTTTAGATCCTAAAACATGATACTCAGTTGTTTGAATCTGATACGGCATGTAATATCCAATGTCGCTTTCAGGATTTTTGGATAAAGAGGTTCTGCGCTACTTTTTTCGATAAAATTTGTTCTTGTTGCTCGTTCAGAATAATCTTCACGGATTCGTCATATTCGAATCGCTCCAGCAATTGTACCTTGGCGCCCAGCACTAATTGCAGCCGGTCGAGGTATTGCAAGAAAGCGACGGAGTGATCTTGCACGCCAACCACAACCCCCTTGTCGCCCGGAACCAACTCAAATAAGGGGGCTTGCTTCCGAAAAGTGAAATTACCAGCGGCATCCGGTATGGGGTCACCATGCGGATCAAATTTCGGAAAGCCTAAAAATTTATCAAGCCGCTCTACCAATTCCACCGCTTGGATGTGCTCCAATTGCTCCGCTATGTCATGCACTTCATCCCAAGAAAAATGTAATTTTTCTACCAAAAAAACTTCCCAGAGGCGATGTTTGCGAATCAAATGTCGAGCTATGCGGTCGCCGTCAGCAGTAAGCATTACGCCTTTGTATTTTTCGTAATGTATAAGTGCCTTCTCTGATAGGCGTTTGAGCATATCTGTGACGGAAGCTGCGGAGGTGCTCATTTCAGCAGCAATCGCGTTAGTGTTAGCCAATTTACCCTCGCGTTCGGCAATTTTGAAGATGGCCTTCAGATAATTTTCTTCTGTATGTGATATATTTTCCATGCTTTTAGGCATCTGATAACAAAGATACAAATTTTAGACTAACCTAAAAATTTTTTTTGATTAAAATTTTCATTTTACTTTTATTATGCTGTAAATCCTTGACAAACAGGGAATTTATGTGTATCTTTGCAAATTATAACGCAATCATAAAAAACCGTTGGAACGGCATGAAATGGATTGATAAGGTGATGGACTGGCTCCATACTGCACCGAAAGTACGAAGTGAGAAAACCGCAGAATTATTGGAAGATGCGAGGGCCAGCGAGGCATTGTTGCAAGCTGTGCGTGTAGAACGCAAAGGCTCGTCGAGTTACTCCGAAAAGCATTCTAACATCACGGTAAAGCGGGTTGGCGAGGCGCATCTGAGTAAGTAAATAATGCATGAATATTGCCTTTTCGACGATTTTAGTGTTTATATTACTGCTGCCTGGTGCGTCCTTCTCACGTTTTTATTATTCCGCAGAGTTTTCTAAGCAATATTTTAAATCTTCCCCATACGAATTATTCATAGCGGCGCTCATACCGAGCCTAATTTTACATTTTATTGCGCTTTTATTTATACGCTATGCTTTTCATTACACAATTGATATAGAAATATTAGGTTTGTTATTAGCTGGCAGCAATAATCATGATGATATATTACGCACGTTCAAAGCCATCGAGGAAAACCTGCCGCGCATTGTATCCTACCATTTTTGCCTCATACCCTTTGCGGCCTTAGTCGGCGTCCTTGGCAGATTTTTTGTGCGCAAGTTCAAGCTCGACCGGCGTTTTGCGTTGCTGCGTTTTCAAAATGAGTGGCATTACATCATCAGCGGTGAAATTTTAGACTATCCGGGGAAGCCAGGTGGCTCAGAAGAAATAGATTTTGTGTACGCCGATGCGATGGTCAATACGGCTGAGGGTAGCGTGATCTATTCGGGCATTGTGTATGATTATGTGCTTTCCAAAAATGGAGGCTTGGATCGGCTGTACCTGTCGCAAGTGAAGCGCCGATTTCTGAATCCTGGTAAAATGAAAGATTACGATTTGCAGGGACAGGTTTTATCCATTTCAAACGAAAACATTGTTAATCTGCATTTTACATATTACGAAATTCAAAAAATTGAATCATCAAAAACGCAAGAACCAAGCGATACCGCTTGAAATGTAATTATTGCCAGTAGGTTTCCAAAAAATCGGCGATACCAGATGCATTAAGAATTTTATCCCATTGATACTCCGTTACATCGGGCGTATGGTATTCAAAATTGGTGATATTATGAGGATAAAAATTACGCCAATCCTTGTCCACAACAAAAAATTGTCCGCTGTGCAACTGCACAAACTGCTTGACCCAAGCATACGAAGTTGTAATAATTTTAAGATGTAATGCACAGTATTCCAGCAATTTAAGAGACGGTTGCCGATCATAAGGGTAGGTTTCGGGGATAAAATTTAAGCCGTATTCTGCTTGCCGTAGCCATGCCGGTATATGCGCGTAAGGCACACGCCCAGCGAAATGAATGTTGGCATAAGCCGAAAATCGTTGCTGAAGGTATCCTGGTTCGCCTACTAACAGTAGCGAATAATTGGGGAATCGCTCCACAAACAAAGGCAACCAGCGATCCAATTGGCGGGTAGGATCCATTGCACCATGATAGACAAAATCGTAGCGCTTAGCCGTCGGCGTAGTGTGAAAAAAATGTTGCCCAACGCCTGCTCCTCTAAACCGAAAAGGAACGCCATCATTGAATCGGAAACCTTGTTGCACCGCTTTATTGTGAAAAATACGCAGATCAGGCCGGGTGTTTAAGGTGCGCTTTAGCCAGTTTTTAAGAGACGCGCCCGGCGGCACCGATAAGGAAATGTACTCATGTATTTTGAGGCGATTCGGCGACTTGGAGAAGCGATCTATTCCTAATAGATGCCATTCTACATCATATGTAAGTAATTGATTTTCTGTTGTTTGACTTAAAACATCTATTTGCCAGCCTCGTTGCGCAAAGTAGTGGCAATAGGCTTCGAGTTCAGGCAAGTACGCACGCCCTGGATGGATGAGGGCTATTTTTTTCAATGCACACCAAGGTTAGGTTGAAGCAAAGAACTTTCGCCAGTGGGGCGTCCGCCATCGGAAGATATGATCTGTGGCAATAATCGGCGCGGCAATTGAGGCACCGTTTCATCGTCCGGTTGGTCCGTTCGAGTGCCATTTATCATCGCTTCATATACTGCGCTCAGGATACGGGAGCGCACACCAAGTTTGTTGATCTTGTAATTATCCTTAGAAGGGTAGGTTCTATTTGACAAAAACACATAGACGATGTTGTTGACGGGGTCCACCCAAGCGCAGGTGCCGGTGAAGCCGATGTGCCCAAAAGTGCGCACAGAAATTTTGTCGGAAGCCCCAATTTTCATATTAGGATTCATCTTAAACAGGTCGAAGCCAATGCCGGTGCGGGTACCGAGCGGATCGCGGCGCGTAAATAAACGCACGGTGCTCGAATCGAGATATTGGTGCTGCGCATAATTGCCTTGGTCGGCCAGCATCTGCATGATGCCAGCGAGGTCTTTTGCATTGGCAAATAAACCCGCGTGGCCACTTACCCCGCCCAGCATAGCCGCCCCCATATCATGCACATAGCCACGCACGCGCTGCCCGCGAAAGTATTGGTCTTCTTCAGTAGGCACTACTTTGGTGAGGGGTAACTCGCGCCAAGGGTTGTACATGGCGGTGGTTAGCCCCATGGGGGTATAAAACTCATCTGCAACGTACTGGTCGAGTGGTCTGCCGGCTACCTCTTGCACTACTTTACTGAGTAAATAAAACCCCAAGTCGCTGTAGCGATAATTGTTATTGCCCCGCAATTGCGAATCCCGAATTTGTTTCCACATTGTATCCACAAAGTCCTTACGCATGAATAGCTTTTCAGTAACGGGTACGCTGTAAATGGCATCTTTGCGATTGCGATAAAACTTGGGCGACGGGCGCACTGTGCGGCGACTTTTCTGCACGGTTTGTTGGTAGAATGGTATCCAGCCAATGAAGCCAGCGCGGTGGGTCATCACTTCCCGGATGGTCAGGTTTGCTTTGTTGCTACTACGCAATTCCGGCAAATAGAAACCCAGTTTCTGGTCGAGTTCGATTTTACCCTCATCATACAATTTCATGATGGCAATGGTAGTAGCTGCAATTTTTGTTATCGAAGCCAAATCATACAGATCGCTTACTTCCACCGGTTGATTTTGAGAATACGTATGATGCCCAAAGGCTTTTTCATATACGATATGCCCATCTTTGGCGACCAGCACCACACAGCCCGGCGTAGCCTTGGCGGCAATAGCCTGCGATGCAATGGTATCAATTTTAGCCAGTTTGGTGGCGTTAAGCCCAACCTTTTCTGGCTCAATATAGCCCATGCGTGTTACTTTCTCGGTGCTCCGCCCTATTCCGAATGGACTTTTGGCGGAAGCAGTAATGGGCAACTTGCCTTGCATAGCAATACTGCCAAATAAGGCGTGGGCGGCGGCTTCTTGCGCTAAGGGGTCTTCTTCATAGGCTTCGAGCAGCCAGTTTACATCATCAAAATATTGCAGGCTATAAGGTGTGCCAAATACCACCAGCACTACTTTTGTCTGCTTACGCAAATTGTCAATAAAATTGCGAGCGCTTTGGCTGATGCCATAACTTTGCCCAGCGGATGCACTCATACCGTGCAAACTAATGATGACTAAGTCCTGATCGCGCAGTTGCCGTTGTAATCCGGCAGAAACTTCTTTACCCGTATGAAAATGCGGTATTTTGGCGTATTCGCTCAAGGTTGTTTGGAAAGGTGTAATGGTGCTCGCACCGATACTCAATGAAGCCATTTTCCGATTGAACCGATTGAAAGGCAGCATGTTATCTTCATTGCGCACCAAAGTAAGGGCATGTTCGTACAATTGGCGTTTGAGTGCAAGCGCGTTCGCGTTGTTTATATCCTCGATGATGCTGTCTGTTGCAATTGGCGTGAAGTGCGTTAGCTGGAGGCGATATTTGGCTAACAGCACTTTTTTTACGCTGATTTCCAGTTGTGCGCGGCTCAAGCGACCGTCTCGCAAGTATTGCTTTACTTCACGAATGGCGGTTTCCATATTTTCCGGCAGCACCAGTACGTCATTGCCCGCCATCAATGCTTCTGCTTCTACTTGACCGCTTTTGAAATGCTTGGTTACGCCTTTCATTTCTAAGGCATCGGTAAATATAAGTCCCTCAAAACCAATCTTTTCTTTCAATAAGCCAGTGACGGTACTGCGCGATAAGGTAGTGGGGCGATTGGGCCGCCGGTCAAGCGCAGGTACATGCAAATGCGCCACCATCATGCTGCCAACGCCATGCTGTGCCAGAACGCGGAAAGGGTACAATTCGATGCTATCCAAGCGTTCAGGGCTGTGGTTGATGACCGGAAGATCTAAGTGCGAATCTACATCGGTATCGCCATGACCGGGGAAGTGTTTGGCGCAAGCCAGCACGCCATGATCCTGCATGCCTTTCATGTATTCAAAACTTTTGGCGGCTACATTTTCGCGGTTTTCGCCAAAAGATCGGGTATGAATCACTGGATTCTTAGCATTGTTATTCACATCCACCACGGGCGCAAAGTTAACCGTTATACCTGTACGCTTGAGCTGATTGGCGATTTCCGCACCCATTTTATAAATCAGTTCATTGTTTTGAATAGCCCCCAAAGTCAACTGCCGTGGAAAGCTGATGGTTGTCTCGCGCATACGCATCCCCAGCCCCCATTCGCCATCAATTGCCATCATCAGTGGCACTTTACTAAGCGCCTGGTAGCGGTTTATCAATGCTACCTGTTTGTCGGGAGTGCCCTGAAAAAAGCACATGCTACCCACATGGTACTTTTTTATTAGATTTTCGACGGCAGCAATGTGGTCATCACCCTTGTCAGAATGCGCCCGAATCATGAACAGTTGCCCCAAGCGTTCGTCTTCGCTAAGTGTACTGTACACCGAATCTACCCAGCGCTGCTCCGCGCCATTAGCACCAAGGCTTCCCTCTTGTGGAATGCACTGCTGCGTACCCAATAAGAGCAAGGTAGCCAATAGCCCGCCGTACAGTATTCTTACACTCCGAAACATGTTCGAAGTCTGGGTCGTCCTATTCATCTTTTTTATTTTAATTTTTAAACGCTTGATTATCTGATTTTTAAAAACCACTTACTGCTGCCCGGCTCGTTTCTTACGAATATCCGGCTCGATGGTTTCCGCTTTGCGAATGCATTCTTCGCCTTTTGCTGAGTTGCCCGCATTGTAATACGCACTGCCAAGATTGAACCATGCATCCGCGTCATTAGGGTTCAGCGCCACCCCATGCTCAAAAAATTCAATAGCTTTGACCGAATTGGCACTAAGCCCATAAGCTACCCCCAACAAGCGCACGGTTTCGTAGTTTTCGCTATTTAGCTGATGGGCTTGTTCTAACCATCGGATAGCTTCCGACAAGTTCTGTTGCTGTTCTCCAAAATAGCGCCCAGCCTGCTGAAGCGTAATCGTCAAATTTTCAAATGCTTCGCGGTAGCCGGGGTCTATTCGCAATGCTTCGCGATAGGCTGCTGCCGATTGCTCATACTGTTGTAAATAATTGTAGGCATTGCCCAACAAGAGCCAAGCATTTTTGTATAGCGGATGTATGCGTACAGCCTCCTGTAAGTGCCCGACCGCTTCTTGGAGCATGGTTTGCCTTTGTGGCGAGCTTTCTTGGAGTTTGGCTGCCTGCGCTATCAATTCCCCGCCTACTGCGTTGCGCAGCTTGGCACTATTGGGCGATGTATGAATATCGGTTGTAAATAAGGTAAAGTTATCCTTCCAGGCTGGGTTTCGGGCTATGGTCATTGCATTGAACGCGGCAATCGCTACTAATAACACGCTCAAAACGGGATATAATTGTTCAAATTTCACGATTTTTTTTCGATGACTCAAGCGATAAGCCAATGCCGCAATGGCGATAGCAAAACCCACCGAAGGCATAAACAACAGGCGCTCCGCCATATTGGTACCCACCGGAAAAACAATGTTAGAAGCGATCGAAAGCGTAAGCAAATAAAACCAGATACCATACGCTATAATATCTCTACGGCGAAGCCCTAACAGCGCGTAGAGCGCCAAAGCAATGTAAATCAACAAACTAAGCAGCACGCGCCAGTCGCCAAAGGTCATCCGATCAATATGACGCGGGTAGTAATCATGCGTGAGCGGATGTGGCCAAAATAGTAGCTGCAGGTACTTGCCAAGTGTAAAGATTACAGTGGCCAAGCGTTCGTCGGCGGTGAAAGGTATATATCCTCCGTTCACCCATTTTAAAAAAGGATTATTCATCAACTCCTGAGGAGGATCACCAAAACTTCCACCTAATATGGATGCTCGAATCGTTAAAAACACTAAGGCGCCAAGGGCAAATGGCAGGGTCTGCAAAACCAAGCTCCGACCCTTGGCTTTTGTAAAAAACCAAAACGTGAGCGGCACAATGACTACGAAGGTGATAGCATTTTCTTTTGATAGTAAGGCGAGCAAAAAAAGGACGCCTGCGAGGATGTGGTAGCTCTTTTCTTTTGTAGCATAAGCCCGCAGCGATAGGTACAGAGCGCCCAGTGCGCCCAGCAGCGCTACAATTTCGTCGCGCCCTTTGATGTTGGCAACCGCTTCTGTATGCACCGGGTGCGACAAGAACAAAAGGCTTGCCGCCAATGCCACAAAATAGGCTTCAATCGGGCGTTCCTGTGGGCGGAGCAACTGTAGCAGCAGCCAGTACAGCACACAACCCGTCAGCCCATACAACAGGGCATTGAGGAGGTGCCCAACAAAAGGATTCTGCCCAAACAGTTGATATTCAATAGCAAACAGCACCAACGTGAGTGGCCGGTAGCGCCCACCTGCTACCAAAGCCGCTTTACCTTCTTCTTTGAAAAAGCCGTAGAAGGTGTCGTATTTTAAAATACCTGAGATACCCGCCACACCCTTCGTTGTGAACATGTTGTCGGTGATAACGATGGCGTCGTCTTGTGTGTAATTATGCCCTAACGCATTGATATACAGTGCAAATCCCGTTAAAAAAATAACCCATGTATGCAAGCGCGCATTCGTGAACCACGTCGGCACGGATAGCGTCTTTGCCTTTGGAGGCGGCACTGCAGTTTGCTTCGCTTTGGTGATTTTTTTTGCCATACACTTGCATCCTTAAAAAAATCTTGCGCTTCACTTTTTCCCAATCGGCACGGTAAAATATTCATTTCCTGCATTTCAAAAAAACTTTTCTCGGTTGAAAAAAACGCGAGTTGCAAAATGTCTTACAGGAAGCGCTTTGGCAGCAGTTTTTATTCGGAGATTGTTCTGAATTTCCTAATTTTGTTTTTGCACTTTCAAAAGCAACAATCATAAGTAATTAGCACCAATTTCCGAATCTTTTGGATGCCGCCAACAGCAAAAGGCGCTTCCAGATTCATTCACTAATCAAATCACAAAATGAAGTATTACGCACTATTGTCCAAAGTGGCGTTACTGGTACTGGTTTCGCGGGGCTTGTCGGCCCAAGAATCCTTGGTAACACCCGTCACCCGAACCTTTGTACTCACCAATGTCAATATTGTACAAAAACCTGGTCAGGTTATTTCGTTAGGCGCTCTTGTTGTGCGTGACGGACTGATTCAGGAGGTTGGCAGAACCGTCACCATCCCAGCTAATGCCCGCATCATTCAAGCCGACTCCATGTATGTATATGCTGGTTTTATTGATGGCTTATCGCATACGGGCGTGCCGCGCACAGAGCAACAAGCTGGCCAGCAAGGGCGCCAAGGGCCGCCTGCCCAACAGGTAAAAGACCCTGGCAATCCGCCGAATGATGTAGCTGGTATCCAACCGGAAATACAAGTAAAAGACCTCCTGAACGCGGGAGATAAGGCCATTGAAGACTGGCGCAAGGCAGGATTTACGGCTGTACACGTTGTGCCGCGTGGCAATATGCTACCGGGTTCCGGCGCTATTATTTTGACGAATGGCAACTCCAATGACCAGATGGTACTACGCAACCAGACCTCCTTGTTCAGCCAACTGAGCGGTGCCCGTCAGGTGTATCCTTCTACGGTAATCGCGGTGATGTCGAAATGGCGCGAGTTGTACAAGCGTGCGGAGCAGGCCAAAGCGCATGAAGCCATGTATGCTAAGAATCCGGCTGGGCTTGCTCGCCCCAATTATGATCGCACCTTGCAATCGTTTTACCCAATTATTGATAAAAAAATGCCGGTTTTCTTCGCTGCCAACGACATGAAATCGGTGCACCGAATTTATACCCTGCAAAACGAACTAAAATTTTCGCTTGTACTCGCCGACCTAAAGCAAGGTTGGCACGTAGCGGATTTGATTCAATCAAAAGGCACACCGGTATTTCTGACGCTCGATTTGCCAAAGGAAAAAAAGAAGGATGACAAAAAGAAAGACGACAAAAAGGTGCTTTCGGTCACAGAAAAAGAAATGGAAATACTCGAAGCACGCAGCAGTGAAGAATTGAAAAAGCACTTAGAGCAGGCGGGGTTGTTTGAAAAAAAAGGAATCGAATTTGGTTTCTCCGCTTTGACCGCCAAGCCAAACGAAGTGCGGGAAAATATTCGTAAAATGATTGAAAATGGTTTGAGCGAAAACACGGCATTAGCGGCACTTACAACCACACCGGCTAAGCTGCTGGGGGTATCCAATGTGATGGGCACGGTAGAGCGAGGCAAGATCGCCAACTTAGTGATAACCGACAATCCCTATTTTGCAGAAAAAGCGAATATCCGATACGTTTTTGTGGATGGCCACCTATTTGAATATGAAGCACCGCCAGCAAAAAAACCAGGCGAACCAGGCGCTGCCCCGGCCAAAGTGGCCGGCAAATGGAGCTACACGGTAAAGGTACCGGGCCAAAGCAGCGAAGGTTTGCTGGAACTCAAGACAGATCGGAAGAGCGTCGTGTAGGGAA
>CALMSP010000029.1 GCA_937872405.1 uncultured Saprospiraceae bacterium | reverse complement strand
CCGCGCCCGTGCTGCGTGTGTCGGCTAAGGCCTTTGGCGTGGGCCGCCGGATGCCAATTGTAGGGAAGTATTTGTCGTAAAAAGAGCGCTCCCGAATTTCAAAAATAAAACCGCAGCCCCAAACCACCACCCACGCTACCATCGGTGCGATCCACCAACTGGAGGCGTGGCGTGAGTTGCAAATAAATTTCAAAGCGATCAAGGTAATAGTTCAAGCCTAATGTACCGCTGATGCCGAGGCGCACGTCATCCTCATCTCTGAAACGACCACGCCGCTCGATAAAACCGATGAAAGCGCCAGGGCCATAATAAACGCGCAAAGGGCTGAGCGAACCAGCCGGTTTTTCCCACAAACCATGAATATTCACAAAGAAGAAATCGTCAAGGTCCCAAGCGAGTAAAGCGTCAAAAGCCATTCCACTGGGGTTGTAGCGTTTTAATGTAAGCCCACTCGGCGAGCCAAATTGAATACCAACACCCCAACTACCTGCAGGAGGCTGGGCATGTAATAGTGTGAAGCTACAGATAGCTATTATCAACAAAAGCGCACATGTGTTTTTCATAATTCAGGTGTAGTTTTTGGATATTTGAATTTTCAAAGCATAACGAACAAATAGCATATTCTTAGTATGTGTTTTAACAATAGCAGCTTAGAAGTCTCTTCGCTTTTTTCAGCTTGCTCGGCGGAATTAAACTTCCATTAACATAGTTTGCCTATATTCGCGCATTCTTTTCACTTCAAAAAGTTGGTTTCTATGAATAAACATTTGACAAAAAAGGCAGTCCTACTGCTTGCCTTTGCGCTGTCTTTTTGCACCTCATTCGCCCAAAACGAACTGAATCTCAAGTTTTTAGCTACTTATCAAACAGGCCTTTTTAATCAAAGTGCTGCTGAAATTGCTGCTTTTGATGCCGCCTCTGCCCGCTTGTTTTTCACGAATGCAGCGGCTAATACCGTCACCATCCTTGACATTAGCAATCCTGCCCAGCCCACAAAGATTGCTGATTTGGATATGTCGCCCTATGGCGGTGGCGCCAATAGTGTAGCAATTTACAATGGTTTGGTGGCCATAGCTGTGGAGGGCAGCCCCAAAACCGAAGCAGGCAAGGTTGTCTTTTTAGATATAAATGGTAATTTATTGCGGGAAGTGACCGTAGGTGCTCTGCCCGATATGTTGACTTTCTCTCATGATGGCAAAAAGGTGCTGGTTGCCAATGAAGGCGAACCCAATGACGACTACTCGATTGACCCCGAAGGCTCGGTCAGCATTATTGATATTAGCAACGGCGTAGCTAATGCCACCGTTCGGAATGTAACGTTTGAAAGCTACAACGACAAAAAAGCGTCCTTGCTCAACAAAGGCATTCGCATTTTTGGCCCCAATGCTACCGTAGCACAAGACTTAGAGCCAGAGTACATCACCCTATCACCTGATGATACGCGCGCCTACGTTGCCCTACAGGAAAATAATGCCTTCGCTGTCATTGACGTGCCCAATGCGCGCCTGCTCGATATCCTGCCACTCGGAGTGAAAGACCACAACCGTGGCACGCCAGTATTGACGCAGTATTTCCTCAATAATTTGCTCGATCTGCCAGAACTCGGCGTACCATTGTACAATGGCGGCCAGCCCTCTGTAAAATTAGGCGGCTTTTCTGGCTTGTACTTTGACGCAGCCGAATCAAATGACGAAAACTATGTATTCTACACCATTCCTGATCGCGGCCCAAATGACGAAGCGATACCCGTAGCGCTGATTCAGGAAGATGCTCCGCAAGACTTGCGCCCATTCAAACTCCCTAATTATCAGGCTCGTATTGTAAAATTGATATTAAATGTAAATACCGGTGTAGTAACGCTCGACGAGCAGTTATTCCTTACCCAACAGAATGGTCAAACGCCCATTACTGGTAAAGGCAATGTGCCGGGTTTTGATGAAATACCGGTTACATATGCCGATCCAAATACACCTTACCCAAATCCTGATTATACCGCCAATGGCGTGGCGTATCATGAACTACCTTACGATCGCTATGGTGGTGATTTTGAAGGAATTGTGCGCGATCAGAATGGCAATTTTTGGCTCTGCGATGAGTACCGGCCTGCATTATACAAATTCGCTCCGAATGGCACACTCCTTGAGCGTTATGTGCCAGCTGGTACACATGAACTGGGTATTGTACCCCTCGAACCCGACTTTTTTGGCCGCGAATCCTTACCGGCAGTGTACAGCAAACGATGGGCAAATCGGGGCTTTGAAGCAATTGCTTACGATAGCGATGCCAATATCATTTATGGCTTCATCCAATCGCCTATGTTCAACCCCAACAACAGCACCCGCAATCGCTCGGATGTGATTCGCATACTTGGCGTGGACGCACAAACGGGCACCCCTGTGAGCGAGTATGTGTATCTATTAGAACGCAACCGCGACGCGGGTTTGGCGATCAGTCGTGTAGATAAAATCGGTGATGCGGTTTATACCGGCAACGGCAAATTTTTAGTTTTAGAACGTGATTCCAGCTTGCCTGGCGAAGTAAATGGCAAAAAATATATCTACGAAATTAACCTGAAAGGCGCTACGAATATACTCGGATCGCCATTGTCCAATCGTGCGGTAGCTGGCAATGAAAAAACGCTGGAACAAATGAGCGCCGATGACCTTGCCGCTGAAGGCATTGTGCCCGTGCACAAACGAAAAGTGCTCAACTTACCCTCTATTGGCTACTTGCCGGGCGACAAACCAGAAGGATTAGCACTGCTACCCAATGGCGCTATGGCCGTAATCAACGACAATGATTTTGGGCTGGCTGGTGCTGGCCTGAGCGATGATATTTCATTGGGTATCATTACGTTTGAACAAAATTATGGATTAGATGCCAGCGACCGCGACAATGCAATCAACATCCGACCTTATCCGGTGTATGGCATTTTCCAACCGGATGCCATTACAATCTATGAAGTGGATGGGCAGGTGTTTCTGCTTTCCGCTAATGAGGGTGATGCGCGCGCCTACAGCTCTTTCGATGAGGAGGCACGAGTAAGTGCACTGACGCTCTCGAATGATTTTCCAAATGGCGCTGCCCTACGCGCCAATGCCCTGCTCGGTCGCCTAACGGTTACCCGCACGGAAGGCGATCTGGACGCCGACGGTCGTTATGATGAATTGCACGTCTTTGGCGCACGCTCTTTCTCAATATGGGATACTTTTGGCAACCTCGTGTACGATAGTGGCGATGACTTCGAGCAGGTGACCGCAGCACGTTATCCACAAAACTTCAATGCGAGTAATAATAGCCACGAATTTGATAATCGCAGCGACAATAAAGGCCCAGAACCCGAAGCCATTGCCGTCGGTCAATTAAATGGCGAAACCTATGCCTTTATTGGCTTGGAACGCATTGGTGGCATTATGATTTACAACATCAGCACCCCTTATGCTCCTTACTTAGTTGATTATGTCAACAACCGCGATTTTGGCGTACCTGTGTCCTTACCCGAAGTTGGCGATTTGGGTGTCGAGCATATTATCTTCATCCCGGCTGCCGATAGCCCCAATGGCGACCCCTTGCTTGTCACGGCCAACGAAGTGAGCGGTACGATTTCTATTTTTACCTTCGGCGAACTGCCTGTAAGCACCAATGATGCCGGCAAACAACCGCTTACTTGGCGGGTTTTCCCGAATCCGGTTCAGGATGTTGTATTCACCAATATACTGTCTGATTATACTATTCATAGCACTACCGGACAGCTACTGCTGCAACAGCAACAGACCAATCGCCTTGATGTAAGGTATTTGCCGAAAGGCGCTTATCTTATCCGCGATACGCAGAACGGACAGTCGCAGTTGTTTGTGAAACAATAGCACCAAACATAAGCGGTAAACATAAAGAACGACCGCCTGTACCGTTGCAAAAAGCGCTTACAGAATCTTGATTTGTCAGCGCTTTTCTATTATGGGAGATGAAAAAGCTTGTTGCCTAAAACTGGCGGCAGCGCTCGGCTACTGTTGGCGATTTGAATAGAAAATAATTTGCCTTTTCCTTGAAAATGACGTACCTTGCACTTGAAAAAATAGCAGACATGACTTTTTCTACCAATATAAGCAGCATTATTATTATTGGATTGCCCCGCAATCTGTGAGCTGCTGTTATCCGAAAAAAAGAAAAGCTCTGACAGATTGTGGTTTGTCAGAGCTTTTTGTTTTGCTATTTTTGCAGTTTTCTAAGCTATCGGAACTTGCAGCTAATAATAAAAAATTATGCCAGTGGCGCATGCACAGATTGAAAAAATAGCAGCTTTTTTCACCGACAAACCGGTGCTAAAAGCTTATTTATTTGGTTCTTTGAGCCGGGGAGAAGGACGGGAAGATAGCGATGTTGACTTACTCGTAGAGTTAGATTATACCCAACCAATTGGTCTGGAATTTATTCAAATGCAATTGGATTTGCAGGATTTGTTGGGTAAAAAAGTAAATTTGGTATCAGCAAGAGGATTGTCAAAATATATCCAGCCCGTTATCGAAAAAGAAAAACAACTGATCTATGTCCGGTCGGATGAGTGATACAATAAGATTACAGCATATTCTGGACGCTATAATGGAAATTGAAAATTATAAGAATGGAGTAGATATGGAAACATTTACGTCCAACTCCATGATGTTTAATGCCACATTGAGGCAGCTTGAAATTATTGGAGAAGCCAGTAGTCGGCTTTCAGAGCAATTCCGGTTGGATAATAACGACGTTCCTGTTTTAAAAAAGCAAATTGAAGCCATCGTTGTAAAATAAAATGCGATCATGTACCAAGAGTTCAAAAATCTGAACCTACCTGCTATTGATAAGGAAATCTTGA
>CALMSP010000028.1 GCA_937872405.1 uncultured Saprospiraceae bacterium | reverse complement strand
ACCCCTGTGGCGTTCTTCGGTACGGCGGGGAATGGGGGTTTACTGGCTACCCCCACGAGCAAAAAAAGCCGTAATTTTACATTCGGATTTCGCTTGGGCAAAGGCGAAAAGCGCGAGGA
This sequence comes from uncultured Saprospiraceae bacterium, assembly GCA_937872405.1. Lineage (GTDB taxonomy): Bacteria > Bacteroidota > Bacteroidia > Chitinophagales > Saprospiraceae > JADJNW01. The sequence goes on along the minus strand of CALMSP010000028.1, from coordinate 10,131 downwards.
CATACTGGCTTCGATGCCAGAAATACCGGAGGGCGTGGGCACCTTGCGTATTGCGCGCCAGTTGGCGAGTTATTATAAACTACGAGTGCCCATTACACAAATGATTTATAATATCGCATTCAAAGATTTCGACATTGATAAAGCGATTGATTTTTTGATGACTTACCCGTATGATATTGATGTGGATTTCTTGTGAAGATTGAGAGGGGAATAGGGTGGTGGGGGAATGAAATTTATTAAAATTACACTAACTATTATATTCGATGAATAATTTTATCACGAAACAATTCCCGCATATAGCCGCAGCGCTATTATTTTTGGCATTGTCGGCTGCCTATTTTTCGCCGCAACTGAGCGGTAAAGTAGTGCAGCAGGGCGATATTATTCAGTATTTGGGCATGTCGCAGGAGGTGCGCACTTTTGAACAACAGAGCGGTGAGCGCTCACTGTGGACGAACGCGATGTTCGGGGGAATGCCAACGTATCAGATCAACACGGTGCGTGACGGCAACCACCTGACGCTTATAGATCGGCTGGCTACGCTTAGTATTCCTGAACCTATTGGGCGTTTCTTTGCAGCTATGCTGGGATTTTACATACTAATGATTTGCTTAGGCGTCAATCCTTGGCTGGGGCTAGCAGGCGCAGTAGCCTTCGGCTTTTCGACCAATAACCTAATCCTGTTTGAAGCGGGGCATATCACAAAAGTGAATACGATCTCGTATTTTCCGTTTGTGGCGGCGGGTGTATTGCTTGCTTTCAGACAGCAGTACGCTTGGGGTGGGCTGCTCTTTGCGCTGGGCGTGGGCCTGAACATTCTGAGCAACCATGTACAGATGACGTATTACTTCTTTTTAACCCTGCTCTTTTTTGGCGTAGCGCAACTCATTTATAGTATCCGGCAGGGCGAACTCGTACCTTTTGCCAAGGCGGCGGCTGTACTTATGGTAGGTGGCTTAGTGGGTATAGCCTCCGCTGCTTCTAACCTCTTAGTTACTTACGAATACTCTCGCGATACCATGCGCGGCAAACCCATACTGGAGGCACAAACCGACGCGGGTAGCAGTGCGGTAGAAGGCCTCGCTTGGGATTATGCTATGCAATGGAGCAACGGTACGCTCGATTTATTCGCTTCCTTCATTCCAGGTGTAGTAGGCGGCGGCTCGCAAGAACCGCTCAGCGCGGAATCAGCTACAGCCAAAGATCTACGTGCGCGAGGTGCCAACCCGGCTATGCTGCGCGATTTGAAACTGCCCCTGTATTGGGGCGAGTTGCCTTTCACCAGCGGTCCAGCTTATTTTGGTGCTACGGTCATTTTCTTTTTCCTGCTGGGGCTAATAGTTGTAAAAGGGCCCGTAAAATGGTGGTTGGCACTGGGTACGCTGCTCACGCTTCTGCTGTCAATGGGCAAAAACCTCGAATGGTTCAATGAACCCTTTTTTAATTACTTTCCATTATATAATAAGTTCCGAACGCCCAATTCTATACTAAGCGTAACGGCTTTTCTCTTACCCATGCTAGGGATACTGGCGCTGCATGAGGTGTTCCACTCGGATGCACAGCACAAAAAAATGCAGGTAGCTGTATATTTAGCGGCAGGGATTGCGGGTGCAATTGCCTTATTTTTCTGGTTAATAGGTCCTTCTATGTTCGACTTCAATAGCCTCGGCGACGCACGCTTAACCCAAGCAGGCTTCAATTTAGACACCATTAGAGCAGACCGCAAAGCGCTTATGCGCAGCGATGCATTTCGTTCGTTAGTGCTGGTGCTACTGTGCGCTGGGTTGGTATGGGCATACACTCAAAAATGGCTGCAACGTGTCGTCGTTATTGCTGGTATTGGCGTGCTGGTACTGTTCGATCTGTGGTCAGTGGGTAAGCGCTACCTCAACGAAAATAGCTTTGTTAACAAAACCAATATCGAAGCGAACTTCCGACCGCGCCAAGTGGACGAACTCATCTTGAAAGACCGCGAACCGGGCTACCGAGTACTTGACCTAACGACTAATACGTTCAACTCTTCTGCGGCATCGTATTTTCATCGCTCTATTGGAGGCTACCACGCCGCCAAGTTGCAGCGCTATCAGGATATTATTGACCGGCATTTGAGTAAAAATAACGAACGGGTGCTCAATATGCTTAATACCCGTTACTACATCGTGCCAGGTCAGAATCAACAACCCGATGTAGAATTAAATATAGGCGCATTGGGTGCTGCTTGGTTTGTCACTGCTACGCGCACGGTGCCTACACCGGATACGGAAATAGATGCTTTAAGTGATTTTAATCCTGAAAATGAGACTATTATCCATGAAGAATTTTCAGAATATTTATCTGATTTAAAATTGCAAAAAGATAGTCTGGGCACAATTAAGTTGAGCGATTATAAGCCCAATCATCTTACGTACACGTATGAAGCCCAAAACGAGCAGTTGGTTGTCTTCTCTGAAATTTGGTATGGCCCTGATAAAGGTTGGCAGGCTTATATTGATGGGCAACCTGCCGAACATATTCGAGCAAATTATATTCTGCGAGCTATGCGCGTACCGGCAGGCAAGCATACCATTGAATTTCGCTTTGATCCGCCTACTTTTCGGCGTGGCAAGTTGATTTCCAATATCTTTTCATCCTTGTTATTATTGGGCTTGCTGGGTATGGCTATTTACGGCGGCTACCAAACGATGCAGCAAATGAAAAAACAAGTACCCCAACCGCAGGCCCCCCAGACAACAACGCCCCCTGCAAAGCCTAATGCCAAACCCGCTACAAGCAAAAGAAAAAAGAAAAAATAATGGCGGAGCGGATCGCTGTCATTATTCCCTATCGCTTCGTGCCGCCTACTAATGGTGGGCAGCACGCGGCATTTGGGTTTTGCACTTACCTGTCGCACGTTCGAGCAACCCTCGTCGTATCCAGCACTGATAATTCGGACACGCTTCCTTTACCCTTTCGGCTGGAGCGCCTTTTTACGCCTCATCCTATCAAGTATGTGCACCCAGGTGTAGCCATGCGCTTGTGGAGGTGGCTTCGTCAGGAGCAGATACGTACCGTCGTTGTCCAGCAGCCATTCTTTGGGCTACTTGCGCTGCCGCTGTGCCGTTTTAATCAAATAAAATTCATTGTTTATTCTCATAATATTGAATATCAACGATTTAGAACACTCCGCAAGTGGTGGTGGCCTTTGCTTTTCCCCTTAGAATGGTGCATGTATCGCATAGCGGATCGGGTTCTTTTCATTTCTCCTGACGACCGAGCAGCGGCAATTCCTATTTTTGGCTTAAAGCCAAATCATTGTTTTACAGTACCTTATGGTACAAATTGGCAGGCACCCCCTACCGACCGAGTTGAAGCGCGGCAACAGGTGCAAGCGCGGCATGGCTACGCCGCCGAGGAGCGACTATTGCTGTTTTTCGGGCCGCAATCGTATCGCCCTAACTTAGAAGCCGTAGAACGCATTATAGAAAAAATTAATCCGTTGTTGTTGCAATATGCCGATTTTCCGTATCGAATACTCATCTGTGGCGGCGGGCTGCCTGAAAGGTATCAGCAATTGGCAAATTACAAATCGCAACATGTTGATTATCTGGGGTTTGTAAAAGAAATTGACCCCTATATCAAAGCCGCTGACGTCGTGCTTAATCCCATCGTTAGCGGTGGTGGCGTCAAAACCAAAATCATCGAAGCAATTGCGCTGGGGGCTACGGTGTTATCCACAGAAACAGGCGCGAAAGGGGTTGATGCAGATGCCTGCGGCCCAAAACTTCAACTCGTACCGGATGATGATGACGAGGCTTTTGCGAAGACGTTATTGCGCTTGCAACATGCTGAAAATCAAGATGTTCCGGCAGGTTTTTACACCATGTACCACTGGGCACATATTATTGAAAAATGTTTACAGGGAGGCGCCTTCTGACACCACTAACTGCACTCCGACTTCATAAATCATAAATGGCGTTAGCTCCCTACTGCTGTAGGATTGCAGCCAAGTCAGCAGGAGAATAGTAAATAGACTTCAGCGTTTTATGATCTTCTTTTCGATAGACCAACCACACTTCCCCCTCTTGCCGGATGTAGCATTCAAAGCCTTTGGTGCGCTCGTAGTGGGCAACCGTCGCCTCCGCTTCTGCCAAGCTGTTACAGGTTTTGCTCATGTTGGAGCGTTGCACCTCATCGAAAAGCGCTTTGAAGTGCTCGCCCAAGCCAAACTCCAACACCGCACCAGCAAGTACGTATTGTATATCGCACAAGGCATCCGCCACTTCTACGATGTCGCCTTTAGCAATGGCATCCTGAAATTCTTGCAACTCCTCCGCCAGTAGTGCCACCCGCAGCCGGCAGCGTGCTTCGGCAGGTATAATAGGCTTTGGCTCAATCGGATGATGAAACGTGCGATGAAACGCCGCCACCTGATTCAGAACATCTAATTTTTCCATGTTCCACAAGTTTTTAAAATGAAGCCACAAAGGTAGGCATTCCATGATGAATAATGCACGGCGATAAGCCAAAGGACCTTGCTGCATCTATATTTCTTGCAAATACTTACATTTTTTTGAACTATTTTCTTGAAAAAACTTTTGATTGGAATAACAAAATCCTATCTTTGCATCCGCAAATTTGACTGCCAAATCAAACGCACCGGCTCTGTAGCTCAATTGGATAGAGCATCTGACTACGGATCAGAAGGTTTCAGGTTCGAATCCTGACAGAGTCACAACAATAAATACATATCATGTCAAAGGTTTGTCAATTAACGGGAAAGCGCCCGACTTCCGGGAACAAGGTTTCGCACTCAAATCGCAAAACCAGACGTCGTTTTTTGCCCAATTTGCACAAAAAACGCTTCTTCGTACCGGAAACAGGCGAGTGGATCACGCTGAAGGTATCTACACAGGCGTTGCGCACCATTAATAAGTTGGGGTTGTATGCTTACATCAAAAAATTGCAGCGCCAAGGCAAAGAGGTACCAGTCAATTTTTAAATAACTGTTTTTAATGTTTTTAAGCAATGGCAAAGAAAAGTAAAGGTAATCGCCTTCAGATTATATTAGAATGCACCGAGCACAAAAACTCTGGTATGCCAGGTACTTCGCGCTATATCACGCAGAAGAATCGGAAAAATACGCCGGAGCGCATCGAACTAATGAAATACAACCCGATACTGAAGCGCAAAACGGTACACCGCGAAATAAAATAAGGAAACTTTTTAACCTTGTTAGCGGTTATTATATTTATATTCAGGCAACTGATTTTCAAAATAGTTTAAGTTATGGCAAAGGTATCAAAAAACGCAAGAGTTGCGCAGCGCGCTCAGAATGTTGGCTCCGGTAAGGATCATGTAAAGGTCATCAAGCCTATCAAAGACCCTAAAACTGGCCGCTATGCCTATAAAGAGGCAATCGTACATAAGGACAAAGTGAAAGACTTCTTCGCCGACGCGAAATAAATACAAAACAGCAGTGTTCCAACCTAAGAGGCTTTTTCTCATGTACGCAGGGAAAGCCTCTTCGTGTTAGATGGTTAAGAGGTGGTGCTGGAGCATTAGAATACGAATCGGTAAATCGGTCCATTAACCGCTCGCCTGATTATAAAAAATAACTATACCACACGAACCCAGCCTATGAGTTTTTTCTCAAAGTTTTTCAATCAAGAAAAGAAGCAAGACCTGGATAAGGGCCTGGAAAAAACCAAAACCAGTTTTCTTGGTAAATTGTCTAAAGCAATTGCTGGCAAATCCACAGTGGATGAGGAGGTACTGGATGAATTGGAAAACATCCTCATTTCTTCGGACGTAGGGCTGGATACTACCATCAAAATCATCCAACGTATCGAGGCGCGGGTGGCGCGTGACAAATATCTCGGCACGGCAGAACTCAATGAAATTCTGCGCGACGAAATCGTGCAATTGCTTGCCGAAAACAATACGGAGGACGTAGAAGATTATGCCCTGCCCGCCCAACAGCAGCCCGTTATCATAATGGTAGTGGGCGTCAATGGCGTAGGTAAAACAACAACCATTGGCAAACTGGCACATCAATACAAAAAACAAGGTAAAAAAGTACTGCTTGGTGCTGGTGATACATTTCGTGCGGCAGCAGTGGATCAGCTTAGAATCTGGTCGGAGCGCGTCGGCTGCGATTTCTTTAGCAAAGGCATGAACGCTGACCCAGCAGCGGTAGCCTATGAAACGACCAACAAAGCCGTAAACGAAGCATACGACGTAGCTATTATTGATACCGCCGGGCGTCTGCATACAAAGATCAACCTCATGAATGAGCTAACCAAAATTCGCCGCTCCATCAGTAAACGCTTAGAAGGCGCACCGCATGAAGTGCTGCTGGTACTTGACGCTACTACCGGCCAAAATGCCATTGAGCAAGCCAAACACTTTACCCATGCTACCGAAGTTAGCGCGTTAGCGCTCACCAAACTTGATGGCACGGCCAAAGGCGGCGTGGCTATTGGTATCTCCGACCAGTTTAAAGTGCCCATCAAATATATTGGTGTGGGTGAAGGTATTGAGCAATTGCAGGTGTTCAACAAGCGTGCATTCGTAGATTCGTTGTTTGAATAAATGTTATTCTTAAAATTTGATTATCAGATAGTTATCTGGCTTGGTTTTACCTGAAAACCAGTAATTTATATGACGATTTCCCACCTAATTGGTTTGAAATAATGTGACTTTTCCGCAGTTGTTGCGTTTTCTTAATGAGATTATTGTATCTTGTATGTTATAACGCAACGTCATGGCAACAATAAAAAGCTTTACACGCTATATTTTTCTTCTGATGGGGCTGTGGTGGGTCACAACGCCCCCCGCCCATGCCCAGTCGCAAGGCACAAGCAGCGAAAGCGGCGAGGCTATGTATTACGCGGATTATCTACATGGGCAGTCCACTGCCCTGAGCGAAATTTATAGCAAATACGAACTGACTTGCTCGCATCCGTACCACCCTAAGGGTACGCTGCTGCGTGTCACCCGATTGGATAATAACAAATTCGTGACGGTGCGTGTAAATGATCGAGGTACTTTTGAAAAAAATGTTATAATATATTTATCGTGGGCCGCCGCCATGGACCTTGACTTGGTTAAATCCGGTAAAGCCTGGGTCACGGTGGATGTTGTAGGCTATTCGAACCTCAATCCAACCAATCCTAACCGCGACGCACTCTTGGAGCGCAATGTGAATAGCTATGATAATCCACCAAGCAGCACGGGGCAGTTCACGGTGAAAGGCGGCGACCGAGTGAGCAGCACTTACGGAACTAACCTCACCACCCCGAAAGGCACCACCAACTCGACATTCCAATGGGATAGCCCGCCTACAACAACGATGACCGCTCGCAGCCCATACGCGCCAGACAACTATGAAACCACATCTTTTAGTGCTCCGCGCAGCGGCTATGGCATCCAAGTTGGGTCTTACGCTTTGTATGATAATGCGGAGCGGCAGGTAAATAATCTTCGTAAAACGGGTGTTAACAACCTTTTTATTAAAGAAAGTGCCAATACGAACGGCGATAGACTGTATCGAGTTATGATCGGTGCTTTTGTGTCGCGCAATGAAGCAACCACTTATTTAGAAAGTTTACGTCAGAATTACATCTGTGATGGTATTGTCGTGAATTTGGCGAAGTAGGAGGCGGCTTGGTTATATGGCACTTATTGGGGTATAAACAATTGATTTTCAAATTGTTGCAATTTAAATTAATCGTCCTTACAATTCACCACGATTATAATACCATACCATTTCAAGCTTTCAATGCCTGCAATTTGCTTTCTAACCAGGCAATAAAATCAAAATATTCAAAAGCTCGGCGTTCGAATTCGTCCTTCTTGAGTTGCCGCATTTCATTCAATAGGTTTTGAAAACCCTTTTCTTTCTCCTTGATAGTCAGCCACTTGGGGTATTTTCGTATCAGTTTTAACATAATCGCCTCTACCTGAAACAGGCGCTGACGACGCGAGAGAAACCTTGATGTGGACTCCACTGCATATTCCAGCAATTGGTCATTACCCAATTCGTAATGAATAATCAGGTTCAAAATGCGCCCGAAGCAGTGAATATCTTCGCGGGTTTTCAATTCGGGGTCTTGCAGCAGCAAATTGATCCAGTCAAGTGCATGGTTGTACTGCTGCGCGCCAAAATACAGATAGGCTAAATTGTAATACAAACCCAAGCGTTGCTGCTTATCTACGGCGTCGCGGTATTGCTCGAAGCGCTGCTCCAAGTCGGCAATTTGCTGCACCCCTTTGACAAACTGCCCCGTAGAAAGGTACAAATCCACTTCCAGATTAAAACTGCGCACGAAAAGGCGGCGCTTCTGGTCGGGTGATTCTGTAGGCATCTCACGCAGCTTGGCTAAGGTTTGGGGTATGGCTTCGAATAAGCCCAAGCGTTGTTGCACGATGTACAAATTGATAAGCGCGCTGCTGAAATAGCGTACCAGTTTGCCTTTGATACGCGCAGGTTCCAATTTTTCAAATAAGGCAACCAATTGCTGCACATATTCGTAGCTATCCGATAGTTCGCCGATAAAAAAATGATACGAAAACCGAGCGTTGTAATAAAAATATCGGGCATTAAAAGATTGAGCGTGCTCGGCATTTTGAAATAAGGGCTTCTCGAATAGCTGTCGTAAGTTAGTTTTTTCTAATTCGTTGCGAATAGCGCCCTTGCGCCAGTACGGAATGAATACTTGATCATTGAGCGCCTGAAATGCTAAGAAATTTCGATATTTTTCGATCAAGTCCATTTCCTCAGGCAGCCCCGTTTGTATATAACGCTCTAAGGCTTCGGCGTCGTTGCGGCTGTGTGCAATCTGATGTTCCCAACGATACACCTCCAATAATTGCAGAAAGTGTTCATTTTCAAAGGCTAAGCGTTTTGCTTTGGCTAAGGCTTTTTCGCTTTGCTCGTACAAACCCTTGTTGAAGAGCAAGGCCGCGTGCCGCATTTCAATCAAAAAACGATCTTCCGAGCGGCTTTCATGAAAATGCCGCAGACTATTGAGGATGTTTTGATATAAATAATTTTTAGCTACATGTAATTGTCGAATGAAGGGTTCGTCTTTGAATTGCTCGCGCAGGGCAGGTTCATTGTAAACAAGTTGCCGATCAATTGCATCAAATAGTAATACGTATTTATTATGACCGTCAATAGCATGGCGTGTTGCGTATAATTTAAAATAGCGTTTTTCTTGGCGCGTCAGAGAACGGATGAGTTGAAACAAATCGGCTGATGGTGTTTTCATCGCTGCTGTTTTTTTAGGTTTTGATAACTTGGCAAAACGAAGATAAAAAGCTCGTCAGACTTCTACGTTATCAGACAAAAAGATTTTTAGCCCTGCGTTTTTTAGACTAACTTAATGCTGCATTTTACAAAATCAACCGGGCCCGTAATTTTCAGGTATTATGAATTCAATCTGACCATGAACAGAAAACTACACGCATTCAATCAAAATCGTAGAAACTTGTTGCAGTATTTAATTCTGCCTACTATTTTTATACTACTGGTTATCAGTGCATTATCGCAAAATACTGGTACAACACTTGACAGTTGCGGCTTCGGTGCGATTGCTCAAATCAAGCACCCAAGCTGCGCCGGATTCGAGGATGGGCGGATTGCTATTACTGTAACCAGTTCATTATCTGTCAATTATATATGGGTAAATTTACCCGTGCCCATTACATCCAATTCAGCTGCCAATTTAAAGCAAGGCACTTATCGCGTGGTGCTGGCCACCCCAACCTGTCGGGATACCTTAGAATTTCGCCTGCAGGATCCTCCGGCTTTGCTTGCCCCGTCTATTGACACGGCAATTTGTGCCCAAAAGGGTCAGGTAAACCTGCTAAGTCGAGTACAGGGCGGTACCGGTGATTACCGACTGAGTGCCAGCACTTTATTCGGTACGGCTTTTGATTGCGCCAACTGTGCGGAAACAGCTGCGGTAATTGAGCAAACGAGTTTTTATAATGTACAAATTCGCGATCAGAACAACTGCCAGGTAAGCCGGACGGTCTTCGCCGAACTACTCGATACACTTAAAAACACAGCACTCGTGAAGGATGAAACCTGTACCCGCAATGGCGCGGTGACCATGCGTACCAGCGGTGGCTCGGGGCGCTATTTGT
>CALMSP010000027.1 GCA_937872405.1 uncultured Saprospiraceae bacterium | reverse complement strand
CCGGGGCTGGGCTTGGTAGTAAATGAAAAAGCGATGGAGAGGGATAAGGTGAATTAGCTCACGCTCGCGTGTAAAACACAAAGCCGTTTTGGATCATGCAAATTGTGCTTTTGTAGCTGAAGGTTGTAAGTTATTGATAGTCAGGTTAAAGTGTTTGCAAAATCCACAAAAGATTTCGCAAACGCAGATTAAAGTAAACTGGCAAGCATGTTGCACGCTCGCCAGTTTTGTCGTAGCTTATTGTTTTATAATTTTGCCAATGCCGGTTATACCTTCTGCTTCTACAATTTGCACAAAATATAATCCAGCAGGAAAGGCACACAGATCAATCAAATGGATAGCTTGCCCGATATCTGCGCGTTTTTCCCACACGATTTGCCCTGTAAGATTCATCACTCGAAAGTGAGTAGATACTGACGCGGGTTGCGATAGCTCAAGTGTAAAGGAATCAGATGTTGGATTAGGGTATAACCGAACACGCTGCAGTTGCGGAATGGCTTTGGTTGCCACCAGATCGCGCTGGAAACAAATATCGTCTATCAAAACACCGTCCCGTACTGGTTCATCACCTTGGTCTTCGCTTAGGAAGTTACTAACATATAGAGCCAGCCGCACAGGAATACCACTTGCGCTATCGCCACAAGAATCTCTTGCATCCCAATCGCTAAGATTATAAGGTATTTGCAATTCGTACCAGTCATCATCTTCTATTGGCAACAGATTTTCTAATCTTGCCAGTGTATAGCAAGTCGCTTCGGGGCATTCTGGCCATGGGAGCGTAGCGTCGGTATATAGCACGACCGATAGCGTACCGCCGGGTGGTTTTTTGCCTACTTTTATCGTTGCACCAGCTATCGGATCGCCCGGAGTTCTTATCGTTGTTGAGAGCAGTCCTTCGTTTCGGCTATCTATACAAAATGATTGAGCTGTACTCAATACATCCGCATTAAAAAAGCATCCGGTAAGTAGCATTGCCCAGCCATCGCGGCTATCGGCAACTTCCCATAATTGTGGGTTGCCCCATGGGCCAGCCCAGTTAGGAGAGGAACCTCCAGCGTTAAGCCCACCGGGTATTGGATTCTCTCGGAATCGCGCATTAGGTAATTGGGGATCGGTACAATCTACGGCTATGACGCAAGTAAGGGTAATCGTTTGAGATTTGACAAAGACCTCACAGATGCTACCATCCGGTTTCCGGCGCGTAACGACCATAATAATGGTGTAAGTACCCGGGACGTTAAATTTGTAACAAATGGTTGCATTGCCTACCGTACTACCAATTGACGGGCTATTGATTGAATTGACGTACCATTCCACGCGGTCGCAATCACTCAAAGCTAATGGAGAAAAACAAGCATGGCATGATTTTTTAGCAATCGCTACTGCGAAACCTTTATCCACATTCTGTTGTAAATCAAGAATATCGCTTAAATCACAGGGACAAAGATCCGTGCAATCTACAACGAATTGTATGACGCAAGTGCAAATTTGATTGCCACAATTTCCGGTGATGGTCAAGGTATAAATGTCAGGTTTCGGAAACCAAATAGGCAACAAATGAATACTGAAATAAGGATCATTATCAACAAAACTATTGCTTTCTGATATTCCACCGCCCGTGAGTGTCCAGCTAATTTGATGCTGTGGTGAGCAATTGTTGCCAGCGCAATGAAATGCACCAGAGAGATGATAACCTTGCCCTGGAAAGCAAAGGAGCGCTACAGGTGAGCCATTACAACTTACAAGCTGATTCATAGCACCTTGTGGGGCGCGCACGTACATATCCGCAAACCCTCCGCAAGCACAGGTGTCACATTCAATCACGACATCAAAAGAACACGAAGCGGTATTATTGCATAAATCCGTAGCGGTATAAGTTACCGTAGAAGTACCTGGTGCAAAGACCGTACCACTGGCATCGCTTAGCCCAGAGCCGTTGGTGGCACCATTGATGGTATAACTTACGATTGGTATGCCGCAGTTATCCGTAGCCATTAAGGGTTGAATGTTAAACAGTGCCGTATCGCAATGTGGATATAAGGTGATCAGGTTTATATTTTGCGGACAAGTAATATTTGGCGCGATGTTTTCGGTTACAGTTACCATGGTCGTACAATTACTTCTATTACCACACCAATCTGTCACGGTTAGGGTTGCTGGAAATACCCCACATTGGTTGAATGTTGAAGGACTTACCGTGGTAGATGCAATAAGACAATTATCTGTAGAGCCACCATCAAGCATAGTAGGCGTAAGTGTTGCTATGCAAGTCGGGCCCAGCGTTAGCGTTACCCCTGTTTTGCAAATAGCAATGGGTGGCGTATTGTCAACTACAACAATTGTTTTACAAACCTGCTTCGAGCATCCGCCGCCGCCCGACACGGTCAAGCAAGCTGTATAGCTACTGCAAGTTGAATAATTTACCACCGGATTTTGTACAGAGGAGGATGCAGGCGTACCCCCAGGAAATGTCCATTGCCAAGAAACCGGAGTTGGCACATCCGATAAGTCTGTAAATGTAACGGTTCCACAACTAATGGAGAAGGAAAAATCTGCCTCGCATGGCGGGCAGGCATTCTCGCGCTGCCACATCAGCAATGCATTGGATTCATTTGTACTAACTGGCGTGCTTACATTCAACGTTTCTGGAGGCACTAATGAAAAAAACGTATGATTCACAGCTGTAACAGTTGTTGTGCTACTTACAGTCATACAAGTATTCATTTCTAAATCGCTCACCGATAAAAATGCAGAGACACCGCCGAGACCAAGAGGGCGCGTCCGCCCATCGGCAAAAGCCATTGCGCTGGGAAACACGGGCCACACAGCCCCACCAGTATAAGCTGTTTCGTTTAGGTGTAAATATTTCAGCCATGATAAAGTAGGGCCAGTGGTGCCGTCCTGAAATTTTAATACTACGCCTCGGTTTAATCCGCCTATCGTAGCACTGCCACTCACATAAATAGCATTGCCCGAAGTCCATACGTTTCTTACAGCAGAAAGTGCAGGTAGGCTAACCTGCCATTGTGGGATAAGAGAGGCGTTCAGCTTCATCAGGCGTGCCGAAAACGTAGGAAAGGTATTACCAATTGCAAAGAAATTGTTGCCCGATTGGGTTACATCAGCAAAACTGAACGATAAGTTCTGAGGGCCAGAAGCATTGAAAATGATGCCGGTATTATTGGCACGAAAGATAACTCCGTTCGCACCTAAATTACCTGATAATAATAAATCACCATTCGGTAATGCCTCTAAATCACGAGCAAACTCATCATCGGTCGAATTACTCGGAATGGCATATCTTTTTTTCCATCCAATATTTCCAGTGGTAGCGTCCACAGTCAATAAAATTACATCGTCCCAAAGGGCATTACCAGCGGGATCCCATTGTGTTCCTAACACGTAATATGGAAAATTAGCGTTTTCTGGCAAGGGGTTATGCACTACCCGATTAAAGGTCTCTCGCCCGGATACATTGTATGAACGCACCCAGCTAAATGTGCCATTAGGCTGTATCACTGCCATAAGGCTTCGAGCGGTTTCGTCGAATGGCAATGTGTGTCCTACTACGAGCAAATTACCATTTGATGTGAGCACCGCATCATTCCATTGCGAACTTATGTTCAGATGGCGTACCCACATTAAGGCGCCGGTGGCACTTACCCGCGCTATGGTAGCCCTCAAAGTTTGTCCGGCTGTTACATCACCTTGCCCAAGTACGTAATACTCCGAACCATGCGGAATAACTTTACCAAAAGATTCGTTCGATGCCGTGCCATACAAAAACTGAAACTGTGCGCATACTGGCATCACCAAAAAGCAACATATGGTTATAACCATAGCGGCTTGTAGCTTCTTTTTTTGAATAGGGGTCATATTTTTGTTTTTTATGAAAAGAAAATAAAAAAACCCCGATTTTAATGCTAATTTATTAAAAAAAGATCCAAGTTTTTACCGCCATATTATGATGCCCTGAACTGTTTTTTAGCAACAGGACACATGTTTTAATTCGACTAACTAATTGTTTTTGAGGCTCTTCTGGAATCTGATATCTGGTATCTAAAAGGGTATAAAATGGCATAATACTTGGTTGAAAAAACCTTCACCCAAAATAACAGACAATAATAGTTCTGACCGAATAGGATTCACTTATCGGTACATAGGCAGCTACAATCGGTAAAATAAGCGGATAAACGGTTTTTACAGGTGTCGTACCAATTCTAAGAAAATATCTTTGCGCCGGCGTGCCAGCGGCACCTTGTCGCCATTGCGAAGTACAATAACCCCACCTACTTGATACGCCCGCAAATATCGGAGGTTAATAAGATGTGATTTGTGAGATGTAAAAAATCCAAAGGGGCATAACAATCTATTGAATTCCCCAATATTATAAGCACTGATAATGGTATGCGTTTCTGTATAAACTTTGGTGAGGCGTTGTAAACCCTCGCAACGAATAATTTCTTTGGGTTTGAGAAATTCGATCCCTTCCATGCAGGGGATCCCAACCACGTTATTGGCAGGCAACAAACCCAACAGCTGTTGCAAGAGTTGTTGCATTTCCTCATAAAGCATTTCCAATTTTATCTGAGCAGCTTCTTCTGCGGTAGCGATGCCATGAAAAAATGACGCACTTTCGTTGGACGGGAACAAATTCATAGAGGATTTTGGTACCTGAGGCATAGTGATAGGCTTTAATGTTTGAAATAATACATCGTCGGACTTCACAATACTACCTGATAATCACAGGAAGTTTTCTTGATCTAATCGAAGCATGGCTAGCTAATTTAATTAATCACGACATGACACAGAAATCGAAGAAAATGGGGGAGAAACAAATGAAAAAATTGTCAGGTTTTTTTATAATAATTATATGCTATTGTAAAATAGCACTGCATTCTATTTAAAATAAATGAACACTACAACATGCAAAAGAAGTAAAAATCAGCGAAATAAGCAAGTGGTGTAGGTTTTTGTTTGATCCAGAAGTGTAATCGGATCATATTCACCAGCGCTCGTGCGGTTCGTTCAAATAAATGCCATTGGCTTCGAGGCGGATGATTCGCTCTTTATACAAAGCACCGACGGCTTTTTTAAATGTTTTCTTGCTCATTTCTAATAGTTTAGATATTTCGGCAGGGTCGCTATTGTCGGTGAGGGGCAGGTAGCCACCGTGGTCGCGTAGGGTTTGTAATAATTTGCCCGCACCAGTTACCACGCTTTTATATCCTGTTAGTTGCAGGGCTACATCCAATTTGTTTTCTTCTCGTATGCGCCGAATGTAAGCGCGGCGTACATCGCCTATGCGCACCTGTGCGTGCAACTCATTGTGGTAGATTAATCCTTTGTGCCGTTGATTGACAATGACCTTCATGCCAAGTTCTGTTGGCTCCCACATGATGGCTTCCACTTCTTCTCCTTCTTTTACGCTTAGCTCGTTGTTGCTCAAAAACCGATTAAGGCGGGAGGAGGCCGCCAAACGCTCGCTTTCCTCGTCAAGGTAAAGATAAACAAGGCAGTGCTGTCCTTTTTCCATTTTGCGCAACTGCTCTCGGAAGGGCACAAAAAGGTCTTTATCCAAGCCCCAGTCGAGGAAAGCGCCATGCTGGGTTACATCTTTTACCTCCAGCAAGGCGAAGCGGTGTAGGGTAATTTTAGGCTCTTGGGTGGTGGCAATGAGGCGATCTTCGCTATCGAGGTACACAAAAACCCGTAGCGTAGTGTCGGGCAGGGTATTGGCTGGAGCATATTTCCAGGGCAGTAGCACTTCTTCCACTTCGGGGTTGCCGAGGTACAAACCCTGCGGGGTTTTTCGGCTGACGGTTAGGGTATTATATTCACCAACATGGATCAAAGGCATGAATAATTTACTTTTTTTTATTTTTTGTAAATGAATCCGCTATTCTAAATTATAATTCATGATAAATAATTCTTTTCCAATCTGATTAGAATCAGGCACAACATTGCGCATTCCGTAGGTAAGGTCCCAGGCACGAATTTGCGCAAAGCTATACAAATCGCGGATGTAGGGGTCATCATCGCAAGTCATCAACCAATTGTGCGAGCAGTGTTGTAGTACCTGTGCCAAGCGTTCGTGATCAAAAGTTTTATGTAAATGTCCATTTTTACCATACAAAGCCGACTTTTTGGCGGTGTGATACGGCGGATCTAAAAACAAAAACACCTGCTCGCCCGGAGCATCCAGCAAGGGCTGATAATCTTCATTGGTAATGCGTACCTCCAAAAGGAGCGCAGCAAACTGTCGGATGCGCGCAATGCTCGACGCCGTGAAGCGCCCCTGAAACGCTTGCTCAGAATAGCCGCCCGACTCGGTTGTACCAGAAAATGTGATCCGATTGAAGATAAAAAAAGCCGCAGCTCGCGCAAGCGGGTTGAAATGAGCATGGTGCGCGCTGAGGAATTGATGCAGTTGTCGGCCTTCAGGGTACGCTTGGCGCCATGCTTCTATTTGAGTGATTAAGGCATCGGCAGACTGGCTACAGGCAATCCAAAAAAGATACAACTCTTCGTAGCGGTCATTGAGCCAGTAGTGGCGCTGAGGATACTGCTGGCGAAGATGCACAAATACCGAACCCCCGCCCACAAAGGGTTCGCGGTATTCGCGGAAAGCCGGAATAAGTGGTGCAATTTGCCGTAAGGCGCGACTTTTGCCGCCGGGGTATCGGAGCGGACTTTTAATCATTTAGTTGGTGTATTTCCACAAAGTTGATATTTTACAGCGGAATTTAGGTAATAGGCAATTCATTATTACCAATGTTAGCGGAATATTTTTTCTAAAATTGCCACTTGCACCACCTAATAGGCAAGGTGTTTATCTTTACATTTGCTGCTCCAAAACCTCGATAATTAAATTTTTATGAAAATAAAATTTTGCGGTGCCGCTCGAGAGGTAACTGGTAGTTCGCACCTGCTAACCCTTAACGACGGTACAAAAATATTGCTCGACTGCGGTATGTACCAGGGGCGCTCAAAAGCAATGAGCAATTTTAATACCAATTGGCTCTTTGATCCGGCAGAATTAGATTGCGTGATCCTATCTCATGCTCATATTGACCATACTGGTCGCTTGCCACGGCTCACGCGCGATGGCTTTATCGGCCCAGTTCGCGCAACGCACGCGACGCGCAGCTTGTGCTCGATTATGCTGCTTGATTCTGCCAAAATACAGGAGCGTGATGCCAGATATTTTGAAAAACAACTGCTCAAAGACGGAACGCTTGATAATGAAGACCTGCCCGAACCACTCTATACCATACAAGATGCCGAAGCCGTCATGAAACAATTCGTAAGCTATGGCTACGATCGGTGGTTCAAAATACACGACCAAGTAGAGGTGCTATTCCGCGACGCTGGGCATATTCTGGGGAGTGCCAGCATAACCCTGAAAATACGAGAAAATGGCAAAACCATTATGCTGGGCTTTACCGGCGATGTTGGCCGCCCCAATCGCCCCATTCTACGCGACCCACAACCAATGCCAGAGGTGGACTATCTACTGTGCGAATCCACCTACGGCGACCGCGACCATGAGGAGGCACCAGCCGAAATAGGGCATTTTTTGCGCCTCATTCAACAAACTTGCATAGAAAAGAAAGGCAAACTGATCATACCGGCATTTAGCGTGGGGCGCACCCAAGAAATTGTGTATCTGCTCGACCGCTTGGTCACCGCCGGGGAGCTGCCGCCGGTGCCCGTCTATGTGGATAGTCCGCTGGCCGTCAATGCTTCCACCATTTATGGTGCGCACCCAGAGTGCTTCGATGACCAGCTCAACGAATACTTACTTATAGACGATAACCCATTTGGCTTCAACGATTTACATTATATTCGAGACACAGAAGAATCTAAAAAACTCAATACCTCGCAGGAGCCATGCATTATCATTAGCGCCTCGGGTATGGCGAATGCTGGCCGCATCCAGCATCATTTATTCAACAATATGGAAGACCCCAAAAATACCATTTTGATTGTGGGCTACGCCGCCCCCGAAACTCCCGGCGGCATGTTGCGCAATGGGGTACAAGCGCTGCGCTTCTTCGGGCAGTGGAAACCTGTGCGCGCCACGGTGGAGATTATGGATTCTTTCTCTGCTCACGCCGACCGTTGGGAGATGGTGCGGTTTATGGAAAATCAGCGCGAATCTGCCAAGCAACTATTTCTGGTACACGGTGTGTACGAAGCACAGCAAAACTTCAGAGGGCTACTGCTACAGCAAGGCTTTCGAGAAGTGATTATTCCTTCAATTGGTGATGAATTTGAATTAACGTAAGGGTTGGACATACCTTGACCGGAGAATCGGAAGGCTAAAAAGAAAGGGTGCTAAAATGCTTTTCACAGCGCTGCCGGTTCGCACATACAACTTTAGCGACCCAAGCTATGACGCTACCAATAAAATAAGGTGGACGGAACTATCCACCTGACATTCCACCCTTATTCCACCGCCCTAAGTTTGGACAATGGAGCATACCGAAACTAATTTTGTGCATCATTTCACTTAAAACAAAAAATGATATGAACAAACAAAATTCAGATTCGTCGCTTTTATTTGGTTTAACCATTTTTGTCGGATTTATGCCATTAGCATTTACATTTTCACAAAACGAGACACAACCATTACTCGACACATCGTTCAAATATATGGTGTGGGGAGGACAAACAATTGCTTTGCTTTTATTACTCTTCAGTAAACACCAACTAATTAAAAATCAACTAATTGTGCTGACCGTGCTTTATGTATTTGTTCCATTCATGTTTACTTTCAATGAGAACGGAGCTACATTTTTAATTCTGACTAAATATACAAGCTCTATTCTTTCCTGGGCGATTGCAAGCGTAGTGATTAGTAAGCTATTTTTTATACATAAATTGGAAGAAAATTCTAATCTTTGAAATTGGGTATGACGGCAAAACGCAAACAAGAATTACTCATAGCATCGAGCATTTTCTTAGGGCTATGCTCTATTGGGTTTTCATTTGAAGGCACTACTTTCCTATGGTTTTGGCAGCGGTATCCCATCATCCCAATACTGTTGTTATTGTTTGCATTTTTTGCGGTTCGGTATTGGCTCAAGCTTGAAATTGAAAAACAACGGCAGCATATTCTTGCAGAAGACACAAGGAACATTGAGGACAAAGAGCAAACGAATTTTAGAAATTTACTTTCGCCAAGAGAAATTGAAGTATTGGATTTGATAAACAATGGATTGAGCAACAAGGAGATTGCCAATAACTTATATGTGTCTTTATCCACCGTGAAGACACATATCAACAATATTTACAAAATTCTGGAAGTAAAAAACCGACGAGAAGTGATCGAGAAATTAAACGAGAAGTAAGAAACCCGAAAACGTTTGACTTTGATAAAAACAGGTGGAGCCTCCTTCGGACTTAGATAAGCGCCTCACAAACAAGCGCAAACGAATATAAAAAACATGAACTATGCAGCGACCCTGAAGCCTGCCTTTGATATGTACTTCAATGCCCCGATTGAAGCCTTTTTTACTGGCAAATTATTTCCTGCCGAGTATATCAACGACCTGCAGGTATGGAATAATACCATTTACGATTTTAGAGGTCCGATTTTATATTTTGTAAAGCATCGAAAAACAAGGCTTTGAGAATAAACAAATGCGTCATTTTCAATTGAAAAGGGTATAAGATTTTTTCCCGTTTCAATCGGGCATTGGTATTCATTTATTCAAACTTCCCTGGATTTTTAATCCAACGGGTGGCGTGCCTTATTTTATAGGGCATTCGGGGTTGTCGGGGGCATTGGCATATTACAGTCCGAAAGAAAATATGTTCATCGTCGGTACCGTCAATCAGGTAGCGCACCCTGACTTATCTTTCAGAACGATGATAAAACTTTCCCAAATTTTAGGCAAATAAGCCTTAATATTTTATGATCCACGAAGTCCTATTTTACAATTTTGCGTTTATTTTTTGCCAAAAACTGTCTATTTTGTCGGTTTTTTTATCAGTTCGATAGAAAATCCGAACGTCTTTCCAACTGGGACATTTATATTAGCAACAAAATGATTGAACGCCTATGAGTATGCTCCGCTTAGAAAACGTCACCAAGACGTACGAAAAAAATATTGCTGTTAATCAAGTCACTTTCGATGTGCCGGATGGTAGTTTATTTGGCTTATTGGGCCCTAATGGCGCTGGCAAAACCTCTCTGATTCGAATCATTACGACCATCACACGAGCCGACGAGGGCGTGGTGTATCTTGACGGGGAAA
>CALMSP010000026.1 GCA_937872405.1 uncultured Saprospiraceae bacterium | reverse complement strand
TGCATGATGGCGGAGGTATTCGTACCGAGCCAAGTAAGCAAAAAATAAGATTAGACAATTTAATCGTTTAATTGTTTCAAGCCTGAAAAAATATTCAGGTGAGGGTAGCCGCATACCACAAGCATTATTTTGTCAAAGCCTTTTATTTGAAATAAAAATTTCAAAACATTCTTCTTACAGGTGCATATTCCATCGAAAATTAGTAACACTTCCGAATTTATCTTCCAATATTAAGAAATTGCTAATCAGGGGCTTAGCAAAACTTCACACGTAGTTAACATTGGTATTGTAGCTTTGCTGCATCAAATAAATTCTTCTTTTAACCAAACCATTAGTTTATGAAAAATTATGCTGTCACCTTCGCGGGAAGCAAACTGTTGGTTGCAGTTTTGCTGTGCGTAGGTTTCATCGGCGTGAGCATTAATTTGAATGCTCAGGTAACAACCTCCTCGATGGTGGGTCTTATCACAGATGAGACTAAAGAACCGCTCATTGGCGCTACGGTAATCGCCGTACACCAACCTTCTGGTACCCGCTATGGCACGGTAACCAACCTCGACGGCCGCTTCGTCATTCCGAATATGCGTATTGGCGGGCCTTACCAAGTAACGGTAAGCTACGTAGGTTTTGATGAGCAGGTAAGAGACAACATCTTCCTGAGCCTCGGCGTAGCTGCTAACGTAAACGTAGTACTCCAAAGCAGTGCCATCGAACTATCAGGGGTAGAAGTAGTCGCATTGCGTAATGACGTATTCAGCTCCGACCGTACGGGCGCTGCTACGAACGTTACCGCTCAACAATTGAACTCGTTTCCTACACTGAGCCGTCGTTTGAGCGACTTTACACGCTTGACGCCGCAAGCCAGTGGTGGTGGATCGTTCGGCGGTGTAGATAATCGTTTGAACAATGTTACGGTTGACGGTTCGCTGTTCAACAACAGCTTTGGTCTAGCCGGTGAGCCAGGTGCTCGTACAGGTACTGCCCCGATTTCGCTGGATGCGATTGAAGAAGTACAGATCAACATCGCACCTTATGATGTGCGTCAGGCGGGCTTCGTAGGTGCAGGCGTAAACGCGGTAACACGCTCTGGTACAAACGAGTTTTCCGGCTCTGTATTCTACACTTGGCAAAACGAAAACCTGACTGGTACGCAAGCGGATACGACTCGCTTCTCCTTGAGTAGAGAAGTCAGACCCTTTGACAATCGTCAAATTGGCTTCCGCTTGGGTGGCCCAATCGTAAAAAACAAGTTATTTTTCTTTGTAAACGGTGAGTTCGAGAAAAACGAGACCCCTTTCTTGCTGCAAGCTAACAACGGCAATGACCCAGTGGGTGGTAATACGACACGGGTATTGCGTTCTGACTTGGAGCGTGTATCGAACTTCCTGCGCGACAATTTTAACTACGAAACTGGTCCGTTTGAAGGTTACAATCGTGAATTAATAGGCAACAAATTGTTAGCCAAAATTGACTGGAATATCAGCGATGCTCATAAACTAAGCGTACGCTACACCAATCTGGATTCTGAAGCTGATATCCTTGTCAGTGCTAGTAACTCTCTGGGTTTCGGTAACCGTGCAGGTACACAGGCATTAAGCTACCAAAACTCCAATTACATTCAGTTCGAGAAGATTCAATCGGTAATCGCTGAATTAAACTCCGTTTTCAGTGGCAAAGTATCGAACAATCTGATCGTTGGTTATACTTCGCAAAACGAAAATCGCGGCTCACGCGGTAGTTTCTTCCCATTGATTGAAATCCAACAGGGTGGTCAGACTTACATTTCGGCAGGTTTCGAGCCATTCACACCTGCTAACCAATTGGAGTATAAAACTTATCAGCTGATCAATAATACTTCGATCTACCTCAAAAATCACACCGTTACAGCGGGTTTGAGCGTAGAGCGCCTCGAATTCAAGAACGTATTCTTTCCTGGTTCACAGGGTGTATTTGTTTATAACAACATTGACGACTTCTTTACCGATCTGAACGGTTTCAAAGATAACCCAAACCGCACCACTTCGCCGGTATCGCTTCGTCGTTTCCAGTATCGTTATGCTAATGGCTCGCTCGACCTGCCGATCAACTCTACGTTGGGCGTGCCAGAACCTGTACAACCGACTAAAGTATGGTATGCTGGTATTTATTTGCAAGATGCTTGGACGGTAAGCGAGAAATTCAACCTGACTGCTGGCTTGCGTATGGATATTCCGATCTTCGATGACACCGGATTTGAAAACCCAACTGTTGCTGGTCAGACTTTCCTTGATGGTCGTCGCGTGAGCACTGCCAAATTGCCAGATGCGAAGCCGCTGTGGTCGCCACGTTTGGGTTTCAACTTTGATGTATTAGGTGATAAGAGCCTACAGATTCGTGGTGGTTCGGGTATCTTCACGGGTCGCCCGGCTTTCGTATGGATTTCCAACCAGATTGGTAACAACGGTATTTTGACTGGTTTCGAGCAAATTGATAACACCAACACCCGTCCGTTTACACCGACGCCAATCCAGTTCATTGCCAACCCGAACGCAACGCCTACTTCTTACGAATTGGCACTGACGGATCCAAACTTCAAATTTCCGCAAGTATGGAGAAACAACCTTGCAGTAGATAAGAAATTGCCTTGGAATCTGGTAGCTACGGTTGAACTTCTCTACAGCCAAGATATCAATGGTATCAGCTATCTGAACATCAACGAAGAACCAGCTACGCGCAATTTTACTGGCCCTGACACACGCCCGCGCTATGCTGCATCGGGTCTGACAGGTGCTGCTGCCAACAATGCCATCCGTATCAATGACAACATCGTAAACGCGATCTACCTGACGAACCAAAATCAGGGTCGCAACATGAACTTTACTGTATCATTGGACAAACGCTTCAGCGGTGGCTTGTTTGCAAGAGTTGCTTACAACTTTGGTAGCGCACAAAACTTAGTTGATCCAGGTTCGATTGCTGCTGGCTCTTGGAACAATATTGCCTCCGTGAATGGTAACAACCGTCCTGATCTGGCATTCTCCAACAACGACCAACGTCATCGCGTACTTGGCGCATTGTCATACACCATCAATTATGGCAATATGGCTGGCGGTGGCACCACCATTTCCTTGTTTGTGAATGGTGCTACACAAGGGCGCTTCTCTTTCAACTACAACCAGGATATGAATGGTGATGGCGTAAACAACAACGACCTGATCTACATACCTAATAATGCTAATGAACTGACGTTCTTGCCATTAACTACCGGTGGTGTTACTTTCACGCCAGCGCAGCAAGCAGCAGCATTTGACGCTTACATCAACCAAGATAAGTACCTCAGCTCGCGCCGCGGCCAGTACGCAGAGCGCAATGGTGCATTGTTACCTTGGCTGTGGGTTGCCGACTTGTCTGTCGCTCAAGACTTTACGATCAAAGTAGGTGGCAAGCGCAATGCGTTCCAGTTCCGTGCAGACGTTCTCAACCTCACAAATATGATCAACTCCAAATGGGGTGTAAGAGATGTGATCCTGGCTAATGCTCGTCCGCTCACGTTTGCAGGCGTAACGCCGGAAGGTGTACCACAATACCGTATGACGACTACTGGTTCTGGTACAACACTGCGTCTGTTGGACGAAACAACGATCAAAGGCGCAAGCCCGAACATTGACATCTGGCGTGCACAGTTGGGTGTTCGTTATATCTTTAACTAAGCCAACAGAAGGTTTTTTTCTATTATAACCTGAAGAGAGAGACCTGCCTTAGTTTGCAGGTCTCTCTTTTTTATTTTTTACCAAAAACCTAATGCTATGAAGTATGTATTTTTTTCAACACTACTGTGTTGCGCTTTATTTGCCGCTAAGGCGCAGGAGGGCACTTACCCTGTTTACAGTATCGCTCAAGTGCGTGGCAACGATGCTGATGGCCGCCCCGATTCTATTGGTGTAAAATGCCAGTTGCAGGCGATTGTTTATGGTGGTAATCTGCGCGGCATAGGGCTGGAATTTGCCATGATTGACAATGCTGGCGATGGCATCCGGGTGTTTAGCACTATGAATAATTTTGGCTACACGGTTACCGAAGGGGATTCGGTCGTAGTGCGCGGCGCTATTAGTTTTTTCAATGGCTTAACGCAAATCACTGCCGACACGGTGTGGCGTGTATCGCAAAACAATCCACTGCGCCAGCCCCAAGTTGTTACGGCTCTTAGCGAAGCCACAGAGTCGCGGTTGATCCGCATCGAAAATGTACGCCTCAGCAATCCAGCACAATGGACGAATGCTGGTGCCGGATTTAACGTCACCCTTACCAACGAGGTGGACACCTTCGTCATGCGCATTGATGCCGAGGTGGATATTTTCGGGCAATTGCCGCCTACCGGAACCTTCAATGTAACGGGTATGGGTACCCAATTTGACAATAGCGCGCCATTCAACAGTGGATATCAAATTCAACCGCGATATAAGGCCGATATCGCTCCTTACAATACTGCCAATCCTTTTCCGCGCTACAATATTGGCGTGGTACGCACCAACGACGCTAATGGCCGCCCCGATTCTATTGGTGTACGCTGCGAATTGGTGGGCGTAGTACACGGGCCCAACTTCCGTACCAGCGGCTTGCAGTTTACGATTATTGGCAGTGATGGCAAAGGGATTAGTGTATTTAATAATAATAATACCCTCGGCTATACCGTAACCGAAGGCGATGACATTGCTGTGCGTGGTGAAATCGGGTTTTTCAATGGCTTAACGCAAATAAATGCTTCCGCTATTGACTTTCGGTCCGCCAGCAACCCGCTGGCAACCCCACAAGTAGCGGATGTACTGAATGAAAATACCGAATCGCAAATGGTCAGATTATTGAATGTATCCCTCAAAAATACTGCCGAATGGACCAACATGGGTACCGCTTTTAATGTAACCGTGACCAACGGCGCGCAAGATTTTACAATGCGCATTAGCAATCAGACCAACGTGTTTGGCACAGCAGCACCCACAGGGGTATTCAACCTGACGGGCATCGGCAGCCAATTCGACAATAGCGCGCCATTCAACGATGGCTACCAGATTTTTCCGCGCTATCTCGCTGATTTCGAGAGCGTTAGCGCAACGCTTGATCCTACGATCGCGCAAGGGCTGCGGGTTTATCCGAATCCTGTCGCCGACTGGCTAACACTCGAAAGCCCGCAAGGATTTGATCGCATTCGCATTAGCAACTTGTCTGGGCAACCTGTATTCGACCTCAAAGCTTCCGGCGCTATGCAGCAAATTGATCTAAGTCGCTTATCTTCAGGAATTTATACCCTTACTTTGATGCGGGGCAGCCGCCTCTGGTCACTCCAGATTGTACGACAATAAATATTGGTTTGCGTTAATAATATGAGCCTGCTAAAGCGTTATGTCTTTAGCAGGCTTTTGCATAAAATAGGAGCGGTATTTGCCCTTTTAAACCTTGATGTTTCTGTCGGGAGTAGGAATGCTATGTACGATTTTAGACGTCCGATTTCGGATTTTTTAAAGCATTGAAAAACAAGCTTTTGAGTATAAATAGGCACGTTATTTCCAATTGAAAATATAGGTTTCCTGTGCAGGAGCGCAAGTTCCCTATTTGAAGCAACAATTTAGATCATTGACGCATTCGTAAAACAAACAAAATCAGCAGATTACCCATGAAAAAACCACATAAAATAGGTATAACCCTCTCCGGCGGTGGCGCGCGCGGCATTGCGCACATTGGTGTACTGGATGCCCTTTTAGAAAATGGTATCGAACCAGATATAATTTCTGGCACCAGTGCGGGGTCTATTATCGGGGCGCTTTATGCGGCGGGCAAAACCCCTGTCGAAATGCTCGATTTTGTCAAAGAGAGCAGTATTTTTAAGGTTTTCCGAGTTGGGTTGCCGGATAAAGGCTTAGCTTCGCTCAAATACCTAAGCGAGCGGTTGGAAGAAGTGATTCCAGAAGATAGCTTCGAAGCATTGCAAAAGCCTTTATTTGTGGCAATAACCAACCTACTGAGTGGCAAATTGGAGGTTCGGAACAGCGGCGAATTGTACCGAGTCATTATGGCTTCTTCCGCGATTCCATTGATCTTTCAGCCGATAGACATCAACAATAGCGTATTTGTAGATGGCGGTGCTTTGGAGAATCTGCCAGTACGCCCTATCAAGCGGCAATGTCAAGCCGTCATCGGTGTGAATGTAATGCCCTTAGAACCTGTGCAGCAAAAATCGGTCAATTCGATGCTGGGTGTAGCCATGCGTTGCTTTGAGATGGTCATCGCTGCGAATACGCGCCCCGATTTGCGCCGTTGCGATGTAGTGATTGAGCCAGCTAAAGTGCGCGATTACAACATTTTCCAGTTTCAGAAATACAAAGATTTGTATGAAATCGGCTATGTGACCACGATGATGCAAATGCCGGACATAAAAGCGCAACTGCGGCCGCAGGAAAGCCTGAAAAAATAGTAGCAACAGATAGTTTCAATATGCTATCTGCTGCTACCAATCCGGTCTTTATTGCAAAATCGGATGTTGATGATGATGCGTAGTAGCACGTTGCCACTGATGTGCCAAGGCGAGCAGTTCAGCTTCGCCAAATAGTTTTCCGGTAAAAGTAATGCTGGTTGGACGGCTATTTGGCAAAAATCCGTTAGGCATTACCACACAAGGGTGCCCCGTTAGGTTGGTGATGGTCAAGCTATTGCTGCCCCAAGAAGGATGAATATAGACATCCAGATTGCTAAATAAAGCCTGCATATCCAGCATAAGTTTGGTGCGTAAGCGATTGGCTTTGATATATTCCACCGCCGGTATAAAACGCGCTTGCCGAAAGACATTGGGCCAGGCATTGCGAATTTGGCGCACCAGCAAGGTATCCTGATTACTCAAGGTCAAATCATCAAAAGCCGCAGCGGCCTCGGCATCCAGTATAAATCGAATAGCAGGTAGCTCCGGCAGCACGAT
The DNA here is from genome assembly GCA_937872405.1 of uncultured Saprospiraceae bacterium. Lineage (GTDB taxonomy): Bacteria > Bacteroidota > Bacteroidia > Chitinophagales > Saprospiraceae > JADJNW01. The sequence goes on along the minus strand of CALMSP010000026.1, from coordinate 3,285 downwards.
GGGTATAAGTTGGTAGCCCAATTGTTGCAAGCTGACCAGTGTAAGGCTATCCTGCATTTTAAAGGGATAGGGTCGCTCAAAGTCAGCTTTCACATAGCCGATACGCAGCTTTTTGGTGTCAAAATTCGCCTGATAATGAAATGGTGCCGGTATAACGGACATATCTTTGCCGTCGGGTCCATGAATCGCAGCAAAAACAATCGCACAATCCTCTGCACTACGAGCAATCGGCCCAATTTTATCCATGCTCCAACTCAAGGCCATAGCGCCATATTTACTCACCCGCCCAAAGGTTGGTCGAAGCCCCGTAGTGCCACACACCGTAGCGGGAGAAACAATAGAACCAAGCGTTTCGGAGCCGATAGCAAAAGGTATCAAACCCGCGGCCACTGCTGATGCGGAGCCAGCCGACGAGCCACTGGAACCCGTACTGATGTCCCATGGATTGCGCGTCATACCCCCAAACCAAACATCGCCCCAAGCCAGTTCACCCAGCGTGAGTTTGGCTACCAGCACGGCGCCGGCGGCTTCTAATTTTTGAATCACCGTCGCATCATATTCAAACGACTGGTTGCGGTAGGGCGTAGCACCCCAGGTAGTCGGATACCCCTGCTTGGCCAACAAATCCTTGGCGCCATAAGGAATGCCGTGCAATAAACCACGATAAATACCCTGCTTTATTTCTGCGTCGGCACGGCGGGCTTGAGCCAGCGCCAGCTCCTCTGTTAGGCTAATTACACAATGTAATTGAGGATCGTATTTTTTCAAACGATTGAGAAAAAAGCGCGTTAGCTCCAACGAGGTAATCTCTTGATTACGAATGAGTTCTGCCAATTGGCGCACCGTATAAAACGCCAGTTCGTCGCGCTTGTCGGGCAGCGTCACCTTACCCGGATGGCTGAAGTGCAATTGATCTGGCTCAGGTGGTGGCACTGAAATGCCTGGAAGTACCGGCTGAAACATCAAGGCGGGCGCTATATCATTTGTTACAACATAATTTCGGTTGGCTATGTAATATTTTCGAAAATCTTCCAGCCCCGGTAGTAGCGAGTCCATTTCCGTTTGTGTAAATTCCAACCCAGCAACGTTGGCAGCACCGCGCACGTCAGCGTGGTTGAGTTGCTGATATAGCCAATATCGGCCAGTGAAAGCGCCACAGCCAAAGACAGCCATGATAAAGAGCACCGTTTGTATTTGTTTGGGAATCATGATAAAGATTTTATGATTAACAATTTTTTAAAATATTTCGGATATAACGGCAAGATGCATCGGAAAGTTTTAGAGCTGAAAGTGGCGGAATGTCGCGCTAAAAATGGCTTGCGTAAGGAAAATATTTGGCATATTTGCAAAAAGCAAAATCCATGAAAAAGAGACAACAGATTGTGGCCGGCAACTGGAAAATGAATAAAACCTATGAAGAAGGACGCGACTTAGCCAAAGAAATCGTAGAACGCTTACAACCCTCCGAAACATTGGTCATTCTGGTGGCACCATTCATTCATTTGAATAGCATTAGCCATATTATAAAGGGAGTATCAGGCCTGCGATTAGGGGCACAAAATTGCCATGAGGCGGAAAGTGGTGCCTACACGGGCGAAACCTCCGCTCCGATGCTGCGTTCGGTGGGCGTAGAATACGTCATCATTGGGCACTCCGAGCGGCGCGAATATTTTGGCGAAACCGATGCCCTACTGGCAGCTAAAGTTAACGCAGTATTGGCTCAAGACTTGACGCCCATTTTTTGCTGCGGCGAAAAATTAGACCTACGCGAAGCCGGATCACATTTCCAATTGGTTGAAAATCAATTGAAAAACGCTTTATTTCATCTATCAGCAGAAGCCTTTGATCGGATCATCATTGCTTACGAACCCGTGTGGGCTATTGGTACCGGCAAAACGGCTTCTCCTGAGCAAGCGCAAGAAATGCATGCGCACATTCGGAGCCTAATTGCTCAGCAATACGGACAAGAAACTGCCAATCTTACGTCCATATTATATGGCGGCAGTGTCAATGATAACAATGCAACTGAACTTTTCAAACAACCAGATGTAGATGGCGGGCTTGTGGGTGGCGCCTCCCTGAAAGCAGAAGCGTTTGTAAAAATTATCAATAGTTTTTGAACCCATAAATCTGTGACTGCTCATAGTTGTTGATGGAATACCTGGCGAACCTCCTGAGGTATTAACTCTCATTGACCATTTGCGACTTTGTGGCAACATTCCAGAAAGTTACGGACACGACACAAGTGAAGTAAAAGACTATGGGAGTCCATTCCCAATATTAATCCTATTGTTCTCCTCAAGTTATGATTTATAGATGTAAAAAAAACGCCTACTCATCACGCTTTCCGGCTGCTGCTCCCTACTCGATTGGGGAAAGGATTTTCGGGTAGCTCCTTGTTATTCTTATGCAGTATGTTTATCTTTGTAAAAATTAGGTACTATGTCAGGAATGAACGCACTCGATACAACCACTACAATCCCATTAATAATGGGTGAGGATGAGGTAATTCGTATCGCTCAAACCCGTGTCACCTTGGATACGGTAGTCAGTGCTTTCAAAAGCGGTTCCACTGCCGAAGAGATTGTGTTTCAATACCCAACACTGGACTTAGCCGACGTGTATGCTGTTATCAGTTACTATTTGAAAAACCAGCCTGCTGTGGAGCTATATTTGCAAACCGCAAAGATGGCATCGCCAAAGCTCCGACTGGCTATTCAACAAAAGTTTCCCGCAACCGATATTCGCCAGCGTCTGATGGCGCGACTTAGCAGAACTCCTAAAAGCGATGCTTGATGCGCTTCCTCGCTGATGAAAACCTCAATAATCACATTTATAGAAGCCTCTTGTTGCAAAGACAAGACTTGGACATCGTGCGCGTTCAAGATGTAGGACTTTACGGTAAATCCGATTCCGAAGTGTTAACTTGGGCATTGTTGGAAAATCGAATTTTGATAACCCACGATGTACGCACTATTCCAGCACTTGCGCTGGAGTGGCTGGATGACAATCGAACCATTCCAGGTATCTTACTGGCTGAGCAATCTGCTCCAATCGGACAAATCATTGCTGACTTACTGCTCATCATGGATGCCAGCGAACAATCGGAGTGGGATGGACAAATCCATTACTTGCCGTTGTGAGCGTTGGGTTATTCCTACTTTAAAGCAGGATTGCGCTTTCTGACCAAATAAGAAAGGTCAGACAAGATTCGTCCACCCATATATGCGCCTACAATTCCAATTACAGGATTTTCTGGAAATAAACGGCTTAAAATTAAGCCCC
>CALMSP010000025.1 GCA_937872405.1 uncultured Saprospiraceae bacterium | reverse complement strand
GATAGGTTTTGCCGCTGCCCGCCCCAGCGGAGATGATTTTGAAGTGTGTGGACATGGGGTGAAGATACGGAAAATGGAGGATTGGAGTGATGGAATTTGGGAAAAGAGGAATGATGTGGATTGGAAGCCCTGACGATACTTTACGTAATTAAATTTTCTAAATCGTCTAAATCTTTGGCTCGTCCGGCTGCTTTTTTTGCGGCTATTAAATCAGAAAGTCGTAAAGCGCGTACCGATAAATTTGCTTCAATTTCAAACCATTCTGCATTTTTATAAGCATTTTCAAAAGACAATCCTTTTAATTTTGTCAAAATTTCGATGCAAACTGGCGGTCTGCCAAAGGTGAATACATCATAATCTTCTGTTTGTAAGAATTTTGTTAAAGTCATATCAAAAATGGGTAAACCAAATTCATTGAAAGCTTTTACTAATCGTTGATAATTTTCAGCAGTTGGATTCACCCAGATGTCCATGTCGCCTGTCGTGCGGGCATAGCCGTGAAGAATGACGGAATACGCGCCGACTAAAATATATTGAACTTCACAGTCATTTAGTGCGCGAATAAAATCTTGAAAATCTTCATTGAAAATATCGCTTCTCATACATTCTGTTTTCGCATGTCAAAAGCGGTGCGGTCTAAGCGTTGCGGTTTGGAACGATCCAAATTATACGCCGAGCAAATGAGATACCAAGCTGCCGCCAGTCGCTCGCGGGGGCTACGGGTGAGCCAATAGGCGCGCTGGTGTGCTGACGCTGCAAAGGTTTGAATGGTAAAAGCGGTGCGGTCTAAACGGTATGGATTCATGGGGTGAAGATAAGAAAAAGGAAGGAGCGGAGTAATGGAATTTAATGATTGTCTTTTAAGAAATTATTATAATCGCTTACATTTTGTAATAAAGCTATATTTAAACCTACACAAGCATTTTTAAAATCAGTATCATAGCTGGCAACAGCCGGAATTTGGTGTATTTGGCAAAGTGAAAGAATCAGCGCATCATTCGGTAACAAATTATATTGAGACATAAGCTCTGGTACACGTTCAACGAGTAGATTACTGTCTTGTAAATAGGAGAATTGTTTCAAAAATACAGCATGATTGCCATTCGATAAAACGGTCGCAATTGACTTAGCCTGTTTCACGGAAAGAGGAGATTTGCCACCGTCTATTCCCAGACAATGAAATAAATACTCGCTTACCACAATTTGACTAATGCAAACTTGAATATGCTGTGTATCAAGCAGTTTGTCCAATAACGCCGTCTGTGTATTTTTGTAATATTCAATCAAAATGGAGCTATCCACAAAAACAGCCTTACTGCTCATAAACGTCATACTTGTTGGTGGGGTAATCTGGATATATTGCATTCCCCTTGAATTGCTGTGCAATCAAATACCGCTCGGTGTGCTCGGCTACCTGATCTTGATTATCAGATACTTGCTGCGGCAATAAAATGATGATTTCCAACTCCTGATTAATAAATGCCTCCGGTATTTGGATGGTCAATGCCCCGGTGGTTGGCTTTTGTATGGTGCGAATGGCTTGCATAACAAATGTTTTTTTGAATAACGAAAAAGCGGATGGGTAAGTTTCACGTTATTCAGGCCCGCTTTTCCCAATGCCTCAAACGTTTTTTATGGTAAACTGCCAGAATATAAATAGTCTTTTTACGCTTCTGATAAATAATGTAATGCGGAAACGCAGAAAAATTCAGCTTTGCGAGCCGCTTTATGGTAGCGAAATGTTCCAGCCATATTTTTCTTTGAGTTCGTCGCTCAGTTGGGAGCCGGTGTACAATTCGGCGCGGTCGGCTTCGATTTCCTGCCAGCGGCTTTCCAGTTCCGCTTGTTGCGCTGGGCTGAGTTCGGCATCGTCTTCCACTGCCAACGCATCCAACAAATAATGCGCCAATTCTAGCTTCTCGGGGCGACTCAATTTATCCACTTCTTTTATAAGCGTTGCTTGCATATGCATTTTCTTTTTTTCAAAAATACGGAAAATAGGGTGGATTTGCAAGAGGAAGTTTCAAAAACTGCGGTTAGTACTTGGCATGCTAACCGCAGTAGGCTGCCTATCGAGTGGGCGGTGGTCCGTGTACTAAGGGGACGTCAACAAAAGTTATTTTCTTTAGAGTGCTTCCCACCAGACAGGATATTTCAATAGATTCAATTACTTTAGATTGGGTTGAAGGAACATCAAATATAAGTTGAGCGGGAACACCATATTTAGCCAAAGGAAGTTCCCCCTTAGCACTAATATCTGAAGAAGCCGACATAAATGTACTTTTGGATGCAATATAATCCTTTCCATAATCTATGATTATCCTTGAACTGCTATTGATTCTATGTATATTATTTGCATCTAAATCAAAACCAAATGGATATTCGGCTAAATTTTTGATAATTAAAGGACAAGTTACTTTTTTATTATAAAAATAACATTGACACAATTCTATTTTAGCTTTTCCAATGAATGCTGTTTCTTCTTTTTGAAACGGCATGTCATCTCTGGAGCATTCTTGCGTTGAAGCGGTTGTCGTGCCTCCGCTCTGAGTAGGCGTCGGTAATTTCCCATCTGGATTCACGAAAGAATTAATAAACGCCGTCAGTTTTAATTTTCGCTTTTCAAAATTATAATAATCATCTCCGGTAAGGAAAACAGTATTACTTTTTACTTGTGAAGTTTGTAAGTTTTCAAAAGAAAGGCGCAGGGCTACATTTCCTTGAAAATCACGATTCACCGAGCCAAAAATGACACGCTTTGCCTGGATGGTTTTGAGTTCGGTTTTAATTTGAGCATTCGCACCGCTGAGCGATTGAATGGCTTTTTCGTTGTTGATTTGTTCTTGCAGCTTGGCGTAGCGGGAGCGTTGTAATACTTTGCAACTGCTGTATTGGCTGAGAATATCTTCAATGTCATTCGACAAAAGGCGAGTGGTTTGGTCTCTTTCGCCGCTATCGGTAGTGAATTCCCAAATGTAGCAGTTGTCGCAAAGATCAGCCTGAGCACATAAAGCATTGGCAATCAGGCTAAATAAAATGGTAGTCAATAGGGTTTTTAATTGGTACATGATACTGGAATTGTAATAGGGTTATTTAATTCATTTTCTGCGATGGAAAATTGTTTGGTGCAAGTTTTATTTGTCGTTTTGAAAACGACTTCATATCCTGCAACATTATATTCGATATTTAGTTTTTTAAAAGTAGGCGTACTTTCTGTCAGTGGATAAACGCGATTGCCGTTGATGGTAATTTCTGCGTTTTCAAATTCGGCATTGACTAATAAGGTTATTGAAATTATTTTTTTTACAGGTTCTCCTTTGGTGATTGGTTTAGAAGGAGTTGGATCCGATTCTTTGATAACTCGTGGTTCAGTAGGCTTTGTACTTTCCTCCGTCGTTTTAGTAGAATTTTCTGATGTAATTATTTCGGGTTTATCTTTATCTATTGGTAAAATTTCTTGAGTATTTTTAATCAATTCTACCAAAGTTCCAATACCTCCAATGACAACGAAAGCGATTATGATAATAACCCAAAAGCGATTATTTTTTAATTTATCAACGAATTTATCATAACGGGTTTTATTATCATTCTGAATGATAGGCATTGTATTTGGCGGTTCAATAGACATTGAATTTTCCAGAGCATCGGTTTTGGCAATTTTAGCTCTAACCTCTTCCAAGTCCTTTTCTGCCTCTTTTATCTGCATTTGCAGCGTAAACTTTACACCCGCATCGGAAGCGATGGTTCTTTCCTTGCGTAAAAAATTGAGTTTTTGAATGATATGATCTTCTTCCTGTAATAGTCCGTCTTTTTCTGATGCCATTGTGTAGGGTTTGTGACAAATATAGTAAAAACTGTAAAATGGCGGCTTTTTTAATCCTATTCTTAAATTGCGATTTTCGCAACATTTCCTTATTTTTACAATAAAAACCACCTGGCCAAACAGCAAATCCGAGCTCTATCATAGAAATTATTGAACGAATCGGGGATAAGGAAGTACTCGAACAACATCACTCCCCCGCCAGCACCAACATCTGCTGATACAATTCCTCGCTAATCCAGTAATTGATATTCCTCAGTGCGTCCATCTTAGTTTTTACATTTGGAATTAGCCCCCGTTTTTTAGCTTCGAGAAGAATACCCAGCGTTCCAATAACAGGAATGGCGCGGGCACGAGCTTCTTGACGGCCCTCTTTTTCATCCATCAGTAAATAATCCGCTTGTAATTCAATGGCTAAAGCGATTGCTTCCGATTCACCTGGATCTATGAATGTTAATAATTCATTTACTACATCATAATATTGTGGCGATTTTATAATAATCCAACCGGCGTTGATGCCACTTTGAATAGAAAAACCTCTTTTTTCCAATATTTTTAATTCGCTAAATACGGTGGTAGGAATAATGATTTGCTGGTAAAGTGTGGAGAGCAACCCTAATTCGTCGATTTGCAACAGGTTACTGAACGGCGTGGTATCACTTACAATTATCATCTTATTTCAAACCCAGGGTTCGAGCATCATATTCTAATTCTTCTAAATCATAATTGAGGGGAATGTGTCGTTTACCCAATTCTTCCTGAAATTCTATTTTATTCATATGGGCAAACTGGCTGGCTCTGCCAAGTGAAAAGCCACCACGCTGATACAATAAAATAGCTATCTCCATTCGGATGGAAGCTTCGTCGAGTTGGGCGGCGCGTAGTTCTTGTTCGCTGATTTCGATCGTCATAAAACTTAAATTAAAACATCAACACAAATATTAAAACGGTTGTTTTCAAGAAAAAGTTTCTTATTTTAGGTAGCCTGTTTTCGCATGGAGAAAGCGGTGCGATCTAAACGATATGTTTTCATATCTCGAAGATAGTATTTTTTTTTCGTTTTCGCAAAAGGATTTGCCCGCCCCGGCGGAGATGATTTTGCAGGGTGTGGACATAGGGTGAAGATACGAAAAATGGGGGATTGGAATACATGGATGCATTTTAGCGAACGCACTGGCATGAAGACACTGAAAGGGCTTTTGCAACTGATGTCCAGCATTTTAAAAAATCAGCATCAGTAAGCGATCAGTTGTACTCGATCAAGTATAATCAAATTAGCGCTGGAACTAAATAAAGTAGTAATATTGGGAAGGGCCTGTTCGATATGATACAGCAAGTCGTCATTCCTGATATTCCCGAATTGTAATAATAACACGCTGGGCGGCGCACCTTTCGCCAGGAAATGCTCGTAAAAATCGCTGTCCTTGGTTATAATAATGTGCTTTTCTTCGATGGCTACTTTCCTTATCGTTGCATCTGTCAGGAGGTGCCCATTAGGAAAGGAAGTGGTATGAATCGCATCCAGGTTTTGCGTATTCAGCCAGGCGGCTAATTGCGGGGGCAGTTGCGTGTCAATGATGAACCTATGCATACATCAGGCAGCAACAGGGATGATATTTTTGGCATTTGCCATACGGGCAGCAAAAAGCAAACACGCATAGATATCTTCAACTTCCAGATAAGGGTAGTCATTTAGTATTTCCTCATAGGTCATGCCTGCAGCCAGTAATTCCAATAACTGAGCTACAGAAAATCGCATGTTGCGAATGACTGGTTTGCCCTGACAAATTTCCGGATTCAGTGTGATGCGTTCAAGCATATTTTCTGTAATCATATCAATTATTTTTTACAAAAATAACGAAAATTTGCGGGTTTTAGTTGTGCTGTTTGCGAATAGTGGAGATACTCATAGCAAGTATTTTTTCAAAATATCGAAGTTAGCAAAAGCGGTTTGGTCGAGCCGATATGTTTTCATCATACGAAGATAGTATTTTCGATTGTTTTTAACAAATGCCTACACTCCTTGCTCGCTGATACAATTTTGAAATTAGATGCTTGCATTGGCAATATATTTTGTGATTTATTTTTGTATAAAATATAATTTTATTATCTTGTGCCCAAACAAAAGATTTATCCTTATTAAAACGATCTATGTCATGTACTTTGTTCTATTCATGTGTTTATGGATTAGTAGCACCACTTATGCGCAGGATGCATCGCAGGACACGCTTAAACTCTGGCAAATTCAAACGCTGGATGATAATGAATACATCGGAAAAATTATAGAGATTAATGGCGAACAGTTAGTATTACAAACGCAAAATATAGGCACTATCACCCTGCTCATACAAAGCATTCGATTGATGCGCGAGATAAACCCTAAAGGCATTAAACACGGGCAGTACTGGTCAGAACATCCGCAGTCCACGCGCTACTTTCTTGCGCCTACCGGCCATGGATTGCGCAAGGGCGAAGGCTATTATCAAAATACATGGATATTTTTTAATCAGGCAAATATTGGGCTGACCGACCAGATTTCCATAGGTGGAGGTATTTTCCCTGCATTTTTATTCTTAGCAGGCACCGTCTCCTCAACCGTTGTATGGATTACACCCAAGGTGTCTTTTCCTATCAAAGAGGATGTATTCAACTTAGGAATAGGCGGGGTGGGGTTTGTAACTATTGGTTCGGAAAATAGCTCAGGAAGTGTGCTTGGCTATGGTGTGGCGACGCTCGGAAACCGCGACAAAAATATTACTTTAGGGCTTGGTAGCCCAGGGCTGGTGATAGTTGGTGGTATGCTACGCACTGGTACAAAGGGGTACCTAATAATGGAAGGTTATTTTGTTCAAGATTTGAACCTTGTCCTTTTAGGTGGAAGAACTGTTTGGAGTAAGATTTCATTGGACTATGGTATGCTTGGCTCTGTATCATCTTTCAGAACCTTGGTAGTTGCACCTTGGTTAGGGGTGGCTATACCATTTGGAAAATAATACCTTGTAAGATGCCTGATGCCCAAAATTAGATTTTAGACGACGATACACATTAGACCAAGCTATTCTGTATCCATTAAAAAGTGCCGGAAGGGATTGAAAAATAAGCGTTTAATGAAATTTAAATGCGTCTTTTACGCTTGAAATTGGTGCAAATTTTTGAAAATCAGAATGTTGTATTGGGAGATTGCATCTTTTTTGAGGCAAGATGACGTCATATAATGCTGTTTTGAAGAACAAAAAGCTATAAAAATCAAAGTTTTACAAAAAGGTGTTTTCAAGCAAGTGTTTATTTCTATGCACTTAAAAGTAAATATCTAATATCATAAGCACACCAAATAGGACGCTGGCAAAGCCATTGGTAGTGAAAAATGCTATGTTGACGCGACTCAAATCGTTGGGTTTGACTAAACTATGTTGATAATAAAGCATAGTAATGAATAAAGCAGCTGCAATCCAGTGCAGCCATTCGAAGGACGGATAAGACTGTGTTAGTAAATAACCTGCTGTAAGTATAATGCCTGCGCAAATGATATGTAATAAAGCCGATAGGCGGAGGGCATTTTGTTTTCCCAATTTTACAGGCACAGAATATAATTGTAATGATTTGTCGAAATCTTCATCTTGTAAAGCATAAATAATATCAAAACCAGATACCCACAACAGTACCGCTATCGAATATAATATCGGAATCAAGTCAAAACCACCACTTACCGCCAGATAAGCGCCAATAGGGGCTAACGATAAGCCAAGACCGAGTACGAAATGGCACAAGTACGTGAACCGTTTGGTGTAGCTATAGCTAAGTATAATGCCCAGCGCAACCGGAGATAACGCAAAACAAATAGGATTGATAAACCAAGTAACGCCTATAAACAGCGCACTATTGGCAATAACAAACAAGAGCGCGGCTTGTGCGGAAATGACACCTGCTGGAATTTCTCGGGTGGCTGTGCGCGGATTTTTTTTGTCAATATCTCGGTCGAGGTAGCGATTGAAGGCCATCGCGGCGCTGCGCGCAAAGACCATGCACAGCAATACCAGCAAAAATAGACGCCAGCTAAAACTAATACCTTCTGTGAGCGTAGCTAAAAAAAAACCAAGCAGCGCAAAGGGTAGCGCGAATATGGTATGGCTAAATTTGATCAGCGATAAGTAGTTTCTCATGTATAATAGCATTTCGGTGTTTCTAACAGTTGAAAGGGAAAGAAGTTTGACTAAGAACAAATCTTGCGATATATGTAAAAATTACCTAACCGATGCCCGCAAGCATCCGTCAGGTAATTGGAATTATATTCTGAAAACATTCTAAATATAATCAACTACGAATCAACGAAATGGAATAATAAACATCAGCCTTGCCTGCACCCCTTTCGTATCGTGGATCTCTTTGAGCGTTTGATAGTAAGGATACCAGTTGCCAAATTTTTGACGGATGATAGCTTCGGTAGCTGCTTCTTCCGTGTTGGTCAGGGATTCTAAAAGCTGCTGCAGAGGTTCCTTGGTACGTGGGTATTCGCTGAGGCGGTATTTGGGGAGGCCTGCCATGTGGGCGGCAATTTCCAATGCTTTATTTAAGTCTCCGATTTCATCCACCAACCCAATTTCCTTGGCTTTGAGGCCCGTCCAGACGCGTCCTTGCGCGATCTCATTAACTTGGTCCGGACTCATGCCGCGCCCCTCGGCTACCCGCTTCAGGAAGAACGCATAGCTTTGGTCGGTGCGGGTCTGCATGAGCTTTTTCTCGGCTTCGCTCATGGCAATTGTTGGGCTAATTCCAACTGAGAATGGGCCAGTGCTGACCGTATCAAAATTGATACCCAGTTTGTCGTTTAGCATTTTTTGGGCAATAGGAATCACAGAAAATACCCCAATAGACCCAGTAAGCGTAACGGGTTCGGCCACGATAGTGTCAGCCAGGCAAGCGATGTAATAGCCGCCAGAGGCTGCATAATCACCCATGGATACCACTACCGGTTTGCCAAGTTCTTTGATTTGCTGCACTTCGTACCAGAGGTTTTCAGAGGCAATAGCACTACCACCAGGTGAGTTGATGCGCAATACCACGGCCTTTACGCGCTTATCGCGGCGCACCTCCTGCAATATTTTGATGTAATCGGTTGAACCAACAGAACCATATTCTGCTTTTCCATCCAGAATGGTACCCTCCGCGTACACCACGGCTATTTTATCCTTTACGCTATAATCCGGCTTGAGCGGCTTGTTTTTAAAGTAGGATGTCAGGGTAAGTAATTTGACTTTTTCATCACTCTTTAAGCCTAATTTCTGGCGCATGATGTTCATAGCATCTTCCCGATAGCCTAACCGATCCACCACACCCGATTCTAAGGCCCGATCTGGTAGGAACCCATCGTACTGATCCGCCATGCGGCGAATGTCGCTCAGACCTTTGCTGCGTGTACGCGCAATATCCGACAAAAATTCGCGATATGTTTCATCCAGATATTCCCGAACTTGTTCTCGATTTTCTGCCGACATATTGGTGCGCCGGAATGGTTCGGTAGCGCTTTTGTATTTACCCGCATAGAAGACTTCCATATCCACGCCGATTTTATCCAGCATGTTTTTATAAAATGGAATTTGTGCTGAGAAGCCCCTGAAATCTACTAATCCGTTGGGATTCAGGATGATATCTTCGGAGACGGTTGCCAAGTAGTACGAACCCTGCGTATAATAATCGCCGTAAGTCACAACGAATTTTCCTGTTTTTCGAAAATCCTCAAGCGCATCGCGGAGGGTATTGACGGTAGCCATGCCTGCCTGCACGCCGTTGGGGGCCTCCAAAAACACACCTTTGATGTTGTCATCCGTTTTAGCCTGTTCCAGTGCACGTAGCATATCATGCAAGCCGAGAATTTTGCTGTCGGCAGGGCGGAAGCTCACCACCTGGATGTTGTTCGTCTTTTCTGGTACGGGCTGCGGAAAAGTAAGGTGCAGCACCGAATTGGGCTGTACTTTTGCCGGTTTATCTGCTTGGCTGGCAATACTTACTATTACCAAGCTGCCAATGCCAAATAAAACAAACATGGCTAATAGAACGCCAAGGCAGGAAGCAAATAAGAATTTGAAGAATTGTCCCATTTTTTTGAAAATTGCGCTGGTTGTTAGAAGCTATTTTTAGCTTTTAATTGTATCGTTATTTATTTACCAAATTTAAGCGTATTTGCGCACTAAAAGTTATCTTTTCGATGCTCATGCATCATTTTTTAGATGAAAACAAATTTTGACAAGACTAAAAAGCATAAAAATCGGCTATTTGATGTTGAAAATAAAATGCAAATTTGCCAAATAACTTTATTTGAACACTAAAAAAATCTGATGCACAATGCAAAAAATACTCCTTTCGCTGGCTATATCTGCGCTGATTGCTATAAATCGGAAGAGCGTC